>VGEV01000050.1 GCA_016869175.1 Alphaproteobacteria bacterium
TGCCGCCTTATTTGCCGGACTTCAATCCGATCGAGCAGGCCTTCGCCAAGCTCAAAGCACATCTGCGAAAGGCTGCCGAACGATCCATCCCGGAGCTCTGGGACAGAATCGGCGCCATCCTCGACACTTTCTCAGCGGCCGAATGCCAGAACTTCTTCAGTCATGCCGGTTATGCGTAATCTCAAGCCAAAATGGCTCTAGAACCGAGCGTCATCACCCGGCGGGGCCAGCGCCAGCCGCACCGCCACCAGTTCCTCGCGCCCGTCGAGGGCCTGCGGGCCAACCGGCGTCAGGGCGTCCAGCATCGCCGCGGCGGCGGGCGCGGCGGCCGCCGACGCGCTGGTCGCCTCGCTGACCACGATGTCGGCGGCGAGCCGGCGCGCCAGCCGTTCCAGCCGGCTCGCGACATTGACGGTATCGCCGATCACCGCGAATTCCAGGCGCCGCTCGTCGCCGATATTGCCGATCAGCGCGCGGCCATAATGCAGGCCGAAGCTGCCGGCCAGCGTTGCTTCGCCCAGCTCCGCTCGTCGCGCGTTCCATTGCCGCAGCGCCGACCGCATGGCGAAAGCGCATGCCAGTGCCCGGCAGGCGTCGTCCGCACCCGCATCCGGCGTGCCGAACGTCGCCATCAGGCCATCGCCGGTATACTTGTCCAACGTGCCGGACCAGGCGAACACCTGCTCGCCCATCAACGCCTGATACTCGCGCAGCATGGAAAAGACCTCGCGCGGCGGAGCCTGTTCGCAGAAATGGGTGAAGCCGACCAGATCGGCGAACAGCACGGCGACGGTCTGGCTGCGCGCCGGACCCAAGGGTTCGCTCTGGTTGGCCAGCAGGTCGACCAGGTTGGGCGGGAAGTAACGGGCCAGGTTGGCGCGCGCCTGCTGCAGCTGGCGGAGCTCGCTCACGTCGAGCGCCACCGTGACGACGCGTTCGACCGCGCCGTCCGGACACTTGATCGGCGCCTTGGCGGCCCACCAATGCCGCTCGCGGCCGGTCAAAATTGGGAAATACCTGCTGGATGAAGCCGCTTGGCTTGCCGCCGGCGATCACTGCGCGGTCGTGCCGGTCGGTGACCGCCGCCGCTTGCGCGCCGATCACCTCGACCGCCTTCCGCCCCACCACCGCCGACTGATCGAGGCCGTAAAGTTCCGCCTGGTAGCGGTTCTTCAACTGGTAGCGCAGGTCGCGGTCCTTAACGTTGATCACGGCTGGCGCGGTATCCAGCACGGTCCGCAGCAGCAGCCGGCCCTGCACCAGTTCGGTGATGTCGAGCACCACGGTGACGATGCGCTCGACCGAACCGTCGGGCGCCGGCATCGGCGCCTTGGCCATCCACCACCGGCGATAGCGCCCGGCCGCGTCGACAAAGACCTGTTCCGAGAAGCCGGTCGCCTTGCCCGTGGTGACCACTTCGCGGTCCAGCCGCTCGGTGGTCTCGCCGCCCTCCGCGCCCAGCCATTCGCCGGCCCGGCGACCCTACACCGCGCGCGGATCGAGGTTGTAGGCGTTGGCCTGGTAGCGGTTCATCCACTGGTAACGCAGCTCGCGGTCCTTGACGTTGATCACCGCCGGCACGGTGTCGATCACGGTCTGCAGCAGGCGCTGCCCTTCCACCAGTTGGGTGATGTCGACGTAGCTGACGACCGTGCCGCCCGCCTTGGTGCGCCGTTCGTTGATGCGGAACCAGTGACCGTCGTCGCGCTGCTGCAGCACGTTGCACCGCAGCCGCCGGTGCTGTGCCACGGTTTCCGCCAGCCAGGCCTCCTCGCGGCCGGTGGCGCCCACCATGCGCCCGCTATAGGCGCCGGCGGCGGCGATCTCGGCGAAGCTCTTGCCCGGCACCAGGACCGCCGGATCGAGCGCGATGCGGTCGCGGTAGTAGCTGTTGCACAATACCAGACGGTCCGCCGCGTCGTAGAGCGCAAAGCCTTCCTCGATCACCTCGACCGCATCGAGCAGTTCCTCGCGCGCCAGCCTGGCCACGCGCTCGCGTTCCACCAGGTCGGTCACGTCGCTGCGAATGCCGACCAGGCCGCCGTCCGAGGTGCGCTGCTCGGTGATGCGCACCCAGCGGCCGTCATAGCGGCGGATGACATAGGGCGGGCCCGGATCGCGGTGTTCAGCCAGCCGGCGCGCGCCTGGCACTCAACCTGGTGCTGAACTACGAGGAAGGTTCGGAATATTCGGTGCCCGACGGCAACGGATTTTCCGAGGCGACGCTGACCGAACTCGGCACCTTCCCCTCCGGCATCAAGGGCCGCGACCTGGCGGCGGAGGGCATGTTCGAATACGGCTCCCGCGTCTGACGGTGTTCGGCTGCGCGTTGGCGCTGGAGCGCCACCCGCCGGCCGCCGCCGCCATCAAGGCGGCGGGTTACGACGTCTGCTGCCATGGCTGGCGCTGGATCAACCACTACCAGCTCAACGAGGCGACCGAGCGCGAGCATATCCGCAAGGCCATCGGCTCGTTGCAGGCAAGCGTCGGCGAACGGCCGCTTGGCTGGTATTGCCGCTATGGACCCGGCCTCAACACCCGGCGCCTCGTCGCCGAGGAAGGCGGTTTCCTCTACGACAGCGACTGCTACAACGACGAGTTGCCGCACTGGACAACCGCCGCCGGCAAGCCGCATCTGGTGGTGCCCTATACCGTCGCCAACAACGACGCGAAGTTCCCGCTGGGCAGCGTCGGCACCGGCTGGCAGTTCTTCGAAATGCTGAAGGATGCCTTCGACCTGATGTACCGGGAAGGACGGACGCGGCCCGCGATGATGTCGGTCGGCCTGCATAACCGCATCACCGGCCAGCCGATGCGCGCGGTCGGCCTGGAACGCTCCCTCGACCATGTGATGGCGCATCACGGCGTATGGGTGACGCGCCGGATCGACATCGCCCGGCATTGGATGCGCCACCATCCCAGCAAGGGTTGAACGGCGGCTGGCAGGCCGGTTTATCCCCGGCCGGGATTGGAATGGACTGTGCACAAGTGCCCCCGGGGTCACCTCCCGTCGAACCCTGGGGATTGTGGGAAAAATTAATGAACTCAATGATTTGCCACCGAAATCCTGGAGAAACATAACGCGAACATTCATTGACCGGACCGAGTGTCCCGCCTAGACTGCGCACCATCGGGTGAGGTTCGGCATGGATGCGGTGGCGCCGATCGCGCAGCAGATCTGGGACATGAAATACCGGCTGAAGGGCCCGGACGGCTCGCCCATCGACCGCGCGATCGAGGACACTTGGCGGCGGGTGGCGACGGCCTTGGCCGCGGTCGAAGCGGAACCCGAGGCCTGGGTCGAGCCGTTCTATTCGGCGCTGGCGGCCTTCCACTTCCTGCCGGCCGGCCGCATCATCGCCGGCGCCGGCAGCGAGCGGCGGGTGACGCTGTTCAACTGCTTCGTCATGGGCGGCATCCCCGACGACATGGGCGGCATCTTCGAGCATCTGAAGGAAGCCGCGCTGACCATGCAGCAGGGCGGCGGCATAGGCTACGACTTCTCCAGCCTCAGGCCCAAGGGCGCGCCGGTCAGGGGCGTGGGCGCCGACGCCTCGGGCCCGCTCAGCTTCATGGACGTGTGGGACGCCATGTGCCGCACCATCATGAGCGCCGGCCACCGGCGCGGCGCCATGATGGCGACCTTGCGCTGCGACCATCCCGACATCGAGGCCTTCGTCGAGGCCAAGCGCGAGCCGGGCCGCCTGCGCATGTTCAATCTCTCGGTGCTGGCGAGCGATGCCTTCATGACCGCGGTCAAGCAGGACCAGCCCTGGCCGCTGACCTTCGCCGGCACGCATTTCAAGACGGTGGGCGCGCGCGAATTGTGGGACAAGATCATGCGCGCGACCTATGGCTATGCCGAACCCGGCGTGATCTTCATCGACCGCATCAACCGCCGCAACAACCTCCATTATTGCGAGACCATCCGCGCAACCAATCCGTGCGGCGAGCAGCCGCTGCCGCCCTATGGCGCCTGCCTGTTGGGTTCGATCAACCTGGCCCGGCTGGTGCGCGAGCCGTTCAGCGAGGCGGCCAAGCTGGACCTGGGCGAGCTCGAGCGGCTGAGTCGGTTGGCCGTGCGCATGTTGGACAACGCCATCGACCTGTCGCGCTTTCCCCTGCCGCAGCAGGAGCAGGAAGCCAAGGCCAAGCGCCGCATGGGGCTAGGCGTCACCGGCCTGGGCAACGCGCTCATCCTGTGTCGCGCCCGCTATGGCTCGCGCCGCTCGCTGGAACTGATCGAAAGCTGGCTCTCGGCGCTGAGGCGCAGCGCCTATCTCGCCTCGGTCGAGTTGGCCAGGCAAAAGGGCGCCTTCCCGCTGTTCGAGCCCGAGGCCTATCTCGCCGGCGAGACGGTGGCGGAACTGGACGGCGATGTGCGCGAAGCGATCGGCCGGCACGGCATCCGCAACGCGCTCCTCACCTCGATCGCGCCGACCGGCACCATCTCGATCCTGGCCGACAATGTGTCGAGCGGGCTCGAACCGGTATTCAGCTTCGCCTATAGCCGCTATGTCCTGATGCCCGACGGCAGCCGGCGCGAGGAGCCGGTCAGCGACTACGCCTACCGCCTGTTCCGCCGCATGTTCGGCGAGGCGGCGCGGCTGCCCGACTATTTCGTCGACGCGCAGGGGCTGGCGCCGGCCGGCCATCTGCGCGTGCAGGCGGCGGTGCAGAAATACGTCGACAGCTCGATCTCCAAGACCATCAACTGCCCCGAGAACATCGCCTTCGAGGACTTCAAGGACATTTACCTGCAGGCCTACGAGCTCGGCTGCAAGGGCTGCACCACCTACCGGCCGAACGAGGTGACGGGGGCGGTGCTGCAAGCGCGCAAGGAACCGGAGGAGGCGACCGAGCCGGAACTGCCGTTGCCGGACGAGACGCCGCGCCCGCGCGACCGCTACGAGGCGGGCGGCGTCGTCTACATGACTCAGCCGCTGGCTAGGCCCGAGGTGCTGCCCGGCGCCACCTACAAGCTAAACTGGCCGGAATCCGATCACGCCATCTACATCACGCTCAACGACATCGTGCAGGACGGCCGCCGCCGGCCGTTCGAGGTGTTCATCAACTCCAAGAACATGGAGCATTTCGCCTGGACCGTGGCGCTGACCCGGATGATCTCGGCGGTGTTCCGGCGCGGCGGCGATGTGTCCTTCGTGGTGGAGGAACTGAAGGCGGTGTTCGACCCGCGCGGCGGCCAGTGGCTGGGCGGGCATTACGTGCCGTCCTTGCTGGCGGCGATCGGCGAGGTGATCGAGAAGCACATGCTCGACATCGGCTTCATTCGCCGCGATGCCGAGGCGCAGGCGCTGCCGGCCAGACAGGCGGCCGAGGCGGGCGGCAACCCGGCGCGCGGCGCCGCCGGTCGCCTGCGCGGCTGCCCGCGCTGCGGCCAGCAGGCAATCGTGCGGCTGGAGAACTGCGACACCTGCACCGCTTGCGGCTATTCCAAGTGCAGCTAAGGGCGGCCCGCCCACCGCCGGCGGTCGGCCCATTGCATGGTCCAGATGCCGCCCAGCACCAGGGCGCCGCCCAGGAATTGCGGCGGGCTGAGGAGTTCGGCGAACAGGACATAGGCGACGACGATGGAGACCACCGGCTGCACATTGGCGAACATCGCGCTCTTCAGCGCGCCGACCCGTTGCATGCCGACGATATAGGTGGGCACGCCCAGCATCTGCAGCGCCACCACGGCCCCTAGGCCGAACCAGCCGCCGGCGGTTTCCGGCCAGTCGAGCAGTCCCGCCGCCGGCACCGCCAGCCACATGATCAGGCCGGCGATCCAGCACATGTGAAAGCCGATCACCGCGCCGTCCACATGGCGCAGGAGGTGCACCACCCAGAGCGCGTTGATCGCGGCACCCAGGGCCGCCGCCAGGGCCAGCGCCACGCCCCGTAGGTCGACCGCCTGGAAGGACACGCCCAGCATCACGGCCAGGCCCAGGAAGGCGGTCGCCACAGCCATGCACCTGAGCGCCGTCAGCCTTTCGCGCCCGCTCAGCCAGCCCAGCGCCGCCACCAGAGGCGGATAGGTGAAGAACAGCAGCGCCGCCAAGCCGACGGCGATGAACTCGACCGCGCCGATATTGCCGTAATACATCGTCAGCGCCAGCACGCCGTTGCCGCCGACATGCAGGACGTCGCGGCGCGCCGGCAGGAGCCGCCGGCCGGTGGCGCGGCAGAACAGGAAAAGGCAGGCCGCGCCGACCGTCGCCCGCATCAAGGCCACGGTCAGTCCGTTGCTGCCGCCGCCATAGGCCAGCCGCGACAGGGCCACGGCAAGACCCAGGAAGATCGCCGCGGTCAGCACCATGGTCAGGCCCAGCGGATCGCCGGCCGGCCGCATCCGCCCGGTCATCGTGGCCGGCTGCCGCATGTCGCGAAGGTGCCGGCGCCCAGGATCCAGCCTTCCTCGCGTTCCACCAGCCGCCGTTCGGCGGCGGTCAATTCCGGCGGTCCGGAAAGGTCGCGGACCAATTGGCCATCGTCATCGCGCGCCGCCAGCAGCCGGGCCGCCGCCAGCACCTGCCGGGCGTCCTTGACGGCGTGCCGCTCGGCGGCGAAGGCGGCGAGCGAGGGATAGACCTCGGCCAGCACGATGGCCGGTTCGCGGGCCGCTGCCAGGCCGGTCTCGAACGGCCACACCGCGGCGTTGGGTACCAGCGCCCGCCACAGCCGGCGCTTGGCCGGAATCCCGGTCAGCGCCTGGCCGCCGACCGAACCGTTGCCCGCCAACTGCCAGCACGGTTTGGTGCGCGGCACGTAACGCTCGCACAGGCGGCGCTCGGCCAGCCGGTTGCCTTGGCCATAGCCGGCGGGCTTCTTCGGCGCGAGGCCGGGATAGCGGCCGGCATGCTGATGCGGGTGGCCCCAGAAGGGAAAGCCGCCGCCGGCGATGCGCCGGTTGAGCCCGGCCGCCAGCGCGAAGCGGTTGTTGGCGTTCTGCGGCGCGTCTTGCAGCAATCCGGCGAGGCCGTCCCATACGGCCCGCCAGGGCGGCCCGGGAAAGCCGGCGGCCGCCGCGAAGCCGG
The DNA here is from genome assembly GCA_016869175.1 of Alphaproteobacteria bacterium. Classification (GTDB taxonomy): domain Bacteria; phylum Pseudomonadota; class Alphaproteobacteria; genus VGEV01. The sequence continues at coordinate 7,038 of VGEV01000050.1, forward strand.
CCGGATAGGCATTGGGAAAGTCGAAGCCCACCAGCACGCGCCGGCGCCGTGCCGAGAGCCCCTGCAGCAGCGCCAACAGAGCTGCCCCGGCGGCGTGGCGGGTGGCCGGGTTGGCGAGCGCGCGCCGCACCAGCCCGCCGCTCCGGCGCTCGAACGCCGCGAACCAGATGCTGTCGGTCCCTTGGCGCGGCACGCTCGCGGCGCTCCAGTCGACCACGACGTAGGCGTCGAACAGCATCAGCCGGCGCCCGGGTCCTTGAGCAGCAGCGGCAGGCCGGCGGCCAGGAACACCACGCGCTCGGCCGACGCCGCCACCCGCTGGTTCAGCCGCCCCAGCCGGTCCCGGAAGGCCCGCGCCAGGGCATTGGCCGGAACGATGCCAAGCCCGACTTCGTTGGAGACGACCGCTATCGGGCCGCGCGCCGCCGCCAACGCCGCCAGCAAGGCCGCTTCCGCGGCGTCCTGATCGCCGCCCGCCGCCATCCGGTTGCTGAGCCACAGGGTCAGGCAGTCGAGCAGCACGGGTCCCGTCACGGCGTGCAACGCGGCCGCCGGGTCGAGCGGGGCTTCCACGGTACGCCACCGCGTGCCGCGTCTGGCACGGTGTCGGGCGATACGTTCGGCCATCTCGGCATCGCCTGCCTGACCGGTGGCCAGATACACAAGCTCGCCCGGCGCGGCTTCCAGCAGACGCTCGGCAAAGGCGCTCTTGCCCGAACGCGCGCCGCCCAGCACGAAGGTCAGGCGCGGCAGCCCGGCCGGCAAACGGCCTCAGAACGCCGCCAGCGCGGCGGGCGCCGCCGCGCCCGCCTGCAAGGCCGTCGCCAACACCGCTCGGCCGCGCTTCAGCACCAAACGGTGATGCTGGCGCCGGGCGGCTCGCGCGATATCGGCCAGCGGATCGCCGTCGACCAGCAGCAGGTCGGCCGCGGCACCCTCGGCGATGCGGCCTTCATCCTTGAGGCCGATCAGATCGGCGCCGTTGGCGGTGGCGAACCGCAGCGCATCGCCGGGCGCGATGCCGAGTTCCGCCATGTATTCCAGCTCGCGCGCGTTCTCGCCGTGGCGGTTGTAGGGCGTGCCGGCATCGGTGCCCATGGCGATCAAGCCGCCGGCCTTGTAGAACGCCTTGATCGAGCGCTTGTGCGCCTCGGCCGCGCGGTCAACCTTCTCGACCGCATAGGCGGGGATGCCGTGTTCGCGCATCGCCAGGATGTTGTTGAGCGCCGCCACCGTCGGCACCAGGTAGACGCGCCGTTGCAGCATCAGGGCGATGCACTCGTCGTCGAGATAGATGCCATGCTCGATGGAATCGATGCCGCCCAGAACCGCGTTGCGGATGCCCAGCGCGCCCTGCGCATGGCTGGCCGCCTTGCGGTTGAAGCGCTTGCCCTCGGCGATGCCGGCGGCCAGTTCCTCGGGCGAGTAATGCGCATCCTCCGGATTGACGCCGGGGGTCATGACGCCGCCCGTCGCCATGATCTTCACCAGGTCGGCACCGGCATGGATCTGTTCGCGCACGGCCTTGACCACGTCCGCGACACCGTCGGCGATGCGGCCCATGCGGTTGCCGTGCCCGCCGGTCATGCAGATGACGCGACCGGAGGCGCGGACGGTCGGACCCAGGAACCGGCCGGCGTTGCAGGCATCGCGCGCGGCGAATTCGAGATAGTCCTTGCCGCCGCAGTCGCGGATCGCGGTGATGCCACCGGCCAGCGTGGCCTGCGCCCGCTCCAGCGCGCGAATCGCCACCTGGCCCGGCGCCAACTTGTCGAGCGCGGTGCCCGGATCGCCCTCGGCGCCCAGGCAGAGATGCACGTGGCAGTCGATCAGTCCCGGCAACAGCGTGGCGCCGGCCGCATCCAGCCGCTGTCCGGCAAAGCCGAGGAATTCGCCCACGGGGGCGATGCGGCGGACGCGGCCCTCCTGCACCAGCACGGCCAGCCCCGGGGGATGCGCCTTGGCGCCGTCGAACAGTGCCGCCTTGTCGATCAACAGCGGTTCCTGCATCGCGTGTCCCTCAGTCGTAACCGGGTGAGCGCCGGCCCAGGCCGTCGTGCAGATCCAGCATGCGGCCGAACCAGTCCCGGATCGGATCGTCCTCCGCCAGCAGCCGGTAGGGGCTCACGCTGCGCGACCACTGGAAGGGGCCGAAGACGATGTAGTCGGCATACATGGGCCGCTCGCCCGCGACATAGGATTGGCCCCGCAGCGTCGCCCGCAGCGGCTCCAGGTTGGCGCGAAACGCCGGCAGCTTGCCGTCGCGCTCGGCCTGCGCGTCCTCCAGCCGGCGGCCCAGCTGCTTCTCGCGGCTCTCGCGGATATAGGCCTGGTCGGCCGGCAGCACGTGTTTCAGCAGGTCGTGGCAGATCAATGGGAAGATCTGTGCCTGGATGCCCAGCACCCAATGATGCACGAACAGCGCCAGGGCACGGCCGGGCGCCCCGCCGAACAGGGTCGGCCGGGCGGGATAGGTCTCCTCCAGGTAATCGGCGATCGCCTGGCTGTCGCTCACGACCCGCCCGGCGTCCTGCAATACCGGCACCGTCCGGTACCCGCCGCCGGCAATCGACTTGATCTCGGAAAAGCCGACCGGCTGGACCTCGCAGGCAAGCCGCTTGTGCGCCAACGCCATGCGGGTTCGCCAGCAATACGGACTTGGCCGGCGATCCTCGCCGAAGGTGAGATCGTAGAGCCGCACCGCCGCCCCCAAAAGCCGAAGTGCTCCGTCGGACCGAAGTCTAACGGAGCACCTTGGAAGCAGGAAGGAAAGATGGCGGAAGAGACGGGCCGCCCCCGCTACGGCTTCCGGGGGGCGTGGGGCTCGCGGCGGCGGCCCGCTTTCCATGGGGGTCACCCACAGCGGCGAAGATGCGGGACGATCTTGGCGCCGGCTCGTCGGCTTTGCGGCAACATTGCGGCGGCGCCAAAAAAACTCCCGGCCGACCGGCCGCCGCTTACCGGTTGTCTTGCCCGCCGGGCAATGGTTACAGTTTTGCCAAGCGCGGGCGAACCAGGCCGCCCGGATGGCTAGGCGGGAGGCGAGCGGCCCCAATGGCGGAGTTCATTCCCTTCGAGCGGGCCGACCGCCGGAACTGGGCCCGGTCCGGCGGTCCGATGGAGCGGGCGGGCACCTTCTTCGACCGGCGCGAATTGCAGCGCATTCTCGACCTCTACAGCCGTCAGGTGATGGCCGGCGAGTGGCTCGACTATGCCATCGGCTGGGACGAACGCGGCGCCGAATTCGCGATCTACGGCCGGCTCGCCCAGATGCCGCTCTACCGCATCCTGAAACGGGCCAAGCCCGGCAAGCGACAAGGCCGTTTCCAGGTGAGCGCGCCCGGCCAGCTTCTCGGCACCGCCGCCAGCCTGGACGCAGCACTGGAGCTGATCGAGCGACGGCGGTTGCGCCTGGTTGGCGAGGGCTGAACGCCGCGGCCAGAAAAAATGCCCCGAACGGTTGCTTTTTCGGCTCCGGGTTCTTGATTATGACGATCCGCAGCTATATAGCACGCGGCCTTGTCTGCCGGCGCGAGGCGGTTCGCGTGTTGTCTGCTAAGGGAGGGCCTGGCCTTGGCCAAGAAGCTCGCTGTCGTCCAGCTCCCCTCGGCGGTTGATACCGATACCTCACACTTCGTCGCGAAGGATGGCCTGCGTTACGCCGGCACGCATCTGCTGATCGACATTTGGCAAGCCGAACGGCTTGACGACCTGTCGCATGTCGAGACCACCTTGCGCGATGCCGTGGCCGCGGTCGGCGCCACGCTGCTGCGCATCGACCTGCACCACTTCTCCGAGAATGGCGGCATTTCGGGCGTGGCGGTGCTGGCGGAATCGCATATGAGCATCCACACTTGGCCCGAATGCGGCTATGCCGCGCTCGATGTCTTCGTGTGCGGCGGTTGCGATGCCTACAAGGCGATCCCGGTGCTCCGCGCCGCCTTCCGGCCACGCGACGTGCGCGTGTCGGAAGTGAAGCGCGGCCTGGTGATATGAGCTGGTTTCGCGAGAAGCTCTACACGCACGTCCAGCAAGCGTTCGAGATCAAGCGGGAACTCCACAAGGGCCGCACCCCGTTCCAGGCGGTGACGGTGTTCGAGAACCCGATGTTGGGCCGCGTGCTGACGCTGGACGGCATCTGCCAGACCACCGAAGCCGATGAATTCGTCTATCACGAGATGATGACGCATGTGCCGATCCTGGCGCATGGGCGGGCGACGCGCGTGCTGATCGTCGGTGGCGGCGACGGCGGCATCCTGCGTGAGACGCTGCGCCACCGGCGGGTCAAGCGGGCGGTCATGGTGGAAATCGACGGCGAGGTCGTAGAGCTTTGCCGCCGGCATCTGCCAAGCCTGTCGGCGGGGGCATTCGAGGACAGGCGGGCCGAACTCGTTGTCGGCGACGGCGCGCAATTCATGGCGAGCACCGACGAACGGTTCGATGTGATGATCATCGACTCGACCGACCCCATGGGGCCGGGCGAGGTGCTGTTCCGCGACGCCTTCTATCGCAACTGCAAACGTTGTCTGAAGGCGGACGGCATCGTCGTCACCCAGAACGGCGTGCCGTTCTTCCAGCGCGAGGAATTCTTCAGTACCGGCCGCGCGCGGGCCAAGCTGTTTGGCCATTCCGGCTTCTACTTCGCCGCCGTGCCGACCTACTACGGCGGCCACATGGCGATGGGCTGGGCGTCGCCGGGACGCGACATCACCGCCGTTTCGTTGGCCACGCTCAAACGCCGCTTCGCCGCGGCCCGGCTCAAGACCCGCTATTACAATCCGGAAATGCACCTTGCCGCGTTCGCCCGGCCGAATTACCTGAAGTCGGCCAAGGGCTAAGCGATGTCGGCGGCGGAACGGGCGGCGGAACGACTGGCGGCGGCGCGGCTGACCATGCGGCCGGTCGAGGCGCTGCCAGCCGATTGCCGGCCGGCCGACGAAGCAGCAGGCTATGCCGCGCAGTTCGCCCTGGCCCGGCGCCTTGCCGCGGCCGGGCGCGGTCCGCGGGTTGGCTGGAAGATCGCCTGCACCACCAAGGTCATGCAGGATCTGCTGGGCATCCCGACGCCGTGCGCCGGCGGGGTTCTGGCCAGCAACCTTTATCGCGGTCGCGCCGAGTTCGCCGCCGGCGCCACCCTGAAGCCGGGCATCGAGTGCGAGATCGCCGTGCGCCTGGGCCGCGACCTGCCGACCGGCGTCAACCATACCGCCGACAGCATCCGGCCCTTTGTCGCCAGCATTGCCGCGGCGATGGAAGTGGTCGACAACCGCTACCAGGATTTTCGCGCCCTGGGCGCGCCAACCTTGATCGCCGACGATTTCTTCCAGGTCGCCGTGGTGCTGGGCGAGGAGCGGCGGAACTGGCAGGACTTCGATCTGCCGGCCGCTGTCGGCCGCACCTATGTCGACGGCCGGCCAACCGGCGAAGGCCGGGGCGCCGACGTCATGGGCCATCCCCTGGCGGCACTCGCTTGGCTCGCCAATCGCCTGGCTGCACTCGACCAGCCCCTCAAGGCCGGCGAAGTCGTCTCCACCGGCAGCCTGGTCAAGGTCGAATGGCTGACCGGCCCCTGCCTGGCGGAGACCGAGATCGTCGGCCTGGGCCGGGTCGCCGCGCGCTTCGTATAGGGCAATTTCCGTTCAAATCGAACCGGCATGTTCGGTTTGAACGGAAGCCATTGCCCTACAACCATGATCGCAGCGCGGTGGGCTCCGATCAACTGGATCGCTGATCACGATGCCATCTGATCGGACACCGCGCTAACCGTCCTCGACGGCTTGCGCCAGCGCCAGCAGCCGGCGCGCCTCGGCCATGTGCAGGTTCTCGATCAGCCGGCCGTCCAGCACCGCGACGCCCTTGCCCGCCGCCTCGACCTCGGCGAAGGCAGCGACGATGCGCCGGGCCTCCGCAACCGCCTCGGGCGACGGCCCGAAGGCCGCGTTGGCGGCGGCGATCTGCGAGGGATGGATCAGCGTCTTGCCGTCGAAGCCGAGTTCGACTCCCTGGCGGCAGGCGGCCGCGAAGCCGGCATCGTTCCGCAGGTCGAGAAAGACACCATCGAGAACGGCCAATCGGTTGGCCCGCGCCGCCAGCAGGACGAGGCTGAGCGCGGTCAGCATGGGCTGGCGATCGGCCGTGTGCCGGGCACGCAGCTCCTTGGCGAGGTCGGACGTGCCCATCACCAGGCAGGCAAGGCCCGGGCTCTCGGCGATCTCGGCCGCCTTCAGCACGCCGCGTGGCGTTTCGATCATGGCCCAGAGTGCCAGGTCGGCGGGCGCGCCGGCCGTCGCCAGGCGCTGGCGCAAGTCGGCCACGGCGGCGGCACCTTCCACTTTCGGCAGCACCACCGCGTCGGCGCCGGCGCGGGCGATGGCGGCGATATCGTCCCTCCCCCAGGGCGTGTCCAGGCCGTTGACGCGGACCGCGACCTCGCGCTGGCCATAGCCGCCGGCGGCAAGCGCCGCCAGCACCTGGCGGCGGGCTTCCGCCTTGGCGGCGGGCGCCACCGCGTCTTCCAGGTCCAGGATCAGCGCGTCAGCCGGCAGGCCGCGTGCCTTGTCCAGCGCCCTGGCGTTAGCGCCCGGCATATAGAGCGCACTGCGGCGCAGGCGGACCATCGGCTGCATGGCGAGAGCCTAGTCGATCCCGCCCGCCCGGTCGCCAGCATGCGTGCCGCGCGCCGGCCCTGGGTTCACGGCGGCCACCTGCTCGGCTAGCCTTGGCGGAGCGACGACAAGGGGGCGAGGACGATGCGGTTTGGCGTGTTCTATGAGCTGCAATTGCCGAAGCCCTGGACGGAAGGTGGCGAGCATCGGCTGTTCAGCGAGGCGCTCGATCAGGTGGAACTGGCGGACCGGCTGGGCATCGACTATGCCTGGGCGGTCGAGCATCACTTCCTGGAGGAATACTCCCATTGCTCGGCGCCGGAAGTGTTCCTGGCCGCGGCGGCCGGCCGCACCAGGCATATCCGCCTGGGTCACGGCATCCGCCAGGTGATTGCCAACTACAACCACCCGGCGCGCACCGCCGAAGTGGTGGCCAGCCTCGACCTGGTGTCGAACGGTCGGGTCGATCTCGGCATCGGCGAGGGCGCCACCCGGCACGAACTCGGCGGTTTCGGCATCCCCGCCAAGCAGAAGCGGGCGATGTCGCTGGAGGCAGCCGAGCAGATCGCCAACATGATGGTGATGGAGCCCTATCCCGGCTTCGAGGGCCAATCGTTCAGCATGCCCTGCCGCAACGTGCTGCCGAAGCCGTTGCAGAAGCCGCATCCGCCGATGTGGATGGCTTGCACCAACCGCGAGACCATCAAGATCGCGGCCAGCCTGGGCCTGGGCGCGCTCGCCTTTTCGTTCCTCGACCGCGAGGAGGCGGTCAAGTGGGCGGGCATCTACTACAACACCATCAGAAGCGAGGAATGCCGGCCGCTCGGCCACCGGGTCAATGCCAACATCGCCATGGTCTCCGCCTTCTCGCTGCACCCCGACCGCGACGAGGCGGTGCGGCGCGGCCAGGAGGGCTTCGAGTTCTTTGGCTATGCCATCAACGCGCTGGTGGCCGAGGACAGCCGCCCCGGCCGCTCGCGCATGTGGGACAACTTCCAGGCAAAGCGCAAGGCCGGCAACCTGGTGCTCGGCCGCAATCTGAACGCCGCGCCCGGCATCGGCACACCGCAGGAATTCAGCCGGCACATCCGCACCTACGAAGAGGTGGGCGTCGACCAGATCATATTCCTGCAGCAGGCCGGGCGGAACACGCACCACCATATCTGCGAGTCGCTCGAACGGTTCGGCGCCGAGGTGTTGCCGCAATTCGCCGCCGAGCGCGCGGAGCGCGAGGCCAGGAAAGCCCGCGACCTCGCGCCCTATATCGAGGCGGCTTTGGCTCGCAAGCAGCGCATGAAGCCGCTTGAGGAACATGAGATCCCGGTGCTGCAGGCCTCGGTGCAGCGGGCCAAGGTGAACTGAACGCGATGCAGCGGTCGCTCACCGGAACGGTTGCCTGGGTGACGGGGGCCGGTAGCGGAATCGGCCAGGCCGGAGCGCGGGTGTTGGCCACGGCCGGTGCGGTTGTGGTGCTGAGCGGCCGACGGCCCGAACCGCTGACGGACACGGCGGCCGCCATCGCGCAGGCCGGCGGCAAGGCCGAATGCCTGGCGCTCGACATCGCCGATGCCGGCGCGGTGAGTGCCGCCGCCCAAGCCATCCTGGCCCGGCACGGCCGGCTCGACATTCTGGTCAACAACGCCGGCATCAACATCAAGAACCGGCGCTGGAACCAGTTGACCCCGGAGGCCTGGCGCCAGGTCGTCGAGGTCAACCTGAACGGCCCGGTCTATTGCGCGCAGGCGGCGCTGCCGGCGATGCGGCGACAACGGGACGGCCTGATCATCAACGTGGCGTCCTGGGCCGGCCGTTTCCCGTCCTATGTCAGCGGCGCCGCCTATACCGCTTCCAAGCACGCCATGCTGGCCATGAATTATTCGCTCAACGTCGAGGAGTTCCAGCACGGCATCCGCGCCTGCTGCATCCTGCCGGCGGAGGTGGCGACGCCGATCCTGGACCAGCGGCCGGTGGTGCTGCCGGCCGAGGAACGCGCCCGCATGCTGCAACCGGAGGATCTGGGCGAGACCATCCTGTTCGTCGCCCGCATGCCGGCGCATGTCTGCCTCAACGAGATTCTGATCAGCCCGACCTGGAACCGTGCCTTCCTGGGCGAGCCCGACCGCTTCCCGCCCCGGCTTTAGACTATGCTTCGAGGCTGGCTGCCAAGGAGACGAGGGTGAGCGCAAGCGCGTCCTACGATTGCGGCACGTCCGAGAGCAAGCTGCTCGGCGAGACGATCGGCGCCCATTTCGACCGCATGGTGGAGCGTCACCGCGAGCGGCCGGCGCTGATCGTGCGCCACCAGGGCATTCGCTGGAGCTATGGCGAGTTGCAGGGCGAGGTGAACCGTCTGGCGGCCGGTCTGCTGTCGCTGGGCTTGGAACCCGGCGAGCGCGTCGGCGTCTGGTCGCAGAACAATTTCGAGTGGGTGCTGACGCAGTTCGCCACCGCCAAGGCGGGCCTGATCCTGGTCAACATCAACCCGGCCTATCGCCGGGCGGAGGTGGAGTACGCGCTCAACAAGGTCGGCTGCAAAGCGCTGATTGCCTCACCCGCGTTGAAATCCAGCGACTACCTCGCCATCCTCAACGACCTGGCGCCGGAACTGGCAACCGCGCGACCGGGCGAGCTGCGGGCCAAGGCGCTGCCCAGCCTGCGCTGGGTGATCCGGTTGGGCGAGGAACCGACGCCCGGCATGCTCAATTTCGGCGAATTGCCGACACGTGGCGGCAATGCCGAGCACGCGCGCCTCGCCGAGCTGGCCGGCAAGCTGCAATTCGACGACGCCATCAACATTCAGTTCACCTCCGGCACCACCGGCTTCCCCAAGGGCGCCACGCTGACGCATCACAACATCCTCAACAACGGCTTCTTCGTGGGCCAGGCGATGCGGCTCTCGGCGGGGGACCGCATCTGCATTCCGGTGCCGCTCTACCATTGCTTCGGCATGGTGATGGGCAACCTGGGCGCCCTGACCCATGGCGCCGCCATGGTCTATCCCGCGGAGGCGTTCGATCCCCTGGCGGTGCTGCGGACGGTGGCGGAGGAGCGCTGCACCGCGCTCTATGGCGTGCCGACCATGTTCATCGCCGAGCTCGACCACCCCGAATTCGCCAGCTTCGATCTTTCCAGCCTGCGGACCGGCATCATGGCGGGCTCGCCCTGCCCGATCGCGGTGATGCGCCGGGCGGTGGACGAGATGCACATGGGCCAGGTGACGATCGCCTATGGCATGACCGAGACCTCGCCGGTCTCGACGCAAAGCTCAATCGACGATCCGCTGGAACGGCGGGTCAGCACGGTCGGCCGGGTGCAGCCGCATCTGGAGATCAAGATCGTCGATGCCGGGGGCCGGGCGGTGCCGCGCGGGGCGACCGGCGAGCTCTGCACGCGCGGCTATTCGGTGATGCGGGGCTATTGGGCGGACGAGGCCAAGACCGCCGAGGCGATCGATCCGGCCGGCTGGATGCACACCGGCGACTTGGCGACCATGGACGAGGCGGGTTACATCAACATCGTCGGCCGCCTGAAGGACATGGTGATCCGCGGCGGCGAGAACGTCTATCCGCGCGAGATCGAGGAATTCCTGTACCGTCATCCGAAGATCCAGGAAGTACAGGTGATCGGCGTGCCGGACGCTAAATTCGGCGAGGAGATCTGCGCCTGGATCAAGCTGCGCGAGGGCGAGAGGGCGAACGCGGAGGAGATCCGCGCCTTCTGCCAGGGCCAGATCGCGCATTACAAGATCCCCCGCCATATCCGCTTCGTCGACGCCTTCCCGATGACCATCACCGGCAAGATCCAGAAATTCGTGATGCGCGAGGAGACCATCCGCGACCTCAAGCTGACGGTGGAGAAGACCGCGTGACGGCCAGCGCATGAAGCTCGCCGACCTCGCCACGGTGGTGCGCAGCAAGAATGCCGGGCCGGCGACCTTGTCCTTCGATCTCATGTTCGCGAGCGAGGCCGGCTATGTCCGGGCGCTGGCCTCGCCGGCCTTGGGCGTCGTGGCGCTGGCCCGGCTCTATGGCGTCGAGCCGCAGCGCGTGCGCGTACACCCCTATCCGCCGGCCCATGCCATCAAGATCGCCATCAACCGCAAGCTGATCGCCGGCACGCCGGGCGACCGCGATGTCTATGGCGCGCAGCAGCACGGGCCGCTTCTGGAGATCGAGCTGTGAAGCATGTCGAGCGCACGGCGGCCGCGGTCAAGACGAACGGCGGCCTGGGTCCCTTGCGCGTCCTCTCGGCCTCCGGCCAGTTGGGCTACGGCCTGCCGGCGGCGGCGCTGTCGCAGGGTTTCGCGCGCCGGCCGCATCTGGTCGGCGCCGACATGGGCTCGGTCGATCCGGGGCCGGGCTATCTCGGCAGCGGCACGATGGGGCCCTCGCCCGAGGGCGCCAAGGCCGACCTCGCCGCGGTGCTGCGAGGCGCCCGCGCGCTCGATATCCCCATGCTGATCGGCAGCGCCGGCACCGGCGGCGCCCGGCCGCATCTGGAGGCCACCGCCGGCATGCTGCGCGCGATCGCGCACGAGCAGGGCCTGCATTTCCGCCTGGCGACCATCGCCGCCGACCTGCCCAGGGAAACCGTGCTGAAGGCGGTGCGAGCGGGCCGCGTGCGGCCCTTGGGAGGCATGCCGGAACTGAGCGAAACGGAGGTCCGGCAGGCCAACGTCATCGTCGGCCAGATGGGTACCGAGGCCTTCCAGCGCGCGCTCGCCGCGGGCGCCGACGTGATCCTGGCCGGCCGCGCCTGTGATACCGCCATCTTCGCCGCTTTGCCCGGCCTCATCGGCTATCCCATGGGGCCGCTCATGCACATGGCGAAGATCGTGGAATGCGCCTCGCTCTGTTGCGTGCCGGGCGGACGCGACGCCATGCTGGCGACGCTGGATGGCGACGGCTTCGTCTTGGAAAGCATGAACCCGGCGCGGGCAGCGACGCCGCTCTCGGTTGCTGCGCACAGTCTCTACGAGCAGGACAACCCGTTCGAGGTGTTCGAGCCCGAGGGCTGCCTCAGGGTCGATGCCGCGCGCTACGAGGCGCTGGATGCAAGACGCGCGAGGGTGTCGGGTGCCACCTGGACGCCCGCCCGGCAACTCACCCTGAAGATCGAGGGCACGACGCGGCTGGGCGAACGCTGCCTTCTGCTATGCGCCACCGCCGATCCGCGCGTTATCGCCAATCTCGACAGCATCCTGCCGGCGGTTGAGCGCAACGTGCAGGGGATGTTGCCGGCGGATCTCGGCGCCTATTCGCTGCATGTGCGCCGCTATGGCATCGATGGCGTCTTGGACTGGCCGACGCCGCCCAAGGCACCGCCGCGCGAAGTGTTCCTGCTGCTCGAATTCGTGGCCCCCAGCATGGCCGCCGCCAAGACCGTCGCCGCCATGACCAAGCAGTATCTGCTGCACCACGGCTTTCCCGGCCGGCTGTCGACCGGCGGCAACCTGGCTTTTCCCTTGACCCCGCCGGAGGTCGAGGCTGGCACGGCCTATCGCTTCAATATCTACCATGTGATGGATGTGGCGGAATTGCCGCCGCTTTTTCCGGTCAGCCTGGAGGACCTCTAAGCGGGGCAGCCGTGCTCCGCCACCCCTGGCGCCAGCACAGGCTTGCGCTTACCTTGCCGGCACGCAGCTTGTCGGGAGGACGCTATGGCTTACGATCTGCTGGTCAAGAACGGCACCGTCGTCGATGGCACGGGCGGCGCCCGCCGGCGCGCCGATGTGGCGGTCAAGGACGGCAGGATCGCCGAGATCGGCAAGATCGGCGAAAGCGCGAAGCGGACGATCGACGCCGCCGACCTGGTCGTGGCACCCGGCTTCATCGATCCGCACACCCATTACGACGCCCAGATCTGTTGGGACGGCGCGCTGACGCCCTCGCCCTGGCATGGCGTGACCAGCGTCGTCCTGGGCAATTGCGGCGTCGGCATCGCGCCCTGCCGACCGGCCGACCGCGAGGTCGCCATGCGCGATCTGGTCAATGTCGAGGCGATTCCCTTCGACGTGCTGCAGAAGGGCATCGCCTGGGACTGGGAGAGCTTCCCGCAATATCTCGACGCCGCCGACCGGCGTCGGCCGGCGATCAACCTGGCCTTCCTGGCGCCGCTCACGCCGTTCCGCCACTACGTCATGGGCGAGGCTTCCATGCAACGGGCGGCGAATGCCGAGGAGACCCGCACCATCGCGGCCCTGCTCGGCGGCGCGCTGGATGCCGGCGCCTTCGGCATCTCCACCACGGTGCTGAACCAGCATATCGGCTTCCAGGGCCGGCCGCTGGCCTGCCGCAATGCCAGCCGCGAGGAATGGAGGGCCTATGCCAATGCCATGAAGGCGCGCGGCAAGGGCGCCATCGAGATCGCGCTCACCCGGCAGATCGCGGTGCTGGAGGACGAGCAATACGACCTGCTCGACTTCCTGTTGGCCGAGAGCGACCGGCCGGTCACCTTCATCGCGCTGTTTGACCGCGACGATTTGCCGGAAGCGGTGCGCGACACGTTGCGCAAGGCCGCACCCCTGATCGCGCGCGGCGCCCGGCCGCAGACCTCGCCCTTGCCCTTGACGCGCGAGGTCAACATGCGCAACCCGTTCTCCTTCGCCGCCTTCCCGTCCTGGAACCGGGTGTTCCAGGACAAGTCCAAGGCGGCGCAGGCCAAGGTCTATGCCGACCGTGCGTTCCGGGACCAGTTCCGCGAGGACTTGAAGCGTCCGGTCAGCTTCGGCAACTGGGCGCGTATCCGCGTGCACGAGGCGCACAACCCGGCGCTGAAGGCGCTAGAGGGCCTGAGCGTGGCCGAAATCGCTAAGCAGCAGGGCAAGGACGGCGTCGACGCCTTCCTCGACCTCGCCCTGCAAGACGATCTCGACATCGAGTTCACCATGGCCACCTTCAACAACCGGCCGGAACGGATGAAAGAGATCCTGAACAACCCGGCCGTGCTGATCGGCCTGGGCGACGGCGGCGCGCATGTCGACATGTTGTGCGACTCGGGCTATCCCACCTTCGTGCTGGGCACCTGGGTGCGCGAGCAGCAGGCGCTGACCCTGGAGGAAGGCGTGCGGCGGCTGAGTTCCGACCCGGCCGACCTGTTCGGCATCAAGGACCGCGGCCGTCTGCAAGTCGGCCTGGCCGCCGACATCGCCATCTTCGATCCGGCCAGCGTCGGCTCCAGCAACCGTGGCGAGCGGCGCTTCGACCTGCCGGGCGGGGCCAAGCGCATGGTGATGCCATCACGCGGGATGCAGTACACCATCGTCAATGGTGAGACCGTCTATGCCGACGGCAAGCTGACCGAAGCGGCGCCGGGCTCCGTCTTGCGGTCCTGAACCAGCCGGGCATTCAGGGCTGGCTTGCGCCGGCGCAACGCCATCGCGGGCGACGGCGCTACCTTGTCTCTTCGCGAGTGCTTTGAGCGAGTAAGGCTCGGGTCGCTATGCCGCGCTGCCACCCGCTTCCACGGGCCGGTCGAGCGCCGTCAGCATGCTCTCGATGGTGGCGCGGTCCATGTCGCGGGTGATGAACACCAGGCGCGAGCGGCGGTCGGCGCTCGGCCAGTCGGGCAGCGCCACCGGCGGATGGAACAGATGCTGCACGCCATGGATGACGATCGGGCCCGGTGCCTCGTCGACGTTGAGGATACCCTTGACCCGCAACAGATCCTCGCCGCGATAGGTCGCCAGCAATTCCAGCCAGATGGCGACCGTCGACCAGGCGAACGGCCGGTCGTAGGTCATGCAGAAGGCGCGGATATGCGCGTCGTGCCGGTTGACGTCGTGCGGGTCCTGTCCGGCGCCGGCACCCGGGCCATGCGCGTGATCGTGTCCATGGTCGTGGCCGTGATGGTCATGAGCGTGCGCGCCGGCATACGCTTCCTCGTTGAGCCAGCGCTGCACGTCGACGGTCTTGCGCTTGGGATCGTAGAGCCCGGCGTCGAACAGCACCGCCGGATCGACCTCGCCGGCGATCACCGGCCGCACCGGCGCGCCCGGATTGAGCCTGGCCAGCCTTGCCAGCAGGGCCGCTTGCCGCTCCTGGTCGGCCAGATCGGGCTTGGTCAACACCAGCCGGTCGGCGACCGCCGCTTGCTTCACCGCTTCGGCATGGCGGTCGAGCGTGCCGGCGCCGTTTACCGCGTCGACCGTGGTGATCACGCCGTCCAGGCGGTACCGGGTGACCAGGAACGGATCGGCCATCAGCGTGTGCAGGATCGGCGCCGGATCGGCCAGGCCCGTGGTCTCCACCACCACCCGTTCGAACGGCGGCAATTCGTTCTTGGCGCGGCGGATGTAGAGGCTGCGCAACGTGTCGACCAGATCGCCCCGCACCGTGCAGCATAGACAGCCCGAGGACATCAGCACCACGTCCTCGCCCGACTTTTCCACCAGGTCGTTGTCGATTCCGATCTCGCCGAACTCGTTGATCACCACGGCGGTCTTGGCCATGCCGGGATGCTTCAGCAGCCGGTTGAGCAAGGTGGTCTTGCCGCTGCCGAGAAAGCCGGTCAGCAGCGAAACCGGCAACGCCTCGGGCGTGGTCTGGGCTGGTGCGTCGGACATCGTGGCAACTCCCGCGCTGGCGCGGCAGCTATAGCACGGCAGCGGGCGGATTTTGCCGCCGGTTCCGGCTTCGCGATATGGTCGCTCGCCGGTCCGAGCGTTGCCAATGGGCCGGGCCTGGGGCATTGAGCGCGCTGCGGACCGGCAAAGGGAGGGGGAACGGCATGGCCGAAAGCGGCAGGAGCAACGGCCGGCACGCCGATCTGTCGGAATTGCAGGCCGAGATCGCCGAACTCGCCGAGCGCGCGGGGCGGCTGTACGGCAACGCCTTGCAGCGCGTCAGCCAGGACGACGGCTTCCAGGTGCCGGACCCCGGCGTTGTCGCCGGCCTGGTGCAGCGGGTAACGCAAAAGCTGTTCGAGCAGCCGGGCAAGCTGGCCGAGGGCCAGCAGGAACTGGCACGCAATTACCTGCAGCTTTGGTACCACATGGTGCGGCGCCTGGCGGGCGAGGAAGTCGAACCGTTGATCGAACCCGAACGCCAGGACAAAAGGTTCGCCGACGACGCGTGGCAGCAGAATGTGTTTTTCGATTTCCTCAAGCAGTCCTATCTGTTGACCGCCCGCTGGCTGCAGCAGACCGTGAAGGAGATCGAGGGCCTGGATCCCAAGACCAGGCTGCAAGCGGATTTCTATACCCGGCAATTCGTCGACGCCTTCGCCCCCAGCAACTTCCTGGCGACCAATCCGCGCGCCCTGCGCGAGGCGGTGGATAGCGGCGGCGAGAGCCTGAAACGCAGCCTGGCCAACCTGATGGGCGATCTGGAACGCGGCAAGGGCCAGTTGGCGATCAGCCAGACCCGCTTCGCCGCCTTCACCGTGGGCGAGAACATCGCCCGCTCGCCCGGCAAGGTCGTCTACCAGAACGACCTCATGCAACTCATCCAGTATGCCCCGACCACCGCAACCGTGGCCAAGCGGCCGCTGCTGATCGTGCCGCCCTGGATCAACAAGTTCTACATCCTGGATCTGCGGCCCTCGAATTCCTTCGTGCGCCACGCTGTCGATCAGGGCCATACGGTGTTCATCGTTTCCTGGGTCAATCCGGACGAGCGCCTCTCCGGCAAAGGCTTCGACAGCTACATGCAGGAAGGGCCGCTGGCGGCGCTCGCGGCCATCGAACAGGCCACCGGCGAGCGCGAAACCAACCTGGTCGGCTATTGCATCGGCGGCACGCTCTCGGCGGCGACGCTCGCCTACATGGCGGCGACCGGCGACCAGCGGGTCGCCTCCGCCACGCTGCTGACCTCGCTCACCGATTTCCGCGAGGCCGGCGAACTGCAGGTGTTCGTCGACGACGAGCAGCTGGAGCTGCTGGACAAGCACATGCACCGCAAAGGCTATCTCGAATCGCGGCACATGGCGCAGGTGTTCAACATGATGCGCGACAACGACCTGATCTGGTCCTACGTCGTGAACAACTATCTGTTGGGGCGCGAGCCGCCGGCGTTCGATCTGCTTTATTGGAACGCCGACGCGACGCGCATGCCGGCGATGATGCACAGCTTCTATTTGCGCAAAATGTACAAGGAAAACAAGCTGATCGAGCCAGGCGGCATCGAGTTGCTGGGCGTGCCGATCGATCTGCGCAAGGTGGAAGTGCCGGCCTATTTCCTGTCGACCCGCGAGGATCACATCGCGCCGTGGAGATGCACTTACACGGCGACGCAGCTGTTTTCCGGTCCGCGCAAGTTCGTGCTGGCCATGTCCGGGCATATCGCCGGCGTCGTCAACCCGCCCGGCGGCAACAAATACGGCTACTGGACCAATGCGCAACTGCCGCCGGCACCCGACGCCTGGCTGGAGAACGCCACCCAGCATGCGGGTTCGTGGTGGACGGACTGGTATGGCTGGCTCAGGACCTATGCCGGCGGCGAGGTGCCGGCGCGGCAGCCGGGCGACGGGCGCCTGGCGCCGATCGAGGGTGCGCCCGGTTCCTACGTGCTGGTCATGGCGCAGGACTAGGCAGCGCGATGAACGCGACGGCGGCGGCGACCGAAGGCAGCGTGCGGGCCGAAAGCCAAGGCCACCTGCTGCACATCGTCATCGACCGGCCGGCCAAGCTGAACGGCTTCACGCCGAAGATGCTGGCCGAGTTGGCGGGGGCCTACACGCGGCTGGAGTGCGAGGACGCGGCCCGGGTGGGCGTGCTCTCGGCCCAGGGAGCGCATTTCACCGCCGGCCTCGATCTGCCGAAGGTCGCCCCCTTGATCCGCCGGGGCGACAACCTGGTGCCGGCCGGTTGCATCGACCCGCTGGACCGCTACCCGCCGCGGCGCGCCAAGCCGGTCGTGGCCGCGGTCAAGGGCATCACCTACACCATCGGCATCGAGCTGATGCTGGCGGCCGACATCGTGGTGGCGGCAAGCGATTGCCGTTTCGCCCAGTTGGAAGTGCGGCGCGGCATCATGGCCACCGGCGGCGCCACCTTGCGCATGGTCGAACGCGCCGGCTGGGGCAACGCCATGGTGCATTTGCTGACCGGCGACGAATTCGACGCGGCCGCGGCGCTCCGCTGCAACTACGTGCAGGAGGTGGTGCCGGCGGGGCAGGAATTGCGCCGGGCGATCGCCATCGCCGAGCGCATCGCCCAGCAGGCACCCCTGGCGGTGCGGGCCAGCCGGGCCAGCGCGCGGACCGGCCTGGAGGCCGGCTTTGACGCCGCGGTGGCAGAGTTTCGCGCCGTCAACAGCGGCTTGAGCGAGACAGCGGATGCGGCGGAGGGCGTGCGCTCGTTCTTGGAGAAACGTCCGCCGCGGTTTCTTGGTCACTAGCGCCACAACTAATATTTTCATGATGATTTTATTAATATCTTATTAGGAGAGTACTGATACAGTTCCTCAACTATAGTGCAACGGCACCCTTCGCGTTTGCTTCTGATGAGGGCTGGCCGCCGGGCACTAGGTCACGAACTCATAAATGGGATTCCCAAAGTTGGCGAAGGGTGATTCAAGGGTCCTCGAGGAGGGTCGAGGATGCCTGCACGCCGCTACGAGATCACGGACTTCGAATGGTCGATCCTACAGTCGCTGTTGC
>VGEV01000051.1 GCA_016869175.1 Alphaproteobacteria bacterium
ATGGGCTCACTGCGCCGCTCACTGCATCGACACGCCACCGCAGACCAAATAGACCCCGCCACAGCACCCAATCCGCAGGCTGGGCCGCAGGCCATGCCCTCATCGGCGATGCTTCGTCGTCAATGATTGGGTTCCTCGAGGTGTCCGATTATTGAATCGCCGGGCAACAGCCCAGGCTCGGGCATTGCGAGATAGCGGACCAGCAGCGCCACAACCTGGACCACGTGGACGCTGAACAGGACCCACATCACCTTGGTGGCGCTCAGTCGCCGCGGCACTTCAGGCAGCGCCGATCGGACCAGCGGCGGGGTCACGGAGACCGGCCGCGCAAGGCCTCGCGCAGCATGGCGAAGCCAACGCGCACGCTCTCCTCGCGTATGGCGCCACGGCCGATCGCGCCCAGTTCCAGCCGGCGGTGGCCCTGGCCGCCGTCTCGGCCAGCGGTCGCCAGGTGCACCAGGCCGACCGGCTTGCCGGCGGAGCCGCCGCCCGGTCCGGCGATGCCGGTCACGGCCACGCTGAGCAGCGCCCGCGAGCGGGCAATGGCGCCCAGCCCTTCCGCTCACCTGCGAGTCAGGTGATGAACGACTTCGCCGGCGACGGTTTCGTCACCGAGCCGAACTGGGAACGTGCTGACGGGGATGACGTGGCGGACGACGAAGCTCTGCCCGTAGGTTGGAGTGTCAAGGAGTGGGAGCTGAAACGGGCCATGAGCCTGGCCCTTCGCCTCGTGAAAGCCGGGACTCCGCTGGGACCCGCGATCATGTGTAAGCGCCGGGGCAAAAATCCCCCACTGAAGCGGCCGGATTGTCCGGTTGCGCCGGAGTAAAAATCCAGCAGCAGATAGCTCTTTGCGGTTTTGGCAGAGGGCGGAGGGATGAAGAGCGTGGAACTTTACAGGCAGGTCCGCCACGCGGTTCGGATTGAGGATCTGAGCCGTCGTGAGGCGGCTCGGCGGTTCGGGCTGGATCCTCGGACGGTTGCGAAGATGCTGGTCTTCTCGGTTCCGCCCGGGTACCGGCGTAGCCGGCCGCCGGCACGGCCGAAGCTGGACCCGTTCGTCGGTATCATCGATCAGATCCTGGAGGATGATAAGGGCCGTCCATCGAAGCAGCGGCATAGCTCGAAGCGGATCTTCGAGCGGCTGCGCGCCGAGCACGGGTATGGCGGCGGGCTGACGATTGTGAAAGACTACGTGCTGATGCAGCGTCAGCGGCAGCGCGAGATGTTCGTGCCGCTGCGGCACGATCCCGGTCATGCTCAGGCCGACTTCGGCGAGGCGCTGGCTGTGATCGGCGGGGTGGAACGGAAGATCCACTTCTGTGGACATGCCGCTGCGCTTGGACGACGCTGGCGCGTCGCCCACATGCCTACAGCCGCCGCAACAGCAACTGGCAGCATCAAAGGATGACAGGGGAAGGCGCGGCTCCACCTTAGAAAGGCCTCATCGTGGTCCCACAAAAGGGGTCCACTTCACGCCGTCATTGCGGGCTCCTCTTCATCGTCAAGGGCCGCCCGCCAGGACCAAGGTCCGCCGCGAGCCGCCCCACGCGGATCCGACATCGCAACGCCTAAGGGCGCTGCCAGAGGGGCCCGGAACCGCATGCACAGGCTGAAACATGGGAGCGGTTGGCGGCGTTTCAAGCCGGCCTCGCCAGGCGCGGCGGCGTTGCGCCGGGTTCAGGTGGTCAAGCTGTATTTCGGGTCGAGCCGGCGCACCAGCCAGGACAGCGCGTAGCAGCACAAGAAATAGCCCGCCGCCATCGTGGTGTAGAGCGCGTAGGGCGCAAAGTCCCGATTGTTCACCAGGATGATGGCGCGGAAAAAGTCGATCAGGCCGATGACGTAGACCAGCGAGGTGATCTTGAACATCATCACGATATGCGCGACCAGCGCCGGCAGCATGTTGCGCAACGCCTGCGGCAGCACGACGCGCAGAAAGATCGTGCCGTGCGACAGGCCGGTGACGAGGCCGCTTTCGACCTGCACCCGCGGCACGGACTGCAAGCCGGCGCGCACCACTTCGGCGAGATACGCGGCGGCGATCATCGACAGCGAGGCGATCGCGGCGGCCCAGGCCGACAGCGCCTGTCCGGTCATCGCCGGCCATGTGAAAAACACCCAGAAGATCACCATGAGCTGTGGCACCGCGCGCAGCAGCTCGACATAGCCGACCGCCAAGTGGCGCAAGCCCGGCGGCGCCGCCAGCCTGGCCGCCGCGAGCGCGATGCCCGCGACCATCCCGATGCCGACCGAGACAAGCGTCAGCAGCCACGAGATGCCCAGGCCGCGCAGCAGGAAGGGCGCGCTCTGCCACACCACAGGCCAACGGAAATCACGGCAGAGCCAGGCGACGCCGGCTAGCGTCGCCAGCAGACCCGCCCACCAGAGGATCGCCTTGTGTCGCTCGCTCAAGCCGGCGTCCCTCATCGCCCGCTCACGCCAGCCTCAGGCGGCGCTGCAGCAGCGCCATACCGCCGGCGATCGCCAACGCGATCAGCACGTAGCACGCCGTCGCCACGCTCGCCGCCTCAAAGCCACGAAACGTCTCGCTCTCGATGTTCTGCGCCTGGAAGGTCAACTCCTGCACGCCCACCAGCATGACGATGGCCGAGTTCTTCACCACCTCGATGAACTGGTTGGTGAGCGGCGGCAGCACCAGGCGGAAGACCTGTGGCAACAGGACATGGCGGAAAACCTGGAAGCGGCTGTGTCCCAGCACCAGTGCCGCCTCGCTCTGTTCGCGCGGGACTGAGCGGAAGCCGGAAGCAATGACATCGGCGACATAGGCGCTCTGATGCGTGATCAACGCCAGGTATCCCGCCGCCATCGCGTCCAGCCCGACCGCGAAGTAGAGGAAGAACAGCTTGACCACGACCGGCAGGTTGCGCAGCAGCTCGACATAGGCAGCGACCAGGCGCCGCGTGAAATAGCCCGGCAGGGCGCCCAAGCAGCCGACCAGCGTGCCCAGCGCCAAGCTGCCGACGAGCGACCACGCCGACAGATCCAGCGTCAGCTTGAGGCCATCCGCCAGCGCCGCCCGGTACTCCCACACCACTTCCCAATTCAGCGCCACGGGCGCGGCGCCCGGCGGTCCGTTGGACGATCCCTCGGCCTCAGTTCTTCTCGCCGACGCCCGGCTGCAAGCGGAATTGCGACCACAGCATGAAATTCGGTTCCTGGCCGAAATGCTTGGCGTAAAGCTGCTGGTACTTCCCCTGGAACCACAATTCCTGCAGCGTCAGGTTGACGAAATCGCGCCACTTGGAATCGTTCTCCCGCACGCCGATCGCCCAGGGATCGACGAAGAAATCCTTGCCCACTTCCAGGTTCGGATTCTTCTTGGCGAAGGCGACGCCATTGAAGCGGTTGACGCCGACGGCATCGACCTTGCGGTTCTGCAGCGCGACGATGGCATCGGGAAACTCCTGGAACAGCACGATGTCGGCGTTCGGCAGCTGTTCCTTCAGGAGGTCGATGATGAAACTGCCTTGCGTGGTCGCCAATTTCTTCGGCGGGCCATAGTCCTTGACGTTCAGGCTGTCGCCCTTGCGCACCACGATGGTGACGCCGTCCCAGACATAGGGGATGGAGAAGTCCACCACCTCGTCGCGCTTCACCGTGGGCGTAGTCGGACCGATGTCGGCGTCGATGCTGCCGTTCTCCAGCAACGGGATGCGGGTCTTCGAGGTGACCTGCACGAACTCCACCTGCACGCCTAGCTTCTCGGCCATGATGCGGGCGATGTCGGGCCCGAAGCCGTCCGGCTTTCCGGCCGTGTCGATCGAGCCGACCGGCGGGAAATCGAAGCGCACGCCGGCCTGGAACTTGCCGGTGCGCTTGATCTTCTCCAGCGTGCTCTCCGCCGCCGCCGGCAGGGCCGCGACCGCCAGCGCCGCCAGCAGCCAGCCGGCCAGTGACCACCATTTCCTTTTCATGGCTCTCCCCCGTCTCGCCAAGCCGTCATGCTCTCAATGTTGCAGGATATTGTCCAGGAAGCGTCGCGCCCGCTCGCTCGCAGGCTGAGCGAAGAAGGCGCTGGCGTCGGCCTGTTCGACGATCCGCCCTTCGTCCATGAACACGACGCGGTCGGCCGCCTCGCGCGCGAAACCCATTTCGTGCGTGACGACCGCCATGGTCATGCCGCTGCGCGCCAGATCGCGCATCACGTCCAGGACTTCGCGGATCATCTCCGGGTCCAGCGCCGAGGTCGGCTCGTCGAACAGCATGATGCGCGGCTCCATCACCAGCGCCCGCGCGATCGCCACGCGCTGCTGCTGGCCGCCCGACAGCTGGCTCGGCCAAGCCTCCAGCTTGTCCGACAGACCGACCCGGGCCAGCATCGCCCGCGCCCGTTCCTCCGCCGCACCGGGGCTGAGCCCGCGCACCTTGCGCGGCGCCAGCGTCAGGTTGGCCAGCACCTTCATATGCGGGTAGAGGCTGAAGCGCTGGAACACCATGCCGATATTGGCGCGGAAGGCACGGTCCGACAGCGCCTTGGCGTCCAGCTGGCGGCCCATGACGCGGATGCTGCCGGCCTGCGCCTCCTCCAGGCCGCAGATGCAGCGCAACAGCGTGCTCTTGCCCGAGCCGCTGGGACCACAGATCACCACCACGCTGCCGGCCTCGACCGCCAGATCAATGTCGCGCAGCACCTGTGCCTTGCCGAACCACTTGCTGACCCCGGCGAAGGCGATGATCGGTTCGGCCATGGCGCGGTTCAATTCGCCGTCATGCCGCCGTCGATCACCAATTCGCTGCCCGTGACCCAGGAGGCTTCGTCCGACGCCAGGTAGAGGCAGCCCATGGCGATGTCGGCGGGCGTGCCGAAGCGGCCGAGCGGCGTTGCTTCCAGGCGCTTTTTCGCCACGTCCGGGTTGGCGTGTCCGGGCCGGGTCATCGGCGTGTCGACAAAGCCCGGGTGGATGGAATTCACCCGGATGCGGTCGGGTGCGTATTGAATGGCGGCGGCCTTGGAGAAGATGCGCACCGCCCCTTTGGAGGCGTGGTAGGCGGCGTTGCCGAACGAGCCGACGATGCCGCAGATCGAGGAGATGTTGATGATCGAGCCGCCGCGGGCCCGCTGCAACGGGGCAATCGCGTATTTGGTGCCCAGGAACACGCCCGTGGCGTTGACCCGCATCACCTGCTCCCACTGGGCAAGCGTCTGCTCTGCCAGGCGCGGCCCGGCGGTCTGCGTCAACTGGATGTTCTGCGTGGGGTCGCGGCCGGAAATGCCGGCGATGTTGGCCAGCACATCCAGCCGGCCGAAGTGCCGCTCGGTCTCGTCGATCAGCGCGATCCACTGCGGCTCCTGACAGACGTCAAGCGCGCGGAACAAGGCCGTGCCGCCCGCCGTCTCGATCTCCCGCGCCACGGCCTTGCCCAGGCTGGCATCGCTGTCGGCCAGCACCACCCTGGCGCCGTGCAGGGCGAAGGCCCGCGCCGTTTCGGCGCCGATGCCGGAGGCGCCGCCGGTGACAATCGCGACCTTGTCACTGAGCCGCTTGCCCGGTTGCATGGGCACCCCCGCTAGTTCGCCGGCGGATGCATGGAGGCGCCGGTCGCGGTGCGGGCGCCGTCCACCACCCAATGCGCGCCGTTCACGTTGCCGGCAAGGTCGGAGCACAGGAACAGCACCACTTGCGCCACCTCCTCGGCCGTGCCGAAGCGGCCCGAGGGGATCACCGCCTGATAGCGCTTTTCCGCCGCCGCCGGATCGCCGGGACTGATCTGCCTGGCCAGATCGTGGATCATGCGGGTTTCGATCGGGCCCGGGCAGACCGCGTTGACGCGGATGCCGAGCCGGGCCATCTCCGCGCCCGCCGTCTTGGTCAGGCCGATCACGCCGTGCTTGGAGGCGACATAGGCCGACATGCCGACGGTCGCCACCAGACCGGCGACCGAGGCGGTATTCACCACGGCACCCGACTTCTGCCGCACCATCACCGGCAGCACGTGTTTCAGGCCCAGGAACACGCCCTTCAGGTTGACCGCGATCACCTGGTCGAACACTGCCTCGTCGTAGTCGACGGTCGGCTTCACGCTGCCCTCGATGCCAGCATTGTTGAAGAAGCAATCGATCCGGCCATAGGCCGAGAGCGCGTCCTTGACGTAGTTCTGCACCTCGGCCGAGCGGGTGACGTCGGCGGCGACGAAGCGCGCTTCGCCACCCTGCTGGCGGATGGCGCCGGCCGTGCCCTCGCCGCCCGCCGCGTCCCGGTCGACCACGAGCACCTTCGCCCCCAGATTGGCGAAACCCAACGCGGCCGCCCGGCCGATGCCGTTGCCGCCGCCGGTGATCAACGCAACCTTGCCCTTGAAGTCCATGGCGTGCCCCCTGCTCGCGGCACAACTCTGCCAGGGAACGGCGGCGCTGTCATGGCCCACGGGCGGAGGCTAGACTGGCCCCCATCCGAAGACGACGGGACGGCGGCATGTTCGGTGCCATTCCCGTGGCGCCGCTCATCGCCACGTTGATGCTGCAGACGCTGGCCACCATGGCGGCCTATTCCCTGCCGGCGGCGGCGCCCGCCGTGGCCCGCGACTTGGGCGTCGACGGCGCGCTGATCGGCTTCTTCATTTCCATCGTCTATGGCGTCGGCATCGTCTCGGCGGTGCTGTCGCCGGGCTTCATCCACCGTTTCGGCGCGGTGCGCGTCAGCCAGGCGGTGATGCTGGCCACGCTGGCCATGCTGCTGACGGCGGCCAGCGGCGGCGTCCTGGCGCTGGCGCTCAGCGCCGTGCTGCTGGGCACCGCCTATGGCGCCACTGCGCCGGTCAGCACCCACCTGTTGGTGCCACGTACGCCCCGGCATGTCATCAACCTGGTGCTGTCGATCCGGCAGATCGGCGTGCCGCTGGGCGGCGTGCTGGGCGGCCTGCTGGTGCCACCGCTGGTGCTGGCCTTCGGCTGGCGGCCGGCGTTGCTGGTGCAGCTCGCTCCGGCGCTGGCCTTGCTGCTGGTGCTGCAACTGGCGCGGCAAGCCTGGGATGCCGAGCGCGACCCGGGCCGCTGCATCTTCCACCGCGGCATCCTGCGGCCGCTGGCGCTGTTGCGCCAGGATGCCGGCATCCGGCGGCTCTCGGTCTCGTGCTTTCTTTATTCCGGCATCCAGCTCTGTTTCATCGCCTTCATGACCGTGCATCTGACGGGCGTCGCCCAACAGGAACTGATCCAGGCCGGCCGCGCGCTCGCCACCTACCAGATCGCCGGCGTCGTCAGCCGACCGATCTGGGGCTGGCTGGCGGACCGGCATCTGCCGGCAACGCGGCTGCTGACGCTGCAAGGCGCGATCATGGCGCTGGCGGCCCTGGCGGCGGGGCAATTCGGCCCCGACTGGCCTTTCTGGCTCATTCTGCTGGTCTGCGCCGTCGCGGGCGCCACCGCCAGCGGGTTCACCGGCATCGCCTATGCCGAATATGCCCGCCGTGGCGGCGAGCGGCGGACGGAAGCAACCGGCCTGGGCGCCGGCGCCATGTTCGCCGGCGTGCTGGTGCTGCCCTCCGCCTTCGGCCTGATGGTCACGTTGCGCGACGATTTCACGCTCGCCTATGGGGCGTTGGCCCTGTTGGCGGCATTGGGCGGCCTGCTGTTGGCGGCCGACAAGGGGCGCTGAGGCTCAGCGCCGTCGGCCAAGCCACGCCGCCAGCAGGACGACGGCAAGGCAGAGCGCCGCCGCCGCGCCGAACGTGCTGGCAAAACCCGCAAGGAAGCCGGCATCGCCACCCGGCCCGGACGACTGCACGCTGCGAAACAACAGCATCAGCAGGCTGGCGCCGGTGACGACGCCCATGGTGCGGGTGACATTGGCGAGGCTGCCCGCCACGCCGCGATCGGCCCGCGGCATGGTGGCCGTCACATGCTCCAGATAGGCGACCTGAAACAGCCCGGCGCCGATGCCATGCAGCACCAGCGCCGCCGCCATCGACGGCAGGCTGGCTTCGGACCCCCAGGCGGCGATCAGGCCGAGGCCCAGCGCCAGGATCCCGCCGCCGCCGAAGGCCACCCGATAGGGCGCGGTACGGGCCAGCAAGCGGCCCGCCAGCGGTGCCGCCAGCATGCTGCCGAAGGGCGACAGCGCCAGCACGAAGCCGGCCTGGTACCAGGGCAGCGCGGCGAAGCGCGCCAGGTAATAGGGCACCAGCAGCATCACCGCGAAGCCGGCCAGGTTCAACAGAACATTGGCCAGGCTCAGGAAGGCGAACGGCCCTTGCCGGAACACCTTGAGATCGAGCACGGGCGAGGGCGTCAGCCGTTCCCAGCGCACGCAGGCATATCCGGCGCCGAGGCTGGCCAGCGCCAAGGCCAGGGCGAGCAAATCGCCGTCCAGCAGGCCCTTGAGCCGATTGAGCGCCAGCAGCAGCAGGCTCAGCGCCAGCGCCAACAGGCACGCCCCCGGCAAGTCGAATGCGGGGCGGCCGCACGTCGGCCGGCTTGGCGGCAGGCGCAACAGCGCGAGCGCCAGCAGCATGGCCGGCGTGCGCGCCCAATAAACCGCGGACCAGCCGAACTCCTGCACCAGGATGCCGCCGGCCGACGGCCCCAGCGCCGCGCCGACCGCCAGCATCGCGGCATAGGCGCCCAGCACGCGCGCGCGCCGGCTCTCGGGGAACAGACTGGTGGCAAGCGCGGGGCCGCAGCTCAGGATCAGCGCGGCGCCGATGCCCTGCAAGAACCGACAGAAAATCAGCGCACCGAAACTTGGCGCCGCCGCGCACAGCAGATAGGCGATCGCGCTCCAGGCCAGGCCCAGGCGGAACACCCTGGCATGGCCGAACAGGTCGCCCACCCGCCCCACGCCCAGCATCAGCCCGGCATGGGTCAGTACGTAGCAGATGACCACCCATTGGATATCCTCCAGCGGGATGGCGAATGCCGCCGTGATCGCGGGAAAAGCGATGTTGGTCGCGGTATCCAGCGGCACGCCGAGCGTGCCGAGCCCCAGCAAGAACAATTGCAAACGGGGCGAAGCCACCGGTCGAGCCAAGGCCGGGGCTTAGTACAGCACGACAGTGCGGATCGACTTGCCCTGGTGCATGAGGTCGAAGCCTTCGTTGATGCGCGCGAGAGGCAGCTTGTGGGTGATTAGCTCGTCGATGGCGATCTTGCCGTCCATGTACCAGTCGACGATGCGCGGCACCTCGGTGCGCCCGCGGATGCCGCCGAAGGCGGTGCCGCGCCAGACCCGGCCGGTGACCAGTTGGAAGGGTCGCGTCGCGATCTCGGCGCCGGCCGGCGCCACGCCGATGATGACCGCCTCGCCCCAGCCCTTGTGGCAGCATTCCAGCGCCTGGCGCATGGTCTTCACGTTGCCGATGCATTCGAAGCTGTAATCGGCGCCGCCCTTGGTCAGGCCGACCAGATGCGGCACCAGGTCCTGCTCGCGCAGCTCCGCCGGATTGACGAAATGCGTCATGCCGAACTTCTCGGCCAGCGTCCGCTTGGCGGGATTGGTGTCGACGCCGACGATCATGTCGGCACCCACCAGCCGCGCGCCTTGGATGACGTTGAGGCCGATGCCGCCCAGCCCGAACACCACCACCTTGGCGCCCGGTTCGACCTTGGCGGTGCGGATGACGGCGCCGATGCCCGTGGTCACGCCGCAGCCGATGTAGCAGACCTTGTCGAACGGCGCGTCGGGGCGGATCTTCGCCACGGCGATTTCCGGCAGCACGGTGAAGTTGGCGAAAGTCGAGCAGCCCATATAGTGCAGCACCGGCTTGCCCTTGTAGGTGAAGCGGCTGCTGCCGTCGGGCATCACGCCGCGCCCCTGGGTTTCGCGGATCGCCTGGCAGAGGTTGGTGCGCGGATGCAGGCAGTATTCGCAATTGCGGCATTCGGGCGTGTAGAGCGGAATGACGTGATCGCCCGGCTTCACCGAGAGGACGCCCGGCCCCACCTCCACCACCACGCCCGCGCCCTCGTGCCCTAGGATCGCCGGGAAGGCGCCTTCCGGATCGGCGCCCGACAAGGTGAAGGCATCGGTATGGCAGAGGCCGGTGGCCTTGATCTCCACCATCACCTCGCCGGCCTTCGGCCCGTCAAGCTGCACGGTCTCGATGGCGAGCGGCTTGCCGGCCTCGAAGGCGACTGCGGCGCGGACATCCATGGCGTTCCTGCTCCCCTTGGCGATGCGCCGCGAAGTCTAGCCATTGCCGGCGCCTCAACAAGCACGCGCCATCCTGCGCGGCGCGACTTGACAGCATGCAAGATTTATTGCAATAACAGACCACGAATTCGCCGCAACCCGCACCGGACGTCGCCGCCCGATCTGCCCAGCCCGGTGGCGGTGGAGCGGTCCCGATCCGATCCCGCTCGCGGAGGACGGCGGGAAAACGCGCCCGGCGGAAATGAAGACAAAGGTTCCCGCTTCCACCTCGAAGCGAAAGCCGAGAGTCGAAAAAACGCGGAAGGCCGAGCCCTATCCTGACGCAGGCAAGTAGCGGGCAGCACAGGCGGTTGTCAGCATACCCCAGATGACCCGGGCCGAATTCAAGTCCAAGACTCCCGAGCGGCTATTCGCGCTGTTCCGGGAGAACGCCCGACAGGCCAGCCTGGCCGACCGGCCGCAGCCCGTACAACAGACCGGTTGACCGGTCTGATGCCATGACCGCGGAAATGACGACCCGCAAGCCAGACGCCCGGCATCTGTTGATCTCGCTGCTCAAGGACAAGACCGTGCGCGGCGCGGCAGCGGCCGGTCTCCTGCAAGTCGACGAACAACAGGCGGGAGCCGAAGACGCCCCCCGGCGCTGATGCGCCATTGCGCCGACCAGCGCCGGCTATTCCTGCCCGGCGGTTTCGCTGGCCGCGTAGGCCCAGCAAAGGTTAGGCGGGAGCGTCAACTTGACCGGGCTGCCGACGCCATGGCGCGCGGCGGTGCCGAGTTCCACCACCTCGATGCGCTCGCCGAACAGTTCCAGTTCGTAGGTCGTCTGCGTGCCGTGGTAGCGCTGCGCCACGACGCGGGCGTCGTAGGAATGTTCGCTGCCATTGACGCCCAGCTGGATATTCTCCGGCCTGACCGCCACCTGCACCCGCTCGCCGACCGCGATGGCCGGCGGCGCCCAGGCGCGGAACCGCCCGCCGCCTTGCATGGCGAGCGTGGCGAACTCGCCCTGCCGCTCTAGCACCTGCCCATGCAGCAGGTTGGAGGCGCCGGTGAAATTGGCCACGAACAGGTCGGCCGGACGGTTGTAGAGGTCGGCCGCGGGCGCCAGCTGCAGCAGCTTGCCCTCGCGCATCACGCCGATCCGGTCGCCGAGCGCCACCGCCTCCGACTGGTCGTGCGTCACGTAGAGCGCGGTCACTCCGGTCTGCTTGATGATCCGTCGCAAGTCGTCGCGCAGCCGCAGCCGCAGCTTGGCATCGAGGTTCGACAGCGGCTCGTCCAGCAGAAGCAATTGCGGCTGGTAGACCAGGCTGCGGGCGAGAGCCACGCGCTGCATCTGCCCGCCCGACAGCGCCGTGACCGGACGGCTCGCATACTCCGTCAAGCCGACCAGTTCCAGCGCCCCGGCGATCCGCCGCTCAGTCTCCGCCCCGCTCACGTCGCGATGCTTCAGCGGGAAGGCGACATTCTGCTTGACCGTCATGTGCGGCCAGACGGCGTAGGACTGGAACACCATGCCGATATTGCGATGGCGCGGCGGCACCAAGAGGCCGCGCGCCGGGGCGGAGACCGCCGTGCCGCCGATGCTGATCTCGCCGTCCGTGGGATGTTCCAGGCCGGCGACACAGCGCAAGGTGGTGGTCTTGCCGCAGCCCGAAGGACCCAGCAAGACCACGATCTCACCGGCCGGCACGTGGAAGCTGACGCCATCCACCGCCGGCCGGCCGATCACGAACTGCTTGCGCAGGTCCCTGACGTCGAGCGCCGCCGACATCCGCGCCTCGCTACTGCCGGTAGCCGTAGATGCGGTTCCAGTCCTCCACCCAGGCCGCGCGCAGTTTCTCGAACTGCCCGAAATCCGGCAGCCAGACCTTGACCCTCGCCGGATCGAAGCCCTTGGGATAGACCGGCGCCTTCTTCAGCGAGGTCAGGTTGCCCAGCTCCTTGATCATGAAGGTCTGGCCTTCCTCCGACAGGCACCAGTTGAGGAACAGTTTCGCGGCATTGGGGTTCTGCGCGGTCTTCGGAATGCCGTCGGCGAACGGGATGATCGGCACGCCTTCCTCGGGGAAGAAGAAATCCAGCGGCGCGCCATCCTTCATCTTGTTGAAGACGATGTTGTAGAGCAACGGCGCCACCGACACTTCGCCGCGCACCAGCGCGTCGGATAGCGGCGCGCCCGAGGGATAGAGGGCGATGTCCTGCGCCGCCTCCTTGGTCCAGAAGTCCTCGCCCAGCACCTGGCGCTCGAACATGACGCGGGTCCAGGTGGTGCCGCCACCCGGCGCCACGACATGACCGATCAGCTTGCCCTTGTATTCCGGTTTGAGCAGATCCAGCCACTTTTTCGGCGGGTTTTTCACCAAAGCGGCGTTATAGGCGATCGACCAGCCGAGCGTGATGCGCGGCCACAGCTTGGGCGAGACCCTGGCGCTATCCAGGTAGTCGGCCGCGTTGGGCGGCGCGTAGTCCTGGAACAGGTCCTCCAGTTCGCGCATCAGGCCGCGGTCGGAATGGTCGACCACGTCGGCCAACAGCTTGCCGGCGGCGGCCTCGGTCTTGACCCGGGTGATGAGCTGGCCGCCCGGCGCCCGCACCATCTCGATCCTGATCTCGGGGAAGCGCTTGTTGAAGGCCTTGATGACCTCCTGCTCCACCTCGGCGAAGTTGGCCGTGTAATAGACCATCTTGCCTTCCTTCTTCGCCGCTTCGATCAGTTGCGGCGAGCCGAACGGATTCTGTTGCGCCCACGCCGGGGCCGCGGCCAGCGCCACCGCCAGCCCCAAGACAATCGTCGCCCGTGTCATGCGTTATCCCCCTTTGCCGCCGGCTTGCGGCAGCCATGCGTTATTGGCGGTAGTTGTAGGTCTTGTTCCAACCCTCGAGCCAAGGCGCACGCAGCTTTTCGAACTCCTCGAAATTCGGGAACCAGACCTTGACCTTTGCTGGATCGAAGCCTTTCGGATAGGCCGGCGGGACCTTGAGCGCCGAGAAATGCCCAAGATCGGCCACCAGGAACTTCTGCCCCTCGACCGACAGGCACCAGTTGAGAAAGAGCTTGGCGGCATTCGGGTTGCGCGCGGTTTTCGGAATGCCGTCGGCGAACGGCGTCATCGGCACGCCTTCGGGCGGGAAGACGTAGTCGATGGGCGCGCCGTCGCGAATCTTCGGAAAGATCACGTTGTAGAGCAACGGCGCGATCGACAATTCCCCGCGCGCCAGCGCATCCGACAGCGGGGCGTTCGAAGGATAGAGCGCGGGCTCGGTGGCCGCCTGTTTCTTCCAATAGTCCTCGCCCAGAACCTGGCGTTCGAACATCGAACGGGTCCAGGTGGTGCCGCCCGAGGGCGCAATCACTTGGCCGATCTGCTTGCCTTTGTATTCCGGCTTGGTCAGGTCCATCCAGCTCTTCGGCGGGTTCTTCACGATCGCCGGGTTATAGGCGACGGCCCAGCCCAGCACCATGCGCGGCCACAACTTGTCCGAGACGCGGGCGCCCGGATCGTAGTCGGCCGCGTTCGGCGGCGCGTAATCCTGGAACAGGTCCTCCAGTTCGCGCATCAGGCCGCGGTCGGAATGGTCGATCACGTCGGCGATCAGCTTGCCGGCGGCGGCCTCGGTCTTGACCCGGGTGATCAGCTGGCCGCCCGGCGCCCGCACCATCTCGACGGTGATTTCCGGGAACCGCTTGTTGAACGCCTTGATGATTTCCTGCTCCACCTCCGACACGTTGGCGGTGTAGAGCACCATCTTGCCTTCCTTCTTGGCCGCCGCGATCAACTCGGGTGGGCCGAAGGGGCTGCTTTGCGCCAGCGCGCCGCCGGCCAGCAGGGCCGCGGCCGCGAAACCCGCAATCGTTCCCGTCCATCTCATGTTCTTGGTCCCCTCCTAGAAACCGTTCTCAGCCGGCACGGCCGACGCCACCGTCCGCGGCGCCGCGCGACAACCACTGCGTGAAGCCGATCAACACCGCCAGCAGCACCGTCTGCACCAAACTGAACGCCGCCGTCACGCCGACATTGCCGCCTTCGTAATAGTCGAGCAGCAACACCGCCATCACCATCGTCTCGCTGGTATAGAGGAACAGCGAGGAGCCGAGCTCGCGGATCGCCAGGATGAACAGCAACGTCATCGCCGCCACCACGCCCGGCTTGGCCAGCGGCAGCACGATGCTGCGGATGGTCCCCAGCATGCCGCGGCCGCAGATCCAGGAAGCCTCCTCCAACTCCTTGTGGATCTGCATCAGCGAGGTGGACAGCGCCTTGATCGTGTCCGGCATGAAGCGGGCGATGAAGGCCAGCGCCAGGATCCAGATGCTGCCGTAAAGGCCGCCCGGCAGGCCGATCCAGGCCCACAGATAGGCGACGCCCACCACCAGGCCCGGGATCGCCACCGGCAGCGTCGAGATGATGTCGATTCCGCGCCGGCCCGGCAGTTGCGTCCGGTTGATGGTGTAGCCGATGGCGAAGGCCAGCGCGCCGCCGATCGCCGCCGTCCAGAGCCCCACCTCCATGGTGTTCACGATCGAGCGCAGCGCCAGCGGGTTGGCCAGCAGCCGCTCGAAATGGACGAGCGAATAGGCCCGCTCGTCGAACACGTCGGTCAGGCTGCGGATGAACAGGAACTTGCGGAAGCCGGCGACAATCAGCGCCAGGGTCGGCAGCACCACCACCACCACGAGGTAGAACAGGGCGAGCCCCAGCGTCAGCCAGCGCCAGGGGCCAAGCCTGAGCGCGCGCGGCCGGAACGCCTTGCCGGCGACCGTGGTGTAGCTGCGTCCCGACAGCACCCTGGCCTGCGCCCACACCAGAAGCCCGGTGACGACCATCAAGATGACCGCCACCGCCGCGGCGGTGCTGTAGAGCGGCGGGCTCCACGCGGTCAGCTTGAAGATATAGGTGGTCAGCACGTGGATGTTTGCCGGCGCGCCCAGCACCGCCGGGATGCCATAGATCCCCAGCATCACGATGAAGGACAGCAGCATGCCCGAGACGATCGCCGGCGCGATCAGCGGGAAGGTGACGGTGAACAGCGTGCGCACCGCGCCGGCGCCCGACACCTCCGCCGCCTCCTCCAGGCTCGGGTCCATGTTGCGCA
The DNA here is from genome assembly GCA_016869175.1 of Alphaproteobacteria bacterium. Lineage (GTDB taxonomy): Bacteria > Pseudomonadota > Alphaproteobacteria > VGEV01. Next base: position 15,213 of record VGEV01000051.1, read on the forward strand.
GCGCCGAAGCGGTGAACATGTAGACATAGGGCGCGTAATACATGCCGAACACCGCGATCAGCCCGCCCATCGAATAGAGGTTGATGCGGAAGTCGATGCCCAGGCTGGCCAGCAGCGTGTTGATCAGGCCGGTGCGCGGCGAGCCCAGGATCGCCCAGGCGACCGCACCGACCAACGGCGGCACGAACAGCGGCACGATGCTGGACATGGCGATCAACCGCTTGGCCGGCGTGTCGGTGCGCACCACGATCCAGGAAAAGATCAAGCCGATCACCACCGCCAGCGCCGTGCCGCCGGCGCAGGCGATGAGCGAGTTGACCAGCGCCACCTGCACGTTCGGATTGGCCAGCACAGCCAGGAAGTTGTCGAGCGAGGCCCGCTCGAAATGATAGCCCTCGACGATCGGGTTGGTGTTGGTGATGGCGCCGATCAGCAGCATGGCCACCGGATAGATCACCAGCAGCGTGAGGATCAGCAGCAGGCCGCACGTCCAGCTCCAGGCCAAAGCCCGCCGCTGGGCCTGGCCGGCGAAACGCAGGCTGGGCGCGCTTGCCGCGCCCTGGGTGATGCTGGTCAATCGGCGTCCTGTTCCCTGCCGGCGGTGCGCCCTCTTGCCGGAGCGTTCCGCCGCTGTCTCGCGTCTAAACTAACCCGCTTGGCAAGGCAAAGTCAGCCCGCTCCCGACGAAGGATCGAGGCAGTTGCCCGCCCACAAGATTTTGTGTAAGCTCATATCGTGAACGAACGCCTCGGCGCCCTGTTGCCGGCGCCCAGTTGGCGGCGCCCAGCCTGAGCCAGTCGAACCCCTTGCAACGGAGGCCGAAGGCGCCCGTCACCACGCCGCCGGCGTCGGTGGCAGAGAAATCGGTGATATCGACGCCCTCGAAGTTGACCGCCGTCCGTCGGCCGCCGGCCACCACCGTGAAGCCGTCGACCTCGACGAGCGGGAAGAGAGCCGACAACGGCTCGCCATTGGCATGCGGCGAATAGTGCCGCATCGAGCTGTCGCGGTCGCCCTCGAGCGCGATGGTGAGGCCGAGATGGCCTGCCGGGCCGAGCTGGCGCGAGGTCGGCTATCTGAAAGACTGAAGCAAATGGAACGCCAGGCGGCGAGCAGCCGGCCGCCTGCCGAGCGGGAGGAGTAGTGCGCTACCTGGCGAACGCACCGGCAACATTGTTGCGTGGTGCGCCTGAGGATTTGTGCTGAGTTTCGAAACAACGTTGACAGACCCCACGACGCCCAGCCTAGGATCGCAGCGAGCGCAGGGGAGGTCTGCCTCCTCCCGCTGCGCCTTGGGGTGACGGCCCCGCCAAACGGGGTTCGTCGCGGCGACGCTTGGGAGAACGACCATCATGAAGCCAATCCGCGTGGCGAGCTTCGCCACTATCGCGGCCATGGCCGGCACTCTGGTGCTGGCGGGGACCGCTTTCGCGCAAGACAAGAAGGTCCGCTGGAAAATGGCCAGCTCGTTCGCGGGCACGCTCGACGTGGTGGGCGAGGGCGGGCCACGATTCTCGAAGCTGATCGACGCGATCTCCGGCGGCAATCTCGAGATCAAGTTCTTCGAGCCCGGCGCCTTGGTGCCGCCCTTGCAGGTGTTCGATCCGGTCTCGACGGGCTCGATCGATGCCGCCTGGACGACCCCCGGCTTCCATGCCGGCAAGATCCCCGCCTCGCCCTGGTTCACCACCGTGCCGTTCGGCCCGGGCCTGTCCGAGTTCCTGGGCTGGCTCAACTATGGCGGCGGCTACGAGATCAAGAACGAGATCTGGGGCAAATTCGGCAACATCGGTGTGTCGTGCAACGCCATCGCGCCCGAGGCGTCCGGCTGGTTCCGCAAGGAGATCAAGAGCGTTGCGGACTTGAAGGGGCTGAAGATGCGGTTCTTCGGCCTGGGCGCCAAGGTCATGGACAAGCTCGGCGTATCGACGCAGTTGATCGCGCCCGGCGACATCTATCCGGCGCTGGAACTCGGCACCATCGACGCCACCGAATTGTCCTTCCCTTCGATGGACGTGAAGATGGGCTTCCACCAGGTGGCGAAGCACTACTACTTCCCCGGCTGGCACCAGATGTCGTCCATCACTGAACTGTTGATGAACCTGGAGAAGTGGAAGGCGCTGTCCAACCAGCAGCGGGCGCAGATCGAAGCGGGCTGCAACGACACAATCCTGTGGGGCATGTTCACCAGCGACGCGCGGCAGTTCAAGGCGCTGCAAGAAGTGAAGTCGAAGGGCGTCACCATTCACCAGTGGTCGCCGGACATCCTCAAGGCCATGCGCGCGGCCTGGGAGGACGTGGTGAAGGAAGAATCGGCGAAGGACGTGAACTTCAAGAAGGCCTATGAGAGCTACGCCGCCTTCCGCGCGAACTACGCAGTCTGGCGCGAGGTCGGCTATTTGAAGGAGTGAGCGGTCGCGCAAGCGCATGATGCCGGGCGGCGGGGGCAAGCCCGCCGCCTTGGCTTTCATCGCGCCGCGCGATACTCAGCTTCGAGCCGGGTGACCAGCGTCGCCACATCCGGCACGTCCGTCACCTGGCTGACGGTATGGCCCGCGGACCAGATGTCCTTCCAGCGCCGCTCATGGGCCTTGCTCGCGTCGATATCCTTGGCCACGTCGATGGCGCCACGTGCCGGCAGCGCCTCGGGGTCGAGACCAGCGGCACGGATCGAGGGGCGCAGCATGTTGGTCTCCAGCCCGGTGAAGGCGCGCGTCAGCAGCACGTCGTCCAGGCTGGCCGCGACCAGCATCGCCTTGTAGGCCGGCTTCGCCAGGCTCTCCGCGGTGGCGATGAAGCGCGTGCCCATATAGGCGAGGTCGGCGCCCAGCACTTGCGCCGCGCGTAAGGCCACGCCATCGGCAACGCCGCCGGCCAGCACCAGCGGGCCGGAAAACGAGGCGCGGACGGCGCGGACGAAAGCGAAGGGGTTGGCCCAGCCGGTCTGGCCGCCCGCCCCCGCGGTCAGCAATACCAGGCCGTCCGCGCCGGCCGCCAGCGCCTTCTCGGCGTGGCGCAGGCTGGCGATGTCGGCCAGTACCAAGCCGCCATAGCCGTGCACCGCCTCGACCACCTGCGCCGGCGAGCCGACCGACGCGATCACCAGCGGCACGCGGTGCTTGACGACCAGCGCCAGATCGTCCGCCAAGCGGCTGTTGGTGCGGTGCACGATCAGGTTGGCGGCGAAGGGCGCCGGCGCCATTTCGGCGGCAATTCGCGCGAGCCAGTCGTCGAGCTCCGCCGCGGCGCGGCAGTTCGCCGTCGGAAAGCTGCCGACGATGCCGGAGCGACAGCAACCCACCACCAGTTGCGGCCCGCTGACCAGGAACATCGGCGCTGCGATCAGCGGCAGTCGCAAGCGATCGAACAGCGCGGGCGGCAGGGCCATGCGGCAACCTCGAAAATCCTGCCCGCCTCTACCCTGCCGCAGGCGGCGGCACAAGCGCTGCTTGACCACCGCTCGCCAGCCTGCCTAGAGTCACCCCGTTCCCAGGGGAGCCCCGGCAGGGGGCTGAGATACCGCCAAGGGCCGCCGTTCGGCTCGGCGCGGAAACCCTCCGAACCTGATCCGGATCGTGCCGGCGTAGGGATTGGAACTCTGAGATGACTGCATCGCATTTCGGCGCCATCCGGATCCATCTGTCCTTCCTTGGCCTTTCCGGAGGAACGCCATGTCGAGCCTGTCCGTCCCGCCTGCCGTGACCACCGGGCCCTTGCCCGGTTCGCGCAAGATCCAGGTTCCCGGCCTGCTGCATCCCGATCTGCGTGTCGCCATGCGCGAGGTGGTGCTGTCGGCGCAGGCTGCGGAGCCGCCGGTCATGCTCTATGACAGTTCCGGTCCCTATACGGGCGAGCGGCCGATCGACATCACGCAAGGTCTGTCGCGCTTGCGGGCATCCTGGATCGCGGCGCGCAGCGACGTGGAGGCCTATGACAGCCGGCTGCACAACCGCGCCGCCGCGCCACTTCCTGCCGGCAGCGGAGAGCGTCGGCCGTTGCGCGGCAAGGCCGGACGGGCGGTGACGCAGCTGGCCTATGCCCGCGCTGGCATCGTCACGCCGGAGATGGAATACATCGCCATCCGCGAGAATCTGGGGCTTGCCGCCGGGCGCGACGGCGAGAGTTTCGGCGCGGCCATTCCCGACCGCATCACGGCCGAATTCGTGCGCGAGGAAGTGGCGCGTGGCCGCGCTATCATCCCGGCCAACGTCAATCACCCCGAAGCCGAGCCGATGATCATCGGCCGCAACTTCCTGGTGAAGGTGAACGCCAACATCGGCAATTCCGCGGTCGGCTCCTCCATCGCCGAGGAGGTGGAGAAGCTGGTCTGGTCGATCCGCTGGGGCGCCGATACGGTAATGGACCTGTCGACCGGCAAGAACATCGCCGAGACGCGCGAATGGATCCTGCGCAACAGCCCGGTGCCGATCGGCACCGTGCCGATCTACGAGACGCTGGAGAAGGTCGGCGGCAAGCCCGAGGACCTGACCTGGGAGGCCTATCGCGACACGCTGATCGCGCAATGCGAGCAGGGCGTCGACTACTTCACCATTCACGCCGGCGTTCGGCTGGCGCATATCCCGCTGACCGCGGGCCGCGTCACCGGCATCGTCTCGCGTGGCGGCTCGATCCTGGCCAAATGGTGTCTGGCGCACCATAAGGAGAACTTCCTTTACACCCGCTTCGCCGAAATCTGCGACATCCTGCGGCGCTACGATGTCAGCTTCTCGCTGGGAGACGGCCTACGCCCCGGCTGCATCGCCGATGCCAACGATGCGGCGCAGTTCGCCGAACTGGAGACGCTCGGCGAACTGACGCGCATCGCCTGGGAACACGACGTGCAAGTCATGATCGAAGGCCCCGGCCACGTGCCGATGCACAAGATTAAGGAGAACATGGATCGTCAGCTCGCCGCCTGCGGCGAAGCGCCCTTCTATACCTTGGGGCCGCTGGTCACCGACGTCTCGCCCGGCTACGACCACATCGCCAGCGCCATTGGCGCCGCCATGATCGGCTGGTTCGGCACCGCCATGCTCTGCTACGTGACGCCGAAGGAACATCTGGGCCTGCCCGACCGCGACGACGTGAAGGCGGGCGTGATCGCCTACAAGATCGCCGCGCATGCGGCCGACCTGGCCAAGGGGCACCCCTCGGCCAGGCTGCGCGACGACGCCTTGAGCCGCGCCCGCTTCGGCTTCCGCTGGCGCGACCAGTTCCACTTGGCGCTCGACCCCGAAACGGCGATGACCTTCCACGACGAAACGCTGCCGGCCGACGGCGCCAAGCTGGCGCATTTCTGCTCCATGTGCGGGCCGAAATTCTGCTCGATGCAACTAACCCATGAGGTCCGCGCCCTGGCCGAGGCGGGCATGACCGAACGCGCGGCGGCCTTCCGCCAGGGCGGCGGCGAAATCTACCGAAAACCCGCCTGAACCGAAGGCACAGCCCTGACGTCCGCCGCCGCTTGACGCGTCGGCGGGCGTCTTGCTTATGTGCCGGCCGGAACAATCCAAAGCGCGCAAGGGGACGAACGGCATGGTCGGGATCGTGGGCTATGGCGGCTACGTGCCGCGGTTGCGGTTGCAGCGCAAGGCGGTCGTGCAGGCCAATTCCTGGTTCAACCCCGGGCTCAAGGCCTATGCCAAGGGCGAGCGGGCGATGTGCAACTGGGACGAGGACAGCCTGACCATGGCGGTCGAGGCCGCGCGCGACTGCCTGGGCGCCTGCCAAGCGAACGACCTCAGGGCCGTCTATTTCGCCTCGACCAGCATGCCGTTCGCCGACCGGCAAAATGCCGGCATCCTGTCGACCGCGCTGGCCTTGGGCGAGAACCTGTCGACGCTCGACATCACCTCCTCGCAGCGTGCCGGCACTTCCGGCCTGATTACCGCGCTGAACGCGCAAACCGGCATTGGCGGCCAATTGCTTTACGCCACGGCCGACAAGCGGCGCACGAAGGCCGCCTCGCAGCAGGAACTGCTGTTCGGCGACGGCGCGGCCGCCTTTCTGCTGGGCGCGAGCGGTACCGTCGCCGACCTGCTCGGCTGGCACCAAGTGGCGATCGATTTCGTCGATCACTATCGCGGCGAGAACGAGGAGTTCGACTACACCTGGGAAGAGCGCTGGATCCGCGACGAGGGCTATCTGAAGATTGTGCCGCGCGCCCTGAAGGGCCTGTTCGACAAGACCGGCCTGAAGGGCGAGCAGGTCGACCGATTCATCATGCCCTGCGTGCTGCGCGGCGTGCCCGAAGGCATCGCCAAGCGGGCGGGCATCGGGGAAGCGGCGGTGGCCAACCAGTTGCAGGAGGTGATGGGCGAAAGCGGCGCCGCGCACGCGCTGGTCATGCTGTCGGACGCGCTGCAAGCGGCCAGGCCCGGCGAGACCATCGTGCTGATCGGCTGGGGCCAGGGCTGCGACGTGCTGGCCTTCCGCACCACGCCGGCCATCGCCGGCGCCAGCAAGCCGCGCGGCATCAAGGGCTATCTCGCCCGCCGCAAGGAGGAAACCAACTACAGCAAGTTCCTGGCCTTCAACGACCTGGTGACGCGCGAGAAGGGCCTGCGTTCGGAAGTGGACAAGCAGACGCCCTTGACCACGCTCTATCGCAAGAAGGACATGCTGCTGGCCATGATGGGCGGCAAGTGCCGGGTCTGCGGCACCGTGCAGTTCCCCAAAGCCAATGTCTGCGTCAATCCCAATTGCGGTGCGTTCCACAGCCAGGACGACCACCCCTTCGCCGACACACCGGCCAAGATCCAAAGCTGGACGGCCGACCAATTGACCTATTCGCCCGATCCACCGGCCTATTGCGGCATGGTGGTGTTCGACGAGGGCGGGCGCTTCATGTCCGACTTCACCGACATGGACGCCGACAAGGCGAATACCGGGCAGAAGATGCGGATGGTCTTCCGCATCAAGGAACACGACGACGCGCGCGGCTTCACCAAGTATTTCTGGAAGGCGACACCGGCCTATTGAAGCCGATCGGCCGTCGGTGGCGGAACCGGCGGTTTTCTGCTAGTCTCTCCCCATCAGCGGCCGCCGGACAGCGGCGCAGGAGGTAACGGCATGGCCACGGGCATTCGCGACAAGGTTGCCATTCTGGGCATGGGCTGCTCGAAGTTCGGCGAGCGCTGGGACCGCGAGGCCGACGACCTGATCGTCGAGGCGTTCGAGGAAGGCTTGAAGGACGCGGGCATCGACCGCAACCAGATCAATGCCGCCTGGTTCTCGACTGCGATCGAGGAAGTCCATGTCGGCAAGTCGGGCGTGCCGCTGGCGGTTGCGCTGCGCCTGCCATATATCCCGGTCACGCGGGTCGAGAACTACTGCGCCTCAGGCACCGAATCCTTCCGCGGCGCAGTTTACGCCGTGGCATCGGGTGCCGCCGACATCGCCCTGGCGCTCGGCGTGGAGAAGCTGAAGGATACCGGCTATGGCGGCTTGCCGCAGCGCAATCGCGGCGTGCTGCAATCGATGCACTGGGCCAATCTGTCGGCGCCGGGCAGCTTCGCACAACTCGCCTCGGCCTATCAGACCAAGCACGGCGTCAAGCGCGAGGAGTTGAAGCGCGCCATGGCGCAAATCAGCGTCAAGAGCCACGACAACGGCGCCAAGAACCCCAAGGCGCATTTGCAGAAGCGGATCGACATCGACACCGTGTTGAACGCGCCGATGGTGGCCGATCCCTTGGGCCTGTTCGACTGCTGCGGCGTTTCGGACGGCTCGGCCTGCGCCATCGTCACCACGCCCGAGATCGCCCGCAGCCTCGGCAAGAAGGATCTGGTCACGGTCAAGGCGCTGCAATTGTCGGTGTCGAACGGCGTCGAGTCCTCGCACAATAGCTGGGACGGCAGCTACTTCATGACCACGCGCAAGGCCTCCGAACGGGCCTACAAGGAAGCCGGCATCAGCAATCCGCGCGAACAGATCAGCATGTTCGAGTGCCACGACTGCTTCTCGATCACCGAGTTGGTGACGATGGAGGATCTCTATCTCTCCAAGGAAGGGGGGGCGTGGAAGGATGTGCTGGACGGCATGTACAACGCCGACGGCAAGATCCCCTGCCAGATCGACGGCGGCCTGAAGTGTTTCGGCCATCCGATCGGCGCCTCGGGCCTGCGCATGCTCTACGAGATGTACGGTCAGATCCTGGGCCGCGCCGGGCCGCGGCAGTTGAAGAACCCGGTCTTTGGCATGACGCACAATCTGGGCGGCTTCCCGCACCAGAACGTCTCCTCGGTCGCCATCGTCGGCCGCCAGGACGCGTAGTCGCAAGCCACGGCCGGACTGACAGCGGGGGCACGTTGCCCCCGTTCGTTTACGCAAACGACGGCGGTTAACCCCTACTGTGCTAGGCTGAATGAGGTGATTTGCCGGGAGATCGCGATGGACGAGCGCTTCGAGAAGCTGTTGGAAGCCGCCAAGCGGATCAAACTATCGCCGGAGGACCTGGAGGAACAGCGGCGAAGCTTCGCCTATGGCAATACGAAAATCGAGAACGATATGATCACCCGGGAAATGATCGACGACGCGGCGGAGAAACTGGCCAGGAAGTGAAGTGTCCGACGAGGCCGAGCCAGAGCGCGCCAGCAGGCGCGAGGCCGTCGCACGGGTTCGCGACCCCGCGCCGTGGCCCAGCGGGAGGCCGAGAACGGGGTCAGACAGTTCGACGCCATCTTGGCGAGAATTGACGATGCCTTGCGCCAGGGCCACGCGCCATTACGGGTCCGTCCGTCTTTCGTCATGGAGTTAAACCGCCTCGCCATCGAGGGGATCAGCGACTATGCGGGTGTATTCCGTCCGCATGCGATTGGCATCACGAACAGCAAGCACAGACCACCGCCGGCGCGAGAAGTGCCCCGCTTGGTGGAAGAGCTTTGCGATTACATCGAGCGGAACTGGGAGAAAACGGCAATACACCTTGCCGCCTATGTGCTCTGGCGGATCAATTGGACACCTCGAAGAACCCCATCATTGACGACGAAGCATCGCCGATGAGGGCATGGCCTGCGGCCCAGCCTGCGGATTGGGTGCTGTGGCGGGGTCTATTTGGTCTGCGGTGGCGTGTCGATGCAGTG
>VGEV01000052.1 GCA_016869175.1 Alphaproteobacteria bacterium
GGCGATCTTCGCCTTGAATGCCGCATCAAACTTCCGTCTTGTCTTCGCCATCGCTCCCTCCGTCACAATGACGGATCAGAACGCGGCTCCACTCAAGCCCCTGGTCCCAAAACCGGGGTCCACTTCTGTCCGGCTGGTCCAATGGTTCGAAGAACAAGGGCGAGCCGCAGGTCGGACAGAAATGCCGGAGCGCGCGGGGCGAGGAACGATAGGCCCGGGTCTCGCCGGTAATGCGCAGCGCGGCCTTGGCGAACACCGCGCCGGCGACCAGCGGTTGGCCGGTGGCGCGCTGGCACATCCGGCAATGGCAGATCCCCGCGCGGGACGGCCGACCGGTCGCCACGTAGCGCACCCTGCCGCACAGGCAGCCGCCGGCATGCTGTTCGCTCATGCGTCGTTCCCGTCTCGCAGTTCGCAGCAAATGGGGGTGTGATCGGACGGCCGCTCGCGACCGCGCGGGCCCTTGTCGATCTCGCAGGCGAGCAGGCGGTCGGCGGCCTGCGGGCTCAGCAGCAGGTGGTCGATCCTGAGGCCGTGATCCTTCTGCCAGGCGCCGCCGGTATAGTCCCAGTAGGTATAGCCGTGTCCGGCCGGATGCAGGGCGCGCCAGGCCTCGGTCAGCCCCAAATGCAACAGCGCCCGGAACGCCGCGCGGCTCTCGGGCCGGCAGAGCGCGTCGGCGGCGAAACCCCGGGGGTCGAAGCAGTCGCGGTCCTCCGGGCAGACGTTGTAGTCGCCGCCCAGCACGAAACATTCTTCCTCGGCCAACAGCCGCTCCGCGTGCCGGCGCAGTCGATCCAACCACTTGAGTTTGTAGGGGAACTTGTCGCTATCGACCGGGTTGCCGTTGGGCAGGTAGACCGAGGCGACGCGGAACGTGCCGACCGTCGCCTCGATATAGCGGGCCTGTCCGTCCTCGGGATCGCCCGGCAGCCCCTGCCGCACATCCTCGATGGGTCGCTTGGCCAGGATGGCAACGCCGTTATAGGCTTTCTGTCCTGCCAACGCCAAGTTGTAGCCGAGGTCCCCGAGTTCGCTCTCGGGAAAGGCCGCATCCTCGCATTTGGTTTCCTGCAACAGCACGACGTCGGGCCGGGCTGCTGCCAGCCACTCCGTCACACGGGGCAGGCGGGCCTTGATCGAATTGACGTTCCAGGAGGCGATGCGCATGCTGGCCATTGCCGCAACCAAGCCGGTGCCGCGGCAAGCGCGGCAGGTTCAGATCGCGAAGGAGGTGCCGCAGCCGCAGGAAGCCGTGGCGTTCGGGTTGACCACGCGGAAGGCGGAGACCGCGAGATCGTCGATAAAATCCACTTCCGCGCCTCGCAGCAATTCCAGCGAGGTCTCGTCCACCACCAATTCCGCCCCGTCGCGGGCAACCACCAGGTCGTCCGGGTTGACGCGGTGGTCGAAACTGAAGGCGTAGTTGAAGCCGGAACAGCCGCCGCCATTCACCGCGAGGCGCACCCGCGCATCCGTTTTTTCCTGTGTTTTCAAGAAATTGATCCGCTGGGCCGCGCGCGCGCTCAGGCTGAGCGGCGGCGTGCCGGCGGGTTTGTGACTGGGCATTTCGGCCATCGCGGCAGCTCCCAAGGGACGGTTCTTGGAACGGCGTCAAGGCTAGATGTAAGTTATCGCGAACGTTTGTCAATTTCTTGCCGGCTCGGGTAAGGTGCGCGCCGTCATGCGGCCGGCCGGCAACCTCGCGCCTTTCGCCTCCGATCCCGATCAGAGCCGCGGCCGGCGCCATGCCGAACCGGGCAGCGGCAGCCGCAGCGATTTCCAGCGCGACCGCGACCGGATCGTACATTCGACCGCCTTCCGGCGGCTGCAATACAAGACCCAGGTGTTCGTCTACCACGAAGGCGACCATTACCGCACCCGGCTGACCCACAGTCTCGAAGTGGCGCAGATCGCCCGCTCGATCGCCCGCGCGCTGGCGCTGAACGAGGACCTGGCCGAAGCGCTGGCGTTGGCGCACGATCTCGGCCACACGCCTTTCGGCCATGCCGGCGAGGAGGCGCTGGACCACTGCATGGCCGGGTTCGGCGGCTTCGATCACAATGCGCAGACCTTGCGCATCCTGACACGCCTGGAGCGGCGCTATGCCGCGTTTGAGGGGCTCAATCTGGCTTGGGAGACGCTGGAAGGCGTGGTCAAGCACAATGGACCCTTGCTGGGCCCGGCCGCGCGCCGGCCCGAGCGCCCGCTGCCGGCGGCGATCGCCGAGTATGTCGGCGAACACGACCTGGAACTCGGCACGCATGCCGGACCGGAGGCACAAGCCGCCGCGCTGGCCGACGACATCGCCTACAACAACCACGATATCGACGACGGCCTTCGCGCCGGCTTGTTCGCGCCGCACGATCTGGCGGACGTGCCGTTGGTTGGGCCGGTTTTCGCGGACGTGGAGCGCCGCTTTCCTGGCATCGAGACCGCCCGGCTGGCGCACGAGGCGGTCCGGCGGCTGATCAACGCCATGGTCGAAGACCTGCTGGCCGAAAGTCGCGCGCGCATCGCCCGCTTCCGACCGACGACCGTGCTCGAGGTGCGCGGCCTGGGTCAGCCGCTGCTGGCCTTCTCGGCCGACATGCGCGTGAACAATGCCGCCTTGCAGGGTTTCCTGCGCCTGCGCATGTACCGGCATTGGCGGGTCAACCGCATGACCAGCAAGGCGCGCCGCGTGGTCCGCGAGCTGTTCGAACATCTGCTGGCCGAGCCCAACGGCCTGCCGCCGGAATGGCAGGCCTTGACGGATGGCCCGGGAACGCCAAGAACGGCGCGTCGGGTGGCCGACTTCATCGCCGGCATGACCGACCGGTTCGCGCTGGCGGAGCACCGCCGACTGCTCGACCCGCATGCCCAGTCCTGAACGCGAAGATCTGTCATTGGCATGGATATTTTCAAGCACTTCACGTCGATCGTTACCTCGGAGGTCGAAGCGCTGGCAGGCGCGGGACGGCTGCCCGCCGGGCTGCCCACGGGCTATGCGGTGGAGCCGCCGCGCGAGGTGGGGCATGGCGACCTCACCACCAACGCGGCGCTGGTGCTGGCCAAGCCGGCCCGACTGGCACCGCGCGCTATCGCCGAACTGCTGGCCGAACGCCTGCGCGGCCACGCCGATGTGGCCAGCGCCGATGTGGCCGGCCCCGGTTTCATCAACCTGCGCCTGCAAGATGCCTTCTGGCAGCGCCAACTCGACGCCATTCTGGCGGCGGGCACCGCCTATGGCGACAGCGCGTTGGGCGCGGGCGAGGCGATCAACGTCGAGTATGTCTCGGCCAACCCGACCGGGCCGCTGCATGTCGGCCATGTGCGCGGCGCCGTCTATGGCGATGCACTGGCCAATCTTCTGCAAAAGGCCGGCTTCGCGGTCACCCGCGAATACTACATCAACGACGCCGGCGCCCAGGTCGACGCGCTGGCCCACTCGACCTTCGTGCGCTACCGCGAGGCGCTGGGCGAGGCGGTGGGGCCCATTCCGGAGGGTCTCTACCCGGGGGAATATCTACAGCCCGTAGGCGCCGCGTTGGCGGCACGCGACGGCCGACACTGGCTCGACCGTCCGCAATCCGAGTGGCTGGAACCGATCCGGGCCTTCGCGATCGACGCGATGATGGCCGAGGTCAGGCGCGACCTGAAGGAACTGGGGGTGGAACACGACGTGTTCTCGTCCGAACGCGCGTTGCATGCCGACGGCCGGGTGGCCCGGGCGCTGGCCGCGTTGCAGGCAGGCGGGCATGTCTACACCGGTATCCTGGAGCCGCCCAAGGGCAAGAAGCCCGACGACTGGGAGCCGCGGCCGCAGACCCTGTTCCGCGCGACCGCTTTCGGCGACGACGTCGACCGGCCGCTGCGGAAGTCGGACGGGAGCTGGACCTATTTCGCCGCCGACATCGCCTATCACCACGACAAGTTCACGCGCGGGTTCCGACGCATGGTCGATGTCTGGGGCGCCGACCATGGCGGCTATGTCAAGCGCATGCGGGCGGCGGTGGCCGCGCTGACCGGCGGCGCGGGCACGCTCGACATCAAGATCTGTCAGCTGGTGCGCGTGTTGCGGGCCGGCCAGCCCGTCCGGATGTCGAAACGCGCGGGTGAGTTCGTCACCCTGGCGGAACTGATCCGCGAGGTGGGCGCCGACGCCGTGCGCTTCATCATGCTGACCCGCAAGAACGACGCCGCGCTCGACTTCGATCTGGCGAAGGTGTTGGAGCAGAGCCGCGACAACCCGGTTTTCTATGTGCAATACGCGCATGCCCGATGCTGCTCGGTTCGGCGCCGATCGGGCGGCGCCATCCCGTCGCGAACGGACCCGGCGATGCTGGCGCGCCTGGGCGATTCCGGCGAATTGTCGCTGATGCGCCGGCTGGCGTTGTGGCCGCGCACCGTGGAGGCCGCCGCGGAGGCCCACGAACCGCACAGAATTGCCTTTTATCTCTATGACTTGACGCAGGAGTTCCACGCCCAGTGGAATCGCGGCAATGACGATCCGGCGGTTCGGTTTATTGTTCCCGAGGATGAAGGGCTGACCCAAGCGAGGCTGGTTTTGGTGGAGGCGGTGCGGATGGTGATCGCCTCCGGGCTGGCCGTCATGGGGGTCAAGCCGGTCGAGGAGATGCGCTAGGTGAGCACGACCGAGGCGAACTCCAGGGCGGCCGACGAGGGCGCCCAGACCGCTGCCGGATTGCGGCGCTGGATGCCGTGGTTCATCACCGGCATTGCGGTGTTGGCGTTCTGCGCCAGCCTGTGGATTGCCTATCGAAGCGGCGGCCCGGTCGCCTCGGGTGGCGAGGCGCCACTGATCAAGGCCGAGAAGCAGCCGGTCAAGGTGCGGCCGTCGGCCGAGGGGGCGAGCGGCGAACCCGATCCGCAGATCTACGGGCAGATTGGCAAGCAGGGAGCGGCCCCGACGCCCGTGACGACCAGTCTGGCGCCCGCGCCGGAGACGCCGGTTGCGCGCCCGCAGCCGGCCGAAAATCCGGCCTCGGCCAGCCTGCCGCTCGTCAACGTGCCGCCGGCGCCGGTCCCGGCTCAGGCCGCCGCGCCCAACTCGGCGCGGACGAGCAACGATCGCGAGCGCCTGGAAATGTCGCCGCAAAAGGCGCCGCCGCGCCACGTGCCGGCGTCCAGGCCGGCCGTGTCGCTGCCGCTGCCCCCGACGCCCGTCGCGCCGCCCGCGCCACCTGTGCCGTCGACCCAAGCGGCGAAACCGGAAACCGCCAAGCAGGCGGCGCCGACGGCGGCCAAGCCGTCGGCCGGCGAGACGGCGGCCCTGGCCGAGGTCACCCCGGCGGCCGGCGGTCGCTTGGTGCAGTTGGGCGCCTATCGCTCCGAGGCCGAGGCGCAGGGCATCTGGAACCGGCTGAAAGCCAACGAGGCGCCGCTGGTCGGCATGCTGAAATCGCGGGTGGTGCGGGCCGATCTGGGGGAGAAGGGCGTGTTCTACCGCTTGCAGGCCGGGCCGCTGGCCGACGAGGCGGCGAAGGGCCTGTGCCGGGAGCTGACGGCGCGCAAACAAGCCTGTTTTGTCGTTCCCCCTGGCTGAAATGACGCTGGCGGCGGTCTTCGGCCTAGCCGGTCCGCATTTGGGGCTGGATGAGGCGGCGTTCTTCCGCGCGGTCCGGCCGTTCGGCTTCATATTGTTCCGACGCAACCTCAACGATCCGGCGCAAGTGCGTGGTTTGGTGGCGGATTTGCGTGACTGTGTCGAGGGTGACCGGACCTTGCTGTTCGTCGATCAGGAGGGCGGCCGGGTGCAGCGGTTGTCGCCGCCGCATTGGCGGCAGGCCCCGGCGGCGGCGGTCCTGGGCGGGCTGTGGGCGGCGGCGCCGGAACGGGCGCGCGAGGCAACCCGGCTCAATGCCCTGCTGCTCGGCCTGGAGCTCGCGGAACTTGGCATCGACGTCAATTGTGCGCCTTGCCTGGACGTGCCGGCCGCCGGCGCCGATCCGGTGATCGGCAACCGGGCGTTCGCAGACGATCCCGCGATCGTCGGGCAATTGGGCCGTGCGATGGCGGCGGGATTGGCGGCGGCCGGGGTGCGGCCGGTCATCAAGCACATCCCCGGCCACGGCCGCTGCACCGCCGACAGTCATCTGGCCCTGCCGCGTGTCGCTGCGCCGTTGTCGGCTCTGGCGCGCGACTTCGCGCCCTTCATGGCGCTGCGGGACGCGACCATGGCGATGACCGCTCACGCGGTCTACGAGGCGCTCGACCCGGCCCTGCCGGCGACCTTGTCGACGACCGTGATCGACGGCACGATCCGCGGGCGGATCGGTTTCGAGGGCTTGTTGCTGTCGGACGATCTGTGCATGCGGGCGCTGTCGGGCAGCCTGGAGGAACGCACCCGGACGGCGCTCGACGCCGGCATTGATGTGGTGCTGCATTGCGACGGCGACCTGCCGGCGATGCGCCAGGTGGCCGCCGCGGCCAGGACGCTGTCCGGCCGCGCGCTGGAGTGGGGGGAACGGGCCAGGAGCGCGCCGCCCGCGGCCATGCGACCGCGCCGACGGGAGGTGGAGCAGCGGCTGGCGGCGCTGCTTGGCGAGGGGGCCGCGACGGGGCAAATTGCGCCCACGTGACAAGCGGGTTAATGCTGGGTTGGCCAGCGGCCGCGCCGCCGCCCTTCAGGTCCGACGATGAACGATCCTGAGCCGTTGCCGCAGCCCACCGATTTCAGCGAAAGCGATCCGCCGCGCGAGACGGCGGCGTTCGTCGTCTCGCTCGACGGTTTCGACGGGCCACTCGACCTGCTGCTGAATCTCGCCCGCCAGCAGAAAGTCGATCTCAAGAGCCTGTCGATCCTGCGGCTGGCGGAGCAGTATCTCGACTACATCGCCGCCGCTCGCCGGCTGAAGCTGGAGGTGGCGGCGGATTATCTGGTGATGGCGGCCTGGCTCGCCTACCTGAAATCCCGCCTGCTGCTGCCCGAGCCGGCGGCCGAGGAGGGGCTGTCGGGCGAGGCGATGGCCGCCTTGCTGCAGCTGCAGCTCGGCAAGCTGGAAACGATGCGCAAGATGGCGGCGGTGCTGATGGCCGGGCCCCGGCTGGGCCTGCAGGTCTTCCAGCGCGGCCAGCCGGAAGGCATTCGGGTGCTGCGCCGCAGTCTGTTCGAATGCAGCTTGAGCGAACTGCTGTCCGCCTATGCCCGACAGGACCAGCATCGGGCGGCGGTGGCGCAATTGCGGCTGGCGCCGCCACCGGTCTTTGCCATCGAGGCGGCGCTGCAACGCCTGTCCGCGCTGCTCGGCGGCATGCCCGATTGGGCCACGCTGGAGGCGTTCCTGCCGGCCGACCTGCGTACCGCCTTCGACCGGCGTTCGGCGCTGGCCTCAACCTTCGCCGCGAGCTTGGAACTGGCCAAGTCGGGCCGGGTCGCGCTGCGCCAGGCCCGACCATTCGGACCGATCTTGCTGCGCCGGCCGGAATTGCCGTGAGCGACGGGCAGTCGCCGTTGCGGGTCTTGGAAGCATTGCTGTTCGCGGCGACGGAACCGCTGGACGAGGCAACGCTCGCCCGCCGGCTGCCGGCTGATCTCGACGTTGCGGCCTTGCTGGCCGAATTGCAGGCGGTCTATGCGCCGCGCGGCGTCAACCTTTGCCGGGTGGCGGGCAAATGGCAGTTCCGCACGGCGCCCGACTTGCAGTACATCCTGGAGGAGGAACGCCAGGAGGTGCGCAGGCTGTCGCGCGCGGCGCTTGAGACCCTGGCGATCGTCGCCTATCACCAGCCGGTCAGCAGGGCGGAAATCGAGGAGATGCGCGGCGTCGGCCTGAGCAAGGGCACGCTCGACCTGCTGATGGAGATCGGCTGGGTCAAGCCGGCCGGTCGCCGGCCGGTGCCGGGACGACCGATCGTCTATGGCACGACCGACGGCTTCCTCGAGCATTTCGGCTTGGCCGAGATCGGCGACCTGCCGGGCGTGGAGGAACTGCGCGCCGCCGGCCTGCTGGCCCGGAGTGCCCCGCCGACGCGGGTGGCCGGCGGCGAATCGCTGCCCATGCCGACCGCCGTCGATTCCAGCGAAGACGCCTAGCCGGACATGTCAGCCAGGGGCGAGCCGAGGCCGAACTTGCCTGGTGCCATGGCCGGGCCGGCGGCGCCGGGCGGCGCCTTCCTGGAGTTTCGCCGGCTCGGCCACCGTTATGCGGCACATAGGGTGATCGACGAATTGTCCCTGGGCGTGGCGGCGGCGGAGGTGGTCTGTCTACTGGGTCCGTCGGGCTGCGGCAAGACCACGACGCTGCGGTTGGCCGCTGGTTTCGAACCGGTATCGGATGGCGAGATCTGGATCGGCGGCCGGCTGGTCGCCACGGCCGGCCGCATGGTGCCGCCCGAACGCCGCGGCGTTGGCATCATGTTTCAGGACTACGCCTTGTTCCCGCATCTGACGGTGGCCGACAATGTCGGCTTCGGCATCGACCACCTGCCGGCGGCGAAGCGACGCGAGACGGTCGGCCGGCTGCTCGACCGCTTGCAGATCGGACGCTATGCCGGGGTCTATCCGCACAGCCTGTCGGCGGGCGAGCAGCAGCGCGTGGCGCTGGCCCGGGCCCTGGCGCCGCGGCCGGGGGTCATGCTGCTGGACGAACCGTTTTCCGGCCTCGATTCCAGGCTGCGCGTGACCGTGCGTGAGGAAACCCTGGCGGTGCTGCGGGAATGGCGCACCGCCACGCTGCTGGTCACGCACGATCCCGAAGAGGCGATGCGCGCGGCCGACCGCATCGCCCTGATGCGGGCCGGCCGGCTGGAACAGGTGGACACGCCCGACCGGCTCTATTGCGCGCCCGTCAACCGTTTCGTCGCCGAATTCTTCGGCGAGCTCAATGCCTGGCGCGGCAGGGCGGGGCGCGGCTGCATCGATACCCCCTTCGGCTGCTTCGCGGCGGGCCAGGCGGAGGGCACGATGGTGGACGTGCTGCTGCGGCCCGAGGGCATTCGCCTCTGCGAGCCGGGCCGGGGCATCGAAGGCGTTGTGCTGGATTGTCGCTCTCTGGGTGCGAGCTGGCTGGTCGACGTCGTCCTGCCGGAGAGCGGCCTGCGGCTGCGGGCGCGGACCGGCCGCGGCGACGCCGGCCAAGGCCAGCCGGTCGGGCTTGCCATCGACCCGGCGCGTGCCTTTGTCTTTCCGGCGGAGACCGCCTAGATTGACGGAACGCCAAGTTCGTTGAGGGGACCGGCCGGAGCCAGAGCGGGGGCAACGACGGGCGGCGACCTGACGCCATTCGGGAGAAGGACCCCATGTCGATCGGCTTCTGGCAAATCGTGGTCATCGTGCTCTTGCTCGTGGTGCTGTTCGGACGCGGCAAGATTTCGGCGCTGATGGGCGACCTCGCGCAAGGCATCAAGAGCTTCAAGAAGGGCATGCAGGAAGACAACCAGGTCGGCACGCCCGGCGGGCCGGCCGCCTCGATCGACCTGAAGGCCGAGCCGGTGGCCGCCAAGAAGGACGAAACCGTCAAGGGTTGACGGCCTGGCGGCCAGGCTGACGGCCGGCCAAGCGGGACGGCAGGGCCCATGTTCGACATCGGCTGGTCCGAAATGCTGCTCTGCGCGGTGGTCGCGCTGGTGGTGATCGGGCCGAAGGACCTGCCGCAGGCGCTGCGGGCGCTGGGTCGCCTGCTGGGCAAGGCCCGGGCGACCGCGAACGAATTCCGCGGCCAGTTCGACGATCTCATGCGCGAGAGCGAGTTGGAGGAGCTGCGCAAGCAAGCCGACAGCTTGCGCGCGCTCGGCCATGACATGAGCGTTGGGCTCGATCCGACCGGCACGCAAGCGACCCCGGCGGCGACCCCGCTGCCGAGCCCGCCGGCGCCCGGCGCCCCCGACGGCAAGCCCGGCGGCCAGCCGACATGAACGAGGTCGCGACCCAGCCCGAGCCACCGGAGGACGAGGTCGAGCGCTCGCGCATGCCGCTGATCGACCATCTGGTCGAGTTGCGCAACCGCCTGATCTATTCGCTGATCGCCTTCGCGGTCTGCTTCGCCGGCGCTTATTTCGTGTCCGACGAGATCTATGCCTTCCTGGTGCGGCCGCTGGCCGACGCGCTGGCCGACAGCCCGGACCGGCGGCTGATCTTCACCGACCTGACCGAGGCCTTCTTTACCTACATCAAGGTGTCGCTGTTCGCCGCAGCCTGCATCTCGTTTCCCATCGTCGCAGCGCAGATCTGGGCGTTCGTCGCGCCCGGCCTCTACAAGCACGAACGGCGCGCCATCCTGCCCTATTTCCTGGCGACGCCGGTGCTCTTCCTGTTGGGCGCGGCGCTGGTCTATTACCTGATCTTCCCACTGGCCTGGCGCTTCTTCCTGTCGTTCGAGGCGCCGGGCGGCGAGGGCATGCTGCCGATCCAGCTGGAGGCCAAGGTCAACGAGTATCTCTCGCTGGTGATGACGCTGATCTTCGCCTTCGGACTGGCCTTCCAGTTGCCGGTGCTGCTGAACCTGCTGGCCCGCATCGGCGTGATCGATGCCGAGACGCTGACGAAAAAACGCCGCTATGCCGTCGTCATCGTGTTCGTTGTCGCCGCGGTGCTGACCCCGCCCGACATCATCAGTCAGATCGGCCTTGCCCTGCCGCTGCTGCTGCTCTACGAGCTGTCGATCCTGTCGATCCGCTTCACCCAGCGCCGCCGTGCCGCCGCCCAAGCGGCCGATGCCAGCGCCGCGGAATAGGGGCGGGCGTGGCGGTACCACCCGACGTGCGCGAGCGGCTGATCCTGGCGCTCGATCTGCCGAGCGTCGGCCAGGCCGAGAGCCTGATCGCGCGACTGGGCGATACGGTCAGCTTCTACAAGATCGGTCTGCAATTGCAGTATGCCGGCGGCCTGGGTCTGGCCGAGCGCCTGCTGGCCGAAGGCCGCAACGTCTTTCTCGACTGCAAGTTCTCCGACATTCCGGAGACCGTCGCCGGCGCGGTGGCGAGTGTCGCCCGGCTGGCGCCGCAATTCCTGACCGTGCACGCCGACCGGCCGACCGTGGCGGCGGCGGTCAGGGCGAGGGGCGCCGCGGCCATGAAGATTCTCGCGGTAACGGTGCTAACCAGCTTGGACGATGCCGACTTGGCGCATCTGGGCTCCAGCCTGAAGGTGCCGGAGCTGGTCGAACGGCGCGCGCGCGATGCTTTCGCGCTGGGCGCCGACGGGGTCGTCGCCTCCCCGCGCGAGGCCGCCGCCCTGCGGGCCATCGCCGGACCCGGCCGGCTGATCGTGACGCCCGGCATCCGCTCAACCGCCGCCGCCCGACACGATCAGAAGCGGGTGGCAACGGCGGCCGAGGCGATCGCCGCCGGCGCCGACTACCTGGTGGTCGGCCGCGAGATCACGCAGGCCGCCGACCCGGCCACGGCCGCCGCCAATTTGCAGGCGGAGATCCGCGAGGCTTTCGCCAGGCGGTAAGCCCCGCGCTTTACGCCCTTGCAGGCTTGCCCCTATATAGGCCTGCCCGCCCGCAACGCAGCCCATGCACGATCCGCGCCTCATCCGCGACCATCCGCAAGCCTTCGACGCCGCGCTGGCCAAGCGCGGCATCGTTCCTGTCGCGAGCGAACTCATCGAAGTGGATGGCGAACGCCGAGCCGTCGTGCAACGGCTGCAGCAATTGCAGAACCGGCGCAACGAGGCCTCGCGCCTGGTCGGCCAGAAGAAGGCCAAGGGCCAGGATGCCGCCGCCGAGATGGCGGAACTGGGCGAGTTGCGGGCGACCATCCAGCAGGCCGAGGCGGACGAGCGGCGGGCCCAAGAGGCATTCGAGCAGCGTCTGGCGGACTTGCCCAACCTGCCGGCCGACGACGTGCCGGCGGGCGACGAGAGCGCCAACCTCGAAATACGCCGGGTGGGCACGCCGCCCGACCTGGCCGAGGCGAGGCAGCATTTCGAGCTGGGCGAGGCCTTGGGCTTGATGGATTTCGAGGCCGCGGCCAAGCTTTCCGGTTCGCGCTTCGTCGTCTTGCGGGGGGCGCTGGCGCAACTGGAGCGCGCGTTGGCGCTGTTCATGCTCGATCTGCACACGGCCGAGTTCGGCTACCAGGAGATCTCGGCACCGTTGCTGGTCAAGGCGCCGGCCGCCTTCGGCACTGGCAACCTGCCGAAATTCGAGGCCGACCTGTTCAAGACGGCGGAGGGCTTCTACCTCATCCCCACGGCCGAGATGACGCTGACCAACCTGGTGCGCGAGCGCATCCTGGACGAAAGCGAACTGCCGCTGCGCGTTACCGCCTGGACGCCCTGCTTCCGTTCCGAGGCGGGGGCCGCCGGGCGCGACACGCGCGGCATGCTGCGCCAGCATCAGTTCGCCAAGGTCGAACTGGTCAGCATCACCACGCCCGAGCAGTCGGCAGCGGAACACGAACGCATGACCGCCTGCGCCGAGGAAGTGCTGAAGCGCCTGGGCCTCGCCTATCGGGTGATGCTGCTGGCGGCGGGCGACATGGGCTTTTCCGCCCGCAAGACCTACGACATCGAGGTCTGGCTGCCGGGCCAGCGTGCCTATCGCGAGATCTCCTCCTGCTCCAATTGCGGCGAGTTCCAGGCCCGCCGCATGGATGCGCGCTATCGTCCCGCCGGGGGCAAGGGCACCCGTTTCGTGCACAGCCTGAACGGTTCGGGCCTGGCCGTCGGCCGCGCGCTGATCGCGGTCCTGGAGAATTATCAGCAGCCGGACGGCTCGATCGCGGTGCCGGCGGCCTTGCGCCCCTATCTCGGCGGGCGCCAGCGGATTGGCCGGCAAGAAGAGGGGCGCACGTGAGCGCACACAAGCTGGGCGACCTGTCGCGCACCCGCATCCTGGTGACCAACGACGATGGCATCCATGCGCCTGGCCTGAAGGTACTGGAACATGTCGCCCGCAGCCTGTCGAAGGATGTCTGGGTGGTGGCGCCGGAATTCGAGCAGTCGGGCGCCTCGCACTCGCTGACGCTGACGCTGCCCTTGCGGGTGCGGCACATCTCCAAGCGCAAGTTCGCGGTGCGCGGCACGCCGACCGACTGCGTGATGATGGCGGTCAACAAGCTGATCGGCGACCGCCGGCCCGATCTGCTGCTGTCCGGGGTCAATCGCGGCGCCAACATGGCCGACGATGTGACCTATTCCGGCACCATCGCCGCCGCCATGGAAGGCACCCTGGTGGGCGTGCCCTCGATCGCGCTCAGCCAGTCCTATACCCATCAGGGCCTGGTCCGCTGGAGCACCGCGGAGCACCACGCGAGCGAGGTGATCCGTCGGCTGGCGGCGCTCGGCTGGCCGGCCAATGTGCTGATGAATGTCAATTTTCCCGACCTGCCGCACGAGCAGGTCAAGGGCCTGGCCGTCTGCAAGCAGGGCAAGCGGGATTTTTCCGACCTGCTGGTCGACGAGCGGGTGGATGCGCGCGACCAGACCTATTACTGGCTCGGCTTCTCGCGCCGCAAGGGCACGCCGCCGGCGGATACCGACCTGGCGACGGTGGCCGCCGGCCGCATCGCGGTCACCCCGTTGCAGATGAACCTGACCGACGGCGACTGCCTGCGGGCGTTGCGGCGGGCGCTCGGGTGACCAGCGATGCGGCGAAGATCCGGCTGCTGATGGAACTGCGCAGCCAGGGCATCGCCGATACCAAGGTGCTGGAGGCGATCGAGCGGGTGCCGCGCGAGCGTTTCGTCGCCGAGCCGTTCCGCGCCCAGGCCTACGATAACATCGCGCTGCCGATCGCCCAGGGCCAGACCATCAGCCAGCCCTACGTGGTGGCCTTCATGACCGAGGCGCTGAGGCTCGGCCCGCGCATGAAGGTGCTGGAGATCGGCACCGGCTCCGGCTACCAGACGGCCGTGCTGGCGAGGCTGGCCCGCCGCGTCTACACCATCGAACGCTATCGCTCGCTGTTGTGCGGGGCGGAAGCGCGCTTCGCCGAATTGCGGCTGACCAACATCGTCACCCGGCTGGGCGACGGCGCCCGCGGCTGGCCGGAGGTGGCGCCGTTTGAGCGCATCCTGGTCACCGCCGCCGCCGAGCGGCTGCCGCTGCCGCTGGTTGAGCAGCTCAACCTGGACGGCATCCTGGTGGTGCCGGTCGGACCCAGCGGCGAGCAGGAGGTGCTGCGCGTGACCCGGCGGGCGGCGGGCATCGACACCGAACGGCTGTTGCCGGTGCGTTTCGTGCCGCTGGTGGCGGGGGTGGCCGACGAGGCCTGATTGACTGGTCGGCTGGGCGTCATTGCCAGGCGATTCGTCATCGTCTAGTCTGTCGATATGATTCGCTCCCGATTGTCCGCGCTCTGCCGAGCCCTGGCCCTCCTGTCGCTGCTGGGCGCCTGCGCCTCGCAACCGGCCGCGCCGCTGCGGCTGGGCGCCGGCAATGGCACGGCGGTACAGTTGCTGGGGCCGACAGCACCGCCCGCCCCCTCGGCCGCAACCGTGGTGCCGGGGCCGCCGCCACCACCGGCGGCACTGGCGCCGACCGGGGACAGTTACATCGTGCAGCCGGGTGATGGCCTTTTTACCCTGGGCCGCCGCCTGGGCATCGCGCCGGCGCGGCTGATCGCCGCCAACCGGCTGGAGAAGCCATACAAGCTGCGGACCGGCCAGCGCTTGCTGCTGCCCAAGGGGGACGAGCTGCAGGCAAGTCGACTCGCGGCCTTGGCACCAGCGGCCGACCAGGCCGCTTCCGGCGCGGCACGTGGCCAGACCGCAACCGTCCAGGCGACCAGCCGTCCAGTGCCCAGCCTTCTCAGGGCGGAGCCGGCGACGGAGGCATCGCAGCTGGTTGCCCAGTCAATACCGGCGGCCGCCTCACCGACGGCCAGTCAGCCAGCCGCGCTGCCCATCGTCGAGGTGCCGGTGCTGCCGGCCGAGTCACTGGTCGAAGCGCCCGCGCGCCAGCCGGAGACCAAGCCGGCAACGGCAAGTGCCGCTGTCGTCGAGTCGCCCGCCATGCCACGCGGCAGCGGCCGCTTCCTGTGGCCGGCCAGTGGCGAACTGCTGAGCCGGTTCGGGCCCAAACCTGGCGGCCTCTACAACGACGGCATCAACATCAAGGTCAATCCAGGCCAGGCGGTGCGCGCCGCCGAGGCCGGCGCGGTCGCCTATGCCGGCAACGAGCTGAAAGGCTTTGGCAACCTGCTGCTGATCCGCCACGCAGATGGCTGGGTCTCGGCCTATGCCCATAATCAAAGCCTGCTGGTCAAGGCGGGCGGGCGGGTGCAACGCGGGCAGACCATCGCGCTGGCCGGCGACAGCGGCAATGTCGGCACGCCGCAGCTGCATTTCGAACTGCGTCGGGGCAGCGTGCCGGTCGACCCCTTGCCGCATCTGGGCGAGGAGCCGCCTACGCGATCGGTACTCCGTGCCGCCCGGCCAGGTCCTGGATGAACTGCCAGGCGACGCGGCCGTTGCGCGCGCCGCGGGTCAGCGCCCATTCCACCGCTTCGCCGGTCACACGCTCGCCGTCATAGGGGATGGCGTAGCGCCGGCAATAGCCCTCGACCATCGCCAGGTAGTCGTCCTGGCTGCAATAGTGGAAGCCGAGCCACAACCCGAAACGGTCGGAGAGCGATACCTTCTCCTCCACCGCTTCGGAGGGATTGATGGCGGTTGAGCGTTCGTTCTCGATCATGTCGCGCGGCAGCATGTGGCGACGGTTGGAGGTGGCATAGAACAGCACGTTGCCCGGCCGGCCTTCGATACCGCCCTCCAACACCGCCTTCAGCGACTTGTAGCTGGTGTCGTTGGCATCGAAGGAGAGATCGTCGCAGAACAGCAGGAAGTGCTCGGCCCGCTCACGGCAATGGCTGAGCAGGCGTGGCAGGCTGCCGATGTCCTCGCGGTGGATCTCCACCAGTTTCAGGCCCGGCCATGGCCGTTCGCGGGCGACCGTGGCGTGCGCCGCCTTGACCAGGCTGCTCTTGCCCATGCCGCGGGCGCCCCACAGCAGGGCGTTATTGGCCGGCAGGCCGGCGGCGAACCGCCGGGTATTCTCCAGCAACAGATCGCGCACCCGCTCGATGCCCTTCAACAAATCGAGCTCGACGCGGTTGACCGCCTTGACCGGCTGCAGGCGGTCGGGCTCGACGTGCCAGACGAAGGCCTCGGCCTGTTCGGGCGCGAAGGCGGGCTGAGCGGCAGGCGCCAGGCGCTCCAAGGCGTCGGTGATCCGGGCAAGCAGGGGCAACAGGGCAGGGTCGGCCATAACGGGTGTCGAAGCGGGGGAAGCGGGCGTGGAACCTAGCATAGAAGCCCGGGCGGTCAACCGCCGCGCCTTTGCAATTCGGGGGGGCGGCACTATAGTCCGCCGCGCTTTTCACCGCCCTCCGGGAGCCGTCGATGTTCATTTCGCCCGCCTATGCGCAGGCTGCCGGTTCCGGCGGCGGTAGCGACATCCTGATCCAGATCCTGCCGCTGGTTCTGATTTTCGTCGTGTTCTGGTTCTTCCTGATCCGTCCGCAGCAGCAGAAGGCCAAGGCGCACCGCGAGATGGTGCAAGCCGTGAGGCGCGGCGACCAGGTGATCATCGCCGGCCTGCTTGGCAAGATCACCAAGGTCAGCCCGGACGACCCCTACCTTCAGGTCGAGATCGCCGACGGCGTGCGCGTGCGGGTGGTGCGCGAGACGATCACCCAAGTGATCGCCCGCGGCGAGCCGGCGCGAGTGGAGGCTGGCGAGAAATCCGAGAAGCCTGCCGAGGCACCCGGCACGACCGAAGGCAGCAAACCTGCCGCCAAGAAGCCGCTTTTCAGCTTCGGCCCCAAGAAATAACGCGGCGCGAGCGGCATGTTCTATTTCGCGCCCTGGCGGATCGTTCTGACCAGCCTGATCTGCCTGGCGGGCGTCATCTTCAGTATTCCCAACCTGTTCTCGCGCGCCCAGCTTGACAGCCTGCCCGACTGGCTGCCGACCCAGCAGATCAATTTCGGCCTCGACCTGCGGGGCGGTTCGCATCTGATGCTCGAAGTCGACATGGAGACGGTGATCAAGGAGCGTCTGGAGAGCCAGGTCGACGCGGTGCGCGGGGCGTTGCGGGCGAAGCAGATCGGCTACACCAACCTGGGCGTCGAGGCGGGGATGGTGCGGGTCGATATCCGCGATGCCGCGAAACGCGAGGAAGCGCTCCGGGAAATCCGCGCGTTGGCCGCGCCGGTCAGCGGTGCCGGCATGTTTGTCGGCGCGGTGCGTGATATCGACGTGACGGCGGAGGCGGGCGGCCGCATCCAGGTGGCGCTGACCGCGGAGGCGCTGGCGGAACGCAAGCGCCATGCCATAGCGCAGTCGATCGAGATCATCCGCCGGCGCATCGACGAAGCCGGCACCCGCGATCCCACCATCCAGCGACAGGGTGAGGACCGCATCCTGGTGCAATTGCCGGGCGAGCAGAACCCGGACAGGGTGAAGCGGCTGATCGGCAAGACGGCGAAGATGGTGTTTCGCCTGGTGGATCCGACGGCAACCCCGGAAGACATCGCCAGCGGCCGCGCGCCGGCCGGCTCGGAGATCCTGGAATCGGACGGGCGGCGGGCCGATGGCAGCGCCGAGCAGCATTATGCGGTGCGCAAGCGCATCATGGTGGCCGGTGACACGCTGGTCGATGCGCAGCCGACCTTTCAGCAGGGCATGCCGGTCGTGAGCTTCCGTTTCGACAGCGCGGGCGCCAGGCGTTTCGGTGACGCCACCAAGGAGAATGTCGGCAAGCCGTTCGCCATCGTGCTGGACGATCGGGTGATCAGCGCGCCCGTCATCCGCGAACCGATTCTGGGCGGCAGCGGCATCATCAGCGGCAGTTTCACGGTGGAGAGCGCACGCGATCTTGCCGTGCTGCTGCGGGCGGGGGCCCTGCCGGCGCCCCTCAGGGTGATCGAGGAGCGCACGGTCGGCCCCTCGCTCGGCTCCGACTCGATTGCCGCCGGGCGCTTTGCCGGCGCCATCGCCCTGGTCCTGGTGGTCGGCTACATGATCGCGACCTACCGGCTGTTCGGCGTGCTGGCTACGCTGGCGCTTGGCATCAACATGGCGCTGATCATTGGCGCCCTGTCGCTGCTGCAGATGACGTTGACCCTGCCGGGCATCGCCGGCATCGTGCTGACCATCGGCATGGCGGTCGATGCCAGCGTGCTGATCTTCGAGCGAATACGCGAGGAAACCCGCGCCGGCAAGACGCCGATCGCCGCCATGGACGCCGGCTTCGCCCGCGCCTTCGCCACGATCTTCGACAGCAACATCACCACGTTCTTCGCCGCCGCCATCCTGTTCGCCATGGGCTCAGGGCCGGTGCGCGGCTTCGCCGTGACCCTGGGGCTGGGCCTGATCACCTCGGTCTACACCGCCGTCGAGGTAACCCGACTGATCATGGTCTTCTGGTATCGACGGACTCGGCCGCGGCTGCTGCCCGTCTGATGGCGACACCGGCCACGCAGGCGCCCGACCGGCAACTGATCCAGGCCTATGGCGATGGCGGCTTCCGGGTCTCTGGCCTGCGCCATCAAGGCGCCATCCTGGTGCTGCCGTGGCGGACGCTGCGTTGGCCGGCGGTCAGCTTCGAGGTGATCGATGCCGCTTGGCTGGTGGCCGCGCTGCGCGAGGAGCCGAAGCCGGATTTGCTGCTGCTGGGCTGCGGGCCGGCCGCCCGGCCGGCCGCGTCGGGCTTGCGCCAGAGCTTGCGATCGACGGGTCTTGCGCTCGAGACGATGGACACCGGCGCCGCCTGCCGCACCTACAACGTGCTGCTGCTGGAAGAGCGCCGCGTTGCCGCGGCGCTGCTACCGGTCTAGCGCGGTGTCCGATCAGATCGATCGCTGATCGCGCTTCCATCCGCCCGCAGAGCGCGCTAGCCGGCGTTCGCCAGATTGGCGGCGGCGAACTCCCAGTTGACCAGCTTTTCCAGGAACGCTTTGACGAAATCCGCTCGTCGGTTCTGGAAATCGAGATAGTAGGCGTGCTCCCAGACATCCACGGTCAGCAGTGCCGTCTGCCCGTGCACCATCGGCAGATCGGCGTTGCCGGTCTTGCCGACCTTGAGCGTGCCCTTGTCCAGCACCAGCCAGGCCCAGCCGCTGCCGAACTACGTGACGGCGGCCTGCTGGAACGCCTCGGCGAACTTGTCGAAGCTGCCGAAGTCCCGGTCGATGCGTTGGCCAAGCGCGCCGCCGGGCGTGCCGCCGCCATTCGGTTTCATGCTGTGCCAGAAGAAGGTGTGGTTCCAGATCTGCGCGGCATTGTTGAAGATGCCGGCCTTGGCCGGGTCGCCGGCGGCGCCCGTGATCACGCTCTCCAGCGACCGGTCCGCCAGCGGGCTGTCCTTGGTCAGATTGTTCAGGTTGGTGACGTAGGCCTGGTGATGCTTGCCGTGGTGGAACTCGAGCGTCCGCTCGGAAAGCACTGGCGCAAGCGCGTTCTTGGCATAGGGCAAAGCGGGAAGGTCAAACGGCATGAACGGCCATCCTTGCAACGGTGATCACGAAACCAGAAGCGGCGCGCCCAGCCGGGCGCGCCCCAGACAGGGAGACAGGCCGGCCATGCATGGCCAGCCTGTTCCCGCGACCTAATATCGTGACCGACTTCAGCCGTTCAACAGCGCATCGATGGAGGCTGCGTTGCGGGCCCGCCGCAGCGCTCTCAGTAGAGGTTCTGCGCTGCCACCATGAAGAACAGCATCGGCACCGACAGCATGGTGTTGGTGCGCGAAACAAGCATGGCGGTGCGGGCCGAACGGGTGCGAACCTCCGGTTCGGCCGGCACCAAGCCAAGCGCCCGCTGCTGGTTCGGCCAGATGATGAACCACACGTTGAACCACATGATCGTGCCGAGCCACATGCCCAGGCCGATCGCCATGTGCTTGGGCACGCCGTCAGTCAGGCCGATGACGATTGCTTCCACCAGATAGCCGTTCAGCATCGCCAGGATCAGGCCCGTGACGATCGTCGCCATCGCCGCCCAGCGGAACCAGAACAGCACTTCCGGGGCAATGTGCTTGCCGATGGCCGGACGCAACTCCTCAGGAATCTTCGGCACTGTCGGGATCTGGACGAAGTTGAGATAGTAGAGCAGGCCGATCCACATGATCCCGCTCAACACATGCAGCCAGCGGAACAGGAAGGGCCAGAAGGCATAGTTGCCCCAGCCTTGCGTACCCAGGTAGATGAGGAAGGCAACCACGGCGAGCGCGAAGCCAGCGATCACTGTGTTCCGCAGCGATGTCAACACGGCAACCATGTCATTTCCCCCCGTCTTGCGGCCAAGCGAGCGGCCGTCGTACCGGCATTCGGGCGAACGAGCGCCTGACGACCATGGCACGCCCCTGAGTTGAGAATAGGAGCAATTCGCAAGGCTGTGAAGCGTGCGGGTCGCCGCCCCGGGCACCGGCCCGCCCAAGCCGGTGGCGGGCTGCCGGATGCCACCCTATAGTCTGCCCGCCAGCGACGCCGGGAAGTCATGCAGCCGCCACCCAGAGGCCGTCAGAGCGCGCGTCCGCCCGCGATCCCGCAAGCCGGCGGGGTGGCGCCTGTGGCGGTCGCCCAGGCGCTTGCCTATTGCGCGCGGGCGGCGCGCGGCGGCGATGCCGAGCGCTACCGGGCCGCCCTGCTCGCCACGCCGCCGCAGCGCGGCTACCTGATGGCGATCCTCGCCTTCAATGGCGAACTCGCGCGTACGCGCGAGACGGTGTCCGAGCCGATGCTGGGCGAGATCCGCCTGCAATGGTGGCGCGAGGGTATCGCCGGGGTCTATTGCGGCGCGCCGCGCGAGCATCCGGTCCTGCTGGGGCTGGCGGCGGCGGTGGCCGGCCGACCGCTGGCCCGGGCGCATTTCGACGCCATCATCGAAGCCCGCGCCGGCGATCTCTATGACGAGCAGATCCACGATCTTGGCGAGCTTGTGCGCTACGCGGAGGCCACCGCCGCCCGACCGGCCTATCTGATGCTGGAAGCGCTTTCGGTCAGCGCCCTGGCAGCGCATGCCGCGGCGCGCCATGTGGGCGTTGCCTGGGCGTTGCTGGGCTTGCTGCGCGCGGTGCCGTTTCATGCGCGTGCCCGCCGGCTCTATCTGCCGACCGGCCTGTTGGCGGCTGCGCATGTCGCGCCGGAAGCCGTCTATCGGGGCGAACCCCCGGCCGGCCTGCGTCAGGTGACGGCCGAGATCGTGGCCGAAGCCGCGCGCCGGCTGCATGAGGCGCGCGCACTGGCACGGCAGATTCCGCGCGCCGCCCTGCCGGTGCTGGCGCTCGCCGGCCTGGCGGATGGCCATTTGGCCCGGCTGCGCGCGGTCGGCTTCGATCCCTTCGCGTTGCCGGCAGAGCGACCGGGCGTGGGGCAGGCCCTGCGCCTGGCCTGGGCAACGCTGAGCGGCCGCTTCTGAACTATTCCGCCGCCAGCGGCAGCCCGTCGAGCCAGCCGGCGAGCTCGGCGCGCGCCCGCGCCACCACGGCCGCGCGGCGGCTCTGCCGCGAGACGTCGGCCGGCGGTGGCGGGAACAGACCGAAATTCACATTCATCGGCTGGAAGGTCTCCGCTCTGGCCCCGCCGGTGACATGGGCCAGCAAGGCGCCGAGCGCGGTGCTGGCCGGCGGCGGCGAAAGCGGCTGGCCCAACCGCTCGGCGATCGCGAAGCGCCCGCACAGCAGGCCGATGGCCGCGCTTTCGACATAACCCTCAACGCCGGTGATCTGGCCCGCAAAGCGCAGCCGCGGGCAGGCCTTCAGCCGCAGGCTGCCGTCCAGCAGGCTGGGGCTGTTCAGGAAGGTATTGCGGTGGATGCCGCCCAGGCGGGCAAAGCGCGCCTGACCAAGGCCCGGAATGGTGCGGAACAGCCGCACTTGTTCGGCTTGCTTCAGCTTGGTCTGGAAACCGACCAAGTTGTAGAGCGTGCCGAGCGCGTTGTCCTGGCGGAGTTGCACCACGGCATGCGGTCGCCGGCCGGTGCGGGAATCGCTGAGGCCGACCGGCTTCATCGGCCCATGGCGCAGCGTCTCCAGCCCCCGCTCGGCCATCACCTCGATCGGCAGACAGCCCTCGAAATAGGGGGTGTCGCGCTCGAACGCGCGGAATTCGGTCTTCTCGGCCGCCAACAAGCCGGCCACGAAGGCCTCGTATTGCGGGCGATCCAGGGGGCAGTTGAGATAGTCCTGGCCGTCGCCGGCGGGCCCCGCCTTGTTGTAGCGCGACTGCCGCCAGGCGATCGCGGGGTCGATGCTGTCGGCATGCACGATGGGGGCGATGGCATCGAAGAAGGCCAGCGAGGCGCCACCGGTCAGGCGCTGGATCGCGCCGGCCAGTGAAGCGGAGGTGAGCGGGCCGGTGGCCAGGATCGCCGCACCCCATTCGGGCGGCGGCAGCTCCGTCAGCTCGCCGCGTTCGAGCCGAAAGCCGGGCAGCGCCGCCAGGCGTTCGCCGACCATCCGGGAGAAGCCTTCGCGGTCGACCGCCAGCGCGCCGCCCGCCGGCAGCTTATTGGCGTCGGCCGCCGCCAGCACCAGCGAGCCCGCCCGCCGCATCTCCTCGTGCAGCAGGCCGACGGCATTGCGCTCGGCGTCGTCGGAGCGAAACGAGTTGGAACAGACAAGTTCGGCCAGGCCGTCGGTCGCGTGCACCTCGGTGGCCTTGAACGGCCGCATCTCGTGCAGCACGACGGGCAGACCCGCGCGCGCCACTTGCCAGGCCGCCTCGCTGCCGGCCAGGCCGCCGCCCACGATATGCACCGCTGCCTGCGTCATGCCCCTTGCATGCCGCAGGCTGTCGCTCGTTGCAACCGACGTCATTGGCTATTCTTGTGAACACGATTCGGCGGCCTTGACCGGCTGGTCGTGAAAGAGGTGGCATGCTGCGCGCTGCGATGCTTGCGGTTGCGATGGCGGCGCTGGTCGGGCTTCCGGCGTGGGCGGCGCCGCCGAGCTGGACGCTCAACCTGCTCTACGAGGAAGCGGAGGGCAGCGTCGTCGTCAACGGCGTGACGGTGCATCGCTTTCCGCGCCGGTTCGCGGATGGCAGCACCACCAGTACATCCTTCTTCAGCATCAGCGAATGGCTGGTGAACGGCGCCAACCGGATCGAGATTCGCATTGCTCGCCTTGGCAAGGATGGCTGGGTCGAAAGCCTGCTGGCGAAGTCGCGCGAGGACCTGGAGAAGCCGCGCGAACGGCGGGTGCAGACGGGCGTGGTGACGTTGACCGAGACGGCCGCGGAGGTGCCCGCCTGGAGCTGGCTCACGGCCGCGCCGGGCGGGAACGACGAGGCCGGCCTCAGGGCCGCGGTTGCCGGTCTGCATGCGGCCTTGCAACGCAAGGACCTGAAGGCGCTCGACCAGTTGCGGGCGCCGCTTGAGCGGGATTTCGAGGCGCTGTGGGGCAAGCTGTCCGAGCGCGAGCGCGGCGCCCTGCACAGGCAATTGGAAACCGGCCGGGTCGAGCCGCTGCCCGAGCCGCTCGGCATCGCCTCCGCCTTCGACGGCCGGCTCGCGGTGGTGAGCGGTCCCGATGGCCAGGCGCCGATCCGGGTCGAACTCGGCCGCGACAATCCGTTGCCGGACGAAACTGGACAATACTGGGCCAAGCTCGACGGCCAATGGAAACTGGTGCGCTAGGGGATAGTCCCAAGCGGATGCTACCCATCCGTTTGGGCGGTCGATCCACTGCATCAATGGGTTAGTGATTCGATTCAACCGACGCTTGGGAGCCAAGCGTCGGCATCGAACCACTAGAGCGGTTTTGGAATGCAGCGAATCGCTGAGGGATTCCCTGGGGAGTTGGGATGGACGATTCTCCGGATCGTGAGTGATTCGGGGGGCGGCTATGTCGCGAGCGTATTCCGAGGATTTGCGTGTTCGGCTGGTTCGATATGTAGAGGGCGGAGCCTCGGCGCGAACTGCGGCGAAGGTGTTTG
>VGEV01000053.1 GCA_016869175.1 Alphaproteobacteria bacterium
CGGGGCGGCGGCCGTCCGCCCGACGCGGCCGGCGGATTTCCGCTGCTGTGGCTGGGCTTCCTGCTGGCGGCGGTGGCCGGCGTCAGCAGCATCGGTCATGCCGCCACCATCGTCGCCAGCCATGGCGGCAGCGCGGCGGCGGCGGCGTTCGCGGTGGTGGCCATCAACTGCGGCAATGCCGGCGGCCGGCTGGGCGCCGGCTGGCTCTGCGACCGCTTCCCGGCGGCGCGGATCATCGGCCTGGCGCATCTGGCCGCATTCGCCGGGTTTGCCCTGCTGCTCGCCTGGCCGGGCGCGCCGCAGGCGGTCGCTTGCGTCGCCTTGCAGGGCCTCGCCTACGGCATTGCCTCCGGCGCCTTTCCGGGCACGCTGTCGATCCTGTACGGCGCCGCCAATTTCGGCCGCTATTTCGGCCGGTTGATGACCGCCTGGGGCCTTGCCGGGCTGACCGCGCCCTGGCTGGCCGGCCGGCTGTTCGACTTGCAGGCCGACTACACCGTCATTCTCTGGCTTTGCGGTGGCCTGTCGGTGGCCGGTTTCCTGGTCAGCCGGCGGCTGCCCGGCTAGATTTGGCCACCCCCGTGGCCCATGGTGGGAGGACGCCCGATGCATCTCAGCCCCGAGCAATTGCAGCTGTTCGACCGGGACGGCTACCTCGTGCTGCCCAATTTGTTCAGCCCGGAAGAGGCCGCGCTGATGAAGCGCGAGACGCTGCGCCTCTACGCCCTTGACCGACCGGAGATCCAGCGCGAGAAGGACGGCAGCACGCCGCGCACGGCCTTTGCCGCGCACACGTTCAGCCCGCTCTTCGCCAAGGTCGCCCGCCATCCGCGTCTGATCGACCCCGCCATGAAGATCCTGGGCGGCCAAGTCTACATCCATCAGTTCAAGTTGAACGCCAAAGCCGCCTTCGACGGCGACGTCTGGCAATGGCACCAGGATTACGGCACCTGGCAACGCGACGACGACATGCCCGAGCCACGCGGCATGAACTTCGCCGTCTTCCTGGACGAGGTGAACACGCTGAACGGCCCGCTGATGTTCATTCCCGGCAGCCACAAGCTGGGCGTGCTGGAGGCAGACCACGACTTGCGGACCACCAGCTATCCGTTGTGGACGCTGGACAACGAAACCATCGCCCGGCTGGTGGCCAAGGGCGGCATCGTGGCGCCGACCGGCGGACCCGGCGCCGGCCTCTTCTTCCATAGCTGCCTGGTGCACGGCTCCAACGCCAACATGACGCCCTGGGGCCGGATCATCGTCTATGTGACCGCTAACCGGGTGGACAATGCGATCCGCCGGTTCAAGCGTCCCGAGTACATCGCGCATCGCGATTTCACGCCGATCGTGCCCTTGGCCGACGACTGCCTGGCTGACGATCTGCGGCACGCCGCCTGAGCAAGGATAACGACATGGCCGCGCCCCTCACCGGTATCCGGGCTTGCGTTTTCGATGCCTACGGCACGCTGTTCGACTTCGCCTCGGCCGCGCAACGCTGCCGCGACGTGCTGGGCGAGAAGACGACGCCGCTGACGGCCTTGTGGCGCGACAAGCAGCTTCAGTACACGTGGCTGCGCAGCTTGCAGGGCCAACACGCTGACTTCTGGCAGGTGACGGGCGAGGCGCTCGACTACGCTGTCGACACCCTCGGTATCGCCGACCCCGGCTTGCGGAACCGGCTGATGGAGCTCTATCTGACCTTGGACACGTTCCCGGAAGTGCCCGAGGTGCTGCGCCGCCTGAAGGCGGCCGGTTTGCGCACGGCGATCCTGTCGAACGGCTCGCCGCGCATGCTGGAGGCGGCGGTCGGCAATGCCGGGATCGCCGGCCTGCTCGACGCCGTGCTGTCGGTCGAGGCGGCCGGCGTCTACAAGACCCATCCCAAGGTCTACCAGCTCGCGATCGATCGGCTGGGGGTGCCGGCCAAGGAGATCAGCTTCCAGTCATCCAACGCCTGGGACGCGTACGCGGCCTCGGCCTTCGGCATGCGGGTCGTCTGGTGCAATCGCTATGGCCAGCGGCCCGAACGCCTGCCGGGCGCGCCCGACCGCGTGGTGCGCGACTTGAGCGATCTTCCAGCTCTGCTCGCCGACTGAATGGGACAGGCGGGGCGATTTGCGCGGCTGGCGCTTGGCACTTGACTACGCGCTCGCCGCCGGCGTGCCACGACGCTCGCTGGCGGTGGCCCTGGTGGTGGGCTCGCTGCTCAACCTCATCAACCAGTATGACGCGCTATTCGGCCAGATCCCGGTCAACTGGTTCAAGCTGGCGCTCACCTATTGCGTTCCCTATGCGGTCAGCACCTACGGCGCGGTCGCCTACCGCATGGCGATCGACCGCAGCCGCGAGCGCCGCGGCTGAGGCGGTTTGCCGGCGGTTTTCCGCCCGTGATAGGGTCGCCGCCCGACCGGTGGCCAGAGTTTTTTCGGGAGCGGTTCGATGAACCTGCACAAGATGTTGTTGGCGCGCAAGGAAGCAGGCCAGCCCGTGCGTGTCGGGCTGATCGGCGCGGGCAAGTTCGGCACCATGTTCCTGGCACAGGCAGGGACGACCGACGGCCTGCAGGTGATGGCCATCGCCGACCTGGACGTGGAGCGGGCACGCGCCGCCCTGCGCACGACCGGCTGGGGCGACGCGCAGTTCGCCGCCCGCTCGCTCGACGAAGCGCGCAAGGGCGGCGGCACCCATCTGACCGACGATGCGGAGAAGTTGATCGCCGCCGACGGCCTGGACATCGTGATCGAGGCCACCGGCGATCCCAAGGTTGGCATCGCGCACTGTCTCAAGGCGATTGCCCAGCGCAAGCATGTCGTCATGGTGACGGTGGAGGCGGACGTCGTGGCGGGACCGCTGCTGGCGCGCAAGGCGCACGAAGCGGGCGTCGTCTACAGCTTGGCCTGGGGCGACCAGCCGGCGCTGATCTGCGAGCATGTGGATTGGGCGCGCGCTTGCGGCTTCAAAGTGGTGGCGGCCGGCAAGGGCACCCGCTATCACCCGAGCTATCACCGCTCCTCGCCGGACACGGTTTGGGAGATCCTGGACAAGTATCTGAAGATCGGCGACCGCCGCAGCATCAACCCGAAGATGTTCAACAGTTTCATCGACGGCTCCAAGTCCGGCATCGAGATGACGGCGGTGTGCAACGCCACCGGCCTGGTGCCGCAAGCGAACGGCCTGGGCTTCCCGCCGGCCAGCCGGTTCGAACTGGCGGAAGTCTGCAAGCCCAAGAGCGATGGCGGCAGGCTGGACTTCGCCGGAACGACGGAA
The DNA here is from genome assembly GCA_016869175.1 of Alphaproteobacteria bacterium. GTDB lineage: Bacteria > Pseudomonadota > Alphaproteobacteria > VGEV01. The sequence goes on from VGEV01000053.1 coordinate 3,268, forward strand.
GTCGTCTCCTCGGTCGACCGGACCGAACGCGACGTGCCGCATCACATCGCCATGGGCACCTATGTCGTGATCGAGGCCGACAGCGACTATGCGCGGCGCTGCTTCCGTGAATACCACATGCTGCCTGACCAGAGCGGCAAGTACGCGTCGCTCTACCGGCCGACGCACATGATCGGCCTGGAGCTTGGCCTGTCGGTCGCCAGCGTGGCCTTGCGGCGCGAGCCGACCGGCTGCCCGAGCGGCTTCCGCGCCGACGTCGTGGCCTGCGCCAAGCGGGCGATGCGCAAGGGCGAGGTGCTGGACGGCGAGGGCGGGGCTTGCGTCTGGGGCAAGCAGATGCCGGCCGAGGCCTCGCTCGCGCAAGGCGCCTTGCCGCTCGGCCTCGCGCACAAGGTGATGCTCACCCGCGACATCGCCGAAGGTGCGATCGTCGGCTGGGCCGATGTGCAATATGACGCCGAGGACAGCGCCGTCAGGCTGCGCCGCGAGATGGAGGCGGCCTTCGCACGGCCCAACCTGCAGGCCCGCGCCGCCGAATAGTCGGCGGCAGGATCGCGAACGGGAGCGCCCGAGCGGATGAGGGAAATCCAGCACTATATAGACGGCAGGCCGACGGCGGGGCGCAGCGGCCGCTTCGGTCCGGTTTACAACCCCACCACCGGCGAGCAACAGGCCAAGGTGGCGTTGGCCAGCGTCGAGGACGTGGCCGCCGCCGTGGCTTCGGCACGCAAGGCGTTCCCCGATTGGGCGAGCCAGACCCCGCTGGCGCGCGCCCGCGTGATGTTCAAATTCAAGGCGCTGGTCGAGGACAACCTGGACAGCCTGTCGGCGCTGCTTTCGAGCGAGCACGGCAAGGTGAAGAGCGATGCGGCCGGTTCGATCCAACGCGGCCTGGAAGTCGTGGAGTTCAGCTGCGGCATCCCGCACCTGCTGAAGGGCGAATTTTCCGACAGCGTGGCGCGCGGCATCGACCTCTATTCCATGCGTCAGCCGCTGGGCGTGGTGGCCGGCATCACGCCCTTCAACTTTCCCGCCATGATCCCGATGTGGATGTTCGCGGTGGCGGTGGCCTGCGGCAACACCTTCATCATCAAGCCATCGGAGAAGGATCCCTCGGTGCCGGTCAGGCTGGCCGAGCTGTTCCGTCAGGCGGGCGGGCCGGAAGGCGTGCTCAACGTCGTGCAGGGCGACAAGGCGGCGGTTGACGCGCTGATCGCCCACCCCGACATCCAGGCGATCAGTTTCGTCGGCTCAACGCCGATCGCCGCGCAGGTCTATGCCGCCGCCGCCGCGACCGGCAAGCGCGTCCAGGCCATGGGCGGGGCCAAGAACCACATGATCGTGCTGCCCGATGCCGATATGGGCCAGGCGGTCGACGCGCTGATGGGCGCCGCCTATGGCTCGGCCGGCGAGCGTTGCATGGCGGTCTCGGTCGCGGTCGCGGTCGGCAGGACGGGCGATGAACTGGTGGAGCGGTTGAAGCCCCGGGTCGACGCGCTCAAGGTCGGCCCCTCGCTCGATCCCGCCTCGGAAATGGGGCCGCTGGTGACGCGCGAGCACCTGGAGAAGGTCAAGGGTTATGTCGGCATCGGCCAGCAGGAGGGCGCGCGCCTGGTGCATGACGGCCGCGATTTCCGCCTGCAGGGCTATGAGAACGGCTTCTTCATGGGCGGCTGCGTGTTCGATGACGTGCGGCCCGGCATGCGCATCTACAAGGAGGAGATCTTCGGGCCGGTGCTGTCGATCGTGCGCGCAACCGATTTCGAAGCCGCGTTGCGCCTGCCAAGCGAGCATGATTACGGCAACGGCGTCGCCATCTTCACGCGCGACGGCGACGCCGCGCGCGACTTCGCGCAACGGGTCAACGTGGGCATGGTCGGCATCAACGTGCCGATTCCGGTGCCGCTTGGCTTCCATTCCTTCGGCGGCTGGAAGCGCTCGGCGTTTGGCGACACCAACCAATACGGCATGGAAGGCGTGCGCTTCTATACCCACGTCAAGACCGTGACCGCGCGCTGGCCGACCGGCATCCGCGCCGGCGCCGACTTCAACATTCCAACCGGCCGATAGGGCGGGGAGCCTTCGAGCGGACCGGCCGACCCGGAGCCCGGGTGGACGGCCCGTGGCCGCATGAACGACAATTCCGCCAACACGCCGCTCCAAGCCTACCGCGCCTTGCGCACGGCCGGCGAATTGCGCGCCGACCCCGCGCAGGAACTGGCGGCGGAGAAGCTGCAGACCCTGCATCGCCGCCTGGAACGCTATGATCCGACACGCGGCCCCGGCTGGCAGGAACTGCTGCGGCTGCGCCGGCGCGAGCCGCCGCCCGAGGGCCTTTACATCTATGGCGATGTCGGCCGCGGCAAGAGCATGCTGATGGACCTGTTCTTCGCGACCGCGCCCGTGACCAGGAAACGTCGCGCCCACTTCCACGCCTTCATGGCCGAGGTGCACGAGCGCCTCAACCGCTTCCGCCACACGGCCGAGGCCGAGCGCCAGGGCAACGACCCCATCCCGGCGGTGGCGCGCGAGCTGGCCGAGACGGCTTGGTTGCTATTTTTTGACGAGTTCGAAGTGCGCGACATCGCCGACGCCATGCTGGTGGGGCGCCTGTTTGAACAGCTCTTCCAGCTGGGCGTGGTGGTGGTGGCAACCTCGAACCGGGCGCCCGATCAGCTCTACGAAGGCGGTCTAAACCGACAATTGTTCCTGCCCTTCATCCAGCAACTGAAACAGCAACTGGACGTGCTGCATCTCGATGGCCAGCTCGATCATCGGATGCTCCTGTTCCGTACCCTGCCGGTCTATCATGTGCCGGCGGACGAGGCGGCCGAGACGGCCTTGCGACGGACGTTTCGCGGCCTGACCGACCGCGAGCGCGGAGAGCCCGCGGAACTGACCGTCAAGGGCCGCATCCTGCGCGTGCCGGAGGCCGCCGCCGGAGTTGCCCGATTCGGTTTCGCCGAGCTTTGCGAGCAGCCGCTCGGGGCGCTCGACTACCTGGCGCTGGCGCAGGCCTTCCACACCCTGATCGTCTCTGGCATCCCGGTGCTTGGGCCCGAGAGCCGCAATGCCGCGCGGCGCCTGGTGCTGCTGATCGACGTGCTCTACGACCACCGCCTGCGGTTCATCTGCTCGGCCGCCGCGCCGCCGGCCGCCCTCTATGCGCAGGGCGAGGGCGCATTCGAGTTCCAGCGCACGGCGTCGCGCTTGACCGAGATGCAGACAAGCGACTACCTCGAAACCTGCCGGGCCCGCGCCGCTCAGTTGGGCCGCGAGTCGCGCCGGGCGTAAAACCCGCCCTGCAGCTCGCCGAATATCTTGGAGACATCCGGATGACGAACCGGCTGTCCGCTGTCGTCGGCCAACAGGTTCTGCTCCGAGACGTAGGCGACGTAAGTGGTCTCCGCGTTCTCCGCCAGCAGATGGTAGAAAGGCTGGTCCTTGCTGGGCCGGATGTTCGCCGGAATCGACTGCCACCATTCCTCGGTGTTGTTGAAGGTGGGGTCGACGTCGAAGATCACGCCGCGGAAGGCATAATGACGGTGCTTGACCACTTGCCCGATGTGGAACTTGGCATTTCGTTCGATGCTGGTCATCGCTCCAGTTCTTGGCCGTTGTCCGCCACGCCGTCATACCTAGGCGAACATCGCTCGCCGCGCAAGAAGCCGCGGGGCCGGGCCAAGGCCCTTGCTTTTGCCCGATTTTCGGTGATGCTTAGGCAATGGGGCGACGGTCGCGGCTCGGCCGGGGCGTTGCGCCGCCCGGTGCAGACCGGAGCAACAACCGGAGCGGCCGGCCAACAGGCCGCCTGGGTGGGGTGGGGACGGCCGATGCCTGCAAGTGTGAGTCTACGCCACCATTGGGTCTTTGGCGGGATCGGGGACCGGCTGGTGCCCGGCGGCCACCCTGTGCCATGTCGTCGCCAGTAGCCCGCGCGGCCGCTGGCGCCGACGCGCCGCAACTCACAATCAGCAACGTCTCCAAGCATTTCGGCGGCGTGCGCGCGGTCACCGAGGTGAGCGTGGACGTGCGCCGGGGCGAGCTGCTGTCGATCATCGGCCCCAATGGCGCCGGCAAGACCACCGTGCTCAACATGGTGAGCGGCTTCTTCCATCCCGACAGCGGCACGATCCATCTGGGCGAGCGCGACATCACCCAACTCGCCCCCAGCCGCATCGCCGAGCTGGGGGTGGCGCGCACCTTCCAGAATATTGCGCTGTTCAAGGGCATGACCGTGCTCGACAACCTGATGCTCGGCCGGCATGTCCGGATGCGCTCGGGCGTGTTCGGCTCGCTGATCTATTGGGGTCTGGCGCAACGCGAGGAAGTCAAGCATCGCGCCCAGGTGGAGGAACTGATCGAGTTCCTCAAGCTGCAGGACCTGCGCAAGCAGCCGACCGGCGCGCTGGCCTATGGCTTGCAGAAGCGCGTGGAGCTGGGCCGCGCCCTGGCGCTCGACCCCGACATCCTGCTGCTGGACGAGCCGATGGGCGGCATGAACCAGGAAGAGAAGGAGGACATGGCGCGCTACGTGCTCGACGTGAACGAGGAGCGTGGCACGACGGTGATCCTGATCGAGCACGACATGGGCGTCGTGATGGACATCTCGGAACGCGTAGTGGTGCTGGACATGGGCCAGAAGATCGCCGAGGGCACGCCCGAGGAAGTCAAGCGCAATCCCGACGTGATCAAGGCCTATCTGGGCCAGCCGCATGGCACGGGGGCGAACCATGCCTGAACCCGACACCCTGCCGAAGTTGCTGCTGCGCAATATCGAGCGCTTCCCCGACCGGCCGGCGATGCGCGAGAAGGATCGCGGCATCTGGCAGACCTATACCTGGCGCGAATATTGGGAACACGTGCGCGACTTCGCCTATGGCCTGGCCGCCAACGGCTTCGGCAAGGGCGACAAGGCGACCGTGGTCGGCGACAACCGGCCGCGGCTCTATTGGGCGGAACTCTCGGCGCAAGCGCTGGGCGGGATGGCGGTGCCGGTCTATCAGGACTCGATTGCCAGCGAACTGGTCTTCGTGCTGACCCATGCCGAGGTGTCGGTCGTCATCGCCGAGGATCAGGAGCAGGTCGACAAGATCCTGTCGCTGAAGGACCAGTTGCCGCGCTTGAGACTGGTGGTTTACGACGATCCCCGCGGCATGAACCACTACCGCTACCCCTGGCTCAAGTCGTTCGGCGAGGTCACGGAGGCAGGCCGCGAACTGGCGCGTGCCAAGCCTGGCCTGCTGGACGACGCGATCGCCGCCGGCGGGGGCGACGACGTCGCCATGCTGGCCTATACCTCCGGCACCACCGGCAATCCCAAGGGCGCGATGCTGAGCCATCGCAACTTGCTGTCGATCGGCCAGGCATTCCTCAAGTCCGAGGTGACCAGTGTCGACGACGAATGGTTGGCCTACCTGCCGATGGCCTGGGTGGGCGACAGCGTCTATTCGCTGGTGTTCAGCCTGATGGTGGGTTTCGCGATCTCCTGTCCCGAAAGCCCGGAGACGGTGCAGCGCGACTTGCGCGAACTGGGGCCGACCGGCGTGCTGGCGCCGCCCAGAATCTGGGAGAACATGCTGACCGGCGTGCAGGTGCGCGCGCAGGACGCCTCGCCGCTGAAGCGCTGGGTGTTCGGCATCTTCCGCGATGCGGCGGTGCAGGCGGAGATCCTGCGCGGCGATGGCAAGCCGGTGCTGGCTGGCCTGAAATTGCTGTGCGCGCTGGGCGAGTTCCTGGTCTATGCGCCGATCCGCGATCAGCTTGGCATGCGCCGCGCGCGTTGGGCCTATACCGGCGGCGCCCCGCTTGGCGCCGATACCTTCCGCTTCTTCCGCGCCATCGGCGTCAACCTGAAACAGATCTACGGCTCGACCGAACTGAGCGCCCTGGTGTCGTTGCAGCCCGACAACGAGGCCGACCCCAACACCGTCGGCCGGCCATGTGCCGGCATCGAGGTGAAGACCAACGAGCAGGGCGAGGTTCTGGTGCGCGGGCCGGGGGTGTTCCAGGGCTACTACAAGGCACAAGCGGCGACCAGCGAGGCGATCGACCCGGACGGCTGGTTCCGCACGGGCGATGCCGGGTTCCTCGACAAGCGCGGCCACCTGGTCATCATCGACCGCGCCAAGGATGTCGGTAAGCTGACCGATGGCACCGCCTTCGCCCCGCAATTCATCGAGAACAAGCTAAAATTCAGCCCGTTCATCCGCGAAGCGATCGCCTTCGGTAATGACCGGCCGTTTGTCTGCGCCATGGTGGCGATCGACCTGAACACGGTCGGCAGCTGGGCGGAGCGGCGCAACATCGCCTACACCAGCTTCACCGATCTCAGCGGCAAGCCCGAGGTGCGCTTGCTGGTCGCCGAGGAGATCGGCAAGTGCAACGCGACCTTGCCCGACAGCACCCTGGTGCGTCGCTTCCTGCTACTGCCCAAGGACTTCGACGCCGACGACGCGGAGATCACCCGCACCCGCAAACTGCGCCGGCGCTTCATCGCCGAGAAGTACGACAACGTGATCCAGGCCTTCTATGCCGACAAGCGTGAGTGCGAGATCCGCACCGAGGTGACGTTCGAAGACGGGCGGAAGTCGATGCTGACATTCAATGTCGCCATTGCCGATGTCGAAAGAGAAGCGGCGCATGTCTGACACACTCAACTTTTTCTTTCTGCTGATCGGCAACGGCGTGTTGATCGGACTGATGTACGCGCTGATCGCGCTTGGCTTCGTGCTGGTCTACAAGGCGACCGACGCCATCAACTTCGCGCAAGGCGAGTTCGTGATGATCGCGGCGATCGTGGTGTCGGCGGCGCTGCAGGCTTATGGCGCGCCGCTCTGGCTCGCCATCCTGATCGGGCTGGGCGGCATGATCGCCTTCGGCTTCGGGCTGGAGCGCAGCGTGCTGCGACCGCTGCTGGGACGGCCGATTGTGGCGGTGATCATGGCGACCATCGGTCTTGCCGCCATCCTGCGCGGCGTCGGTCCGTTGGCCTTTGGCACCGGCGTGCGCAACCTGCCGCTGCCGATCAGCGAGGATCCGATCTTCCTGGGACCGTTCTTCCTGACCCCGGTGCAACTGGTTGGCGCGGGCGTCAGCCTGTTGTTCCTGGCGGCATTCGGCTGGTTCTTCATGAAGAGCCGGCAGGGCATCGCCATGCGCGCGGTGGCCAACAACCAGCAGGTGGCGATGGCCATGGGCATCCATGTCGAGCGCTATTTCGCGCTGGCCTGGGCGATGGCCGGCGTCGTCTCGGCGCTGGGCGGCGTGATCTGGGGCAGCATGCTGGGCGTCGACGTGCAGTTGGCCCTCGTCGGCCTGAAGGTGTTCCCGGTGGTGATCCTGGGCGGCCTCGATTCGATCGTCGGCGCCATTGTCGGCGGCCTCATCGTCGGCATCGTGGAGAATGTGGCGGCCGGCTACATCGACCCCTATGTCGGCGGCGGCACCAAGGATTTCGCGCCCTATGCCTTGATGATCCTGGCCCTGATGATCCGTCCCTACGGCATCTTCGGCAAGCGGACGATCGAAAGGGTCTAGGTCATGTTCTTCCGGGAAAGCGGGGTGTTCCACACCACCTATCAGAGGGACATGGCGCTCTACCCGATGCCGATCACCAAGTTCGCGGTGGCGGCCTTCGCGGTGCTGTTCGTCGGCGTGCTGCCGTTCAGCATGCACGAATATTACGTGTCGATCGTCAACCTGGTGCTGATCGCGGTGGTGGGCGCGCTCGGGCTCAACATCCTGGTCGGCTACACAGGCCAGATCTCCATCGGCCATGGCGCCTTCATGTCCGTCGGTGCCTATACCGCCGCCAACCTGATCGTCCGCCTGGACATGCCGTTCTGGGTTGCGGTACCGGCCGGCGGCGCCATGGCCGCGCTGATCGGCGCCGTGGTCGGCATCCCCTCGTTGCGCATCAAGGGCCTCTATCTTGCCATCGCCACGCTGGCGGCGCAGCTCATCATCGAATGGACCATCAACCACGTGCCGTGGATCTCCGGCGGCGTGCAGGCCTCGATCGAGGTGCCGCGACCCAGACTGTTCGGCTACGTGCTGAACAGCCAACGCGACCTCTATTTTTTCCTGCTGGCGTTCGCCACCGTCGCCATCGTCGCCACGCTCAACTTGGTGCGCAGCCGCATCGGCCGCGCCTTCATCGCCATCCGGGATCAGGACATCGCGGCCGAGATCATCGGCATAAATATCTTCCGCTACAAGCTGCTGGCTTTCGCGATCTCATCGTTCTACGCAGGCGTGACCGGCGTGCTCTACACCTACTATCTGGGCATCGCCAACTACGAGCAATTCCAGATCGTGGTGTCGATCGACTACCTGGCGATGATCATCATCGGCGGGCTGGGTTCCGTCCTGGGTTCGATCTTCGGCGCGATCTTCGTCACCCTGCTGCCGATCGTCATCCGCCTGTTCATGGAATCGTTCGGCTCGCTGCTGTTCGATCCCAAGGATGTACTGAACCTGATCCCGATGCTGCGGCTCATCCTGTTCGGGGCGCTGATCATCGTCTTCCTGGTGTTGGAGCCGGAGGGTCTCGACCGGCTGTGGCGCAACATCCGCAACTACTTCCGGGTGTGGCCATTTTCCTATTGAGGGTGGGGACAACAAGCCTGAGGAGGCACGTCATGACAGGGAGTTTCGCAAGGCGCGTTCTGGCGGGTGCCGGGCTCGGCATCGCGCTGACAGTGGCGGGCGGCGCGTTCGCTCAACAGAAGGAAGTCGTGGTCGGGCTGCAATGCGACCGCACCGGCGCGACCCAGATCGTGGGCACCTCGCTCTGCCCCGGCTATCACGATTATGTCGCTCTGGTGAATTCGAAAGGCGGGGTCGAGGGGCACAAGATCAAGGTCCTGGAAATCGATCACGAATACAAGGTGCCGCAGGGCATGGAAGCCTACGAACGCTTCAAGAAGGAAGGCGCGGTCATCGTCGGCGTTTACGGCACGCCGCACATCCAGGCAATGACGCAGAAGCTGACCGAGGACAAGATCCCCGGCACCTCGCCCGGCTTCGGCACCGCCGCCGCGGCGGACGGCCAGCGCTACCCCTACATCTTCCCGATCGCCGCCACCTATTGGTCGCAAGGCACGGCGGCCGTGAAGTTCGCCAAGGATCAAATGGGCGGCTCGTTGAAGGACAAGAAGATCGCCTTCCTGTTCTATGACAACCCGGCCGGGCGCGAGCCGCTGCCGGTGCTGGAGGAACTGGCCAAGGTCGAGGGTTTCACCATGCAGACCTGGGCCGTGCCGCCGCCGGGCGTGGAAATGGGCGCGCAGGTACTGGACATCACGCAACGCTTCCGCGCCGATTTCGTGCTCGCGCATCTGTTCGGGCGTTCGCCCTCGGTGTCGATCAAGGAATTGAAGCGGGTCGGCTTCCCGTTGCGCAAGGTGGTGTCGTTCGTTTGGGGCAGCGGCGAGGCCGATATCGAGGCCGCCGGCGGCTGGGCGGCCGCTGAAGGCTATAACACCATGCAGTTCGCCGGCGTCGGCTCCGAGTATCCGGTGCACAAGCAGATCGTCGAAATGTACAAGAAGGACGGCAAGCCGGCCCCCAAGGAGTTCGCTTCGTCGGTCTATTATAACCGCGGCATGCTGATCGCGGTGATGCATGTGGAGGCCATTCGCAATGCCCTCAAGGCCAAGCCGGGCGGCGGCATCACCGGCGAGGACGCCAAGGCCGGTTTCGAGAAGATCAAGGGCATCACCTTGGACGGTTTCATGCCGCCGCTGGAGGTCACCGCGAAGGATCACGAGGGCGGTGGCTATGTGCAGATCTTCCAGGTCAAGGGTGGCAAGTTCGAGAAGACCACCGACTGGTTCCGCGCCTATCCGGAGGTGCTGGCCAAGGCGCTGAAGGACCACGCGCCGAAATAGCTGTCGCGCATTCCTGCCCCGGGGTCCGGCCATTCTGGTCGGACCCCGGTCACTGCCGCCGGGCTCAGCCATGCTCAACCTCAACAACATCGAAGTGATCTACAACAATGTCGTGCTGGTGCTGCGCGGCGTGTCCTTGCAGGTCAAGGAAGGCTCCATCACCACGCTGCTGGGCGCCAATGGCGCAGGCAAGACGACGACGCTCAAGGCGATTTCCGGCCTGTTGCGGGCGGAACGCGGCGAAGTGACCAAGGGTTCGGTCGAACTGGCGGGGCAGCGCATCGATGGCAAGCCGGCGCACGAGATCGTCAATCAAGGCGTCGTGCAGGTGTTCGAGGGCCGCCGTGTGTTCGACCAGCTGACCGTCGAGGAGAATCTGATCGCCGGCGCGCATACCCAGCGCGACATGGGCAAGGTGCGCCAGCGTACCGAAGCGGTCTACAGCTACTTCCCCCGGCTGCGCGAACGCCGTTCGCAGCTTGCCGGCTATCTGTCGGGCGGCGAGCAGCAGATGCTGGTGATCGGCCGCGCGCTGATGTCCGATCCCAAGGTGATCCTGCTGGACGAGCCCTCGCTTGGCTTGGCGCCCTTGGTGGTGGAGGAGATTTTTGGCCGCCTGAAGCGCCTACAGCAAGAAGAGAGATTGACCGTGTTGCTGGTCGAGCAGAACGCCAACCTGGCGCTCGGTCTCGCCGACCACGGCTATGTCATGGAAAACGGCCGCATCGTGTTGGAGGGGCCGGCCGCTTCGTTGCGCGACAATTCCGACGTCAAGGAATTCTATCTCGGTATTTCCGAGCATGGCGCCCGCAAGTCCTATCGCGAGGTCAAGCATTACCGCCGGCGCAAGCGCTGGCTGTCCTGAGCGGCTGCCTGCGCGCATGGCGCATCGGCGACCGCGCCGTCTGACCGACCGACGCATTTCGGGCTAGGCTCTCGGCTCCTTCCCGAACGTCCGACGGCACCGACATTTCACAGCCTCCTGCCGACCCAACTGGACCCGCGCCGATGCCGCCCGGCCGCGCGGCGTTGTCGCTGCTGGCCGATCGAGCCTTCCGTCGGATCTGGCTCACCGGCGTCATCGTCGGCACGATCCGCTGGCTCGAATTCCTGGCGGTCAGCCTTTATGTGCTGCATGCGACCGGATCGGCTTTCCAGGTCGCTTTCTTCACGTTCCTTCGGCTGTTGCCGGTGGCCCTGCTGGGGGCGGTCGCCGGCGCGGTGGCGGAACGGGTGAGCGCGCGCCGGGTGCTGCTTTGGCTGCTGGCGCTGGGCGTCGGCACCAGCGCCGGCCAGGCGCTGCTCGCCGCTGGCGGCGCGTTGCAGCTCTGGCATGTCGCGGCGGGAGCGCTCCTGAACGGGCTGTTCTGGGCGACCGACCTGCCGCTGCGCCGCACCATGCTGGGCGAGATCGCCGGGCCGCAGCGGACCGCCGCCGCCATGGCGCTGGACACCGCCACCAACAACGCAACCCGGATGCTGGGGCCGGTCCTGGGTGGCCTGCTGCTGGAGACCGGCGGCATCGAAGGCGGCTTCCTGCTGGGCGCCCTGCTCTACGCCGTCGCGCTCGGCTTGATCGCCGGGCTCAGTCGGCGCGAACGCGTCGACCGCGCATCCGGCATGCGGTTGCTGGCCCGCCTGATCGAGGGCTTCCGCCTGGTCGGTCGCGACCCGGCGATGGTGGGCACGCTGGCGGTGACCGTGATCTTCAATCTGTTGGCCTGGCCCACCACCGCGCTGGTGCCGGTGATCGCGGAACATGACCTGGGCTTGTCGGCCTTCCTGGTCGGCCTGCTGGTCAGCGCCGACGGCCTTGGCGCGCTGGCCGGCGCCCTGCTGATGGCGACGCTGGTGCGGCCCCGGCAGTTTCGAGCCGTGTACCTTGGCGGCGTCGCGTTCTATGCCATCGGCACGCTGCTGTTCGCCTTCTCACCCTGGCCTGTGCTCTCGGGCCTCCTCTTGGTCTTGGTCGGCGCCGGCAACGCCAGCTTTGCTTCCATGCAGGCCACCATCGTTTTCCTGTCGGCGCCGGCCGCGGCCCGGCCGCGCGTCATGGGTGTGCTCGCCGTCTGCATCGGCAGTTCCGCCTTCGGCTTCGCGCTGATCGGACTGCTGGCCAGCCAGGTCGGCGCGCAGGCGGCGATTGTCCTGTGCTCGCTTGGGGCCTTGCTTGCCTTGGCGCTTGCCGCGCTCGCCTGGCCGGCAATCCGTCCGGGCGCGCCGCCGCCTGACGCGGTCCGCACCGGCCGCTAGTGTCGCGATTCCGGAGTTCGCACGGCCATGTGGCCACTTCTATGCGAACTCCCGAATCCAAGGGACACTCGCAATCCAATGATTCTAGTGTGGCTCTGGATTTGACGTTCCTCGCCGGGTCGGCCGCCCGGATCGGCGGAACGTCAAATCCGCCACGCTAGGATCGTCCGGTTGGGTTCGTATGGGGGATGGGATGGAGTATCGCAATCTCGGGCGCTCGGGCCTCAGGGTTTCGGTGGTCGGCCTTGGCTGCAACAATTTCGGCCTGAAGCTCGACCGCGAGGCGACCCGCGCCGTGGTGCACAAGGCGCTCGACCTGGGCATCACGCTGCTCGATACCGCCAACACCTACGGCAACCGCGGCGGCTCGGAAAGCCAACTGGGCGAAATCCTGGGCGCCCGGCGCAAGGACATGGTGCTGGCCAGCAAGTTCGGCATGGACATGGACGATGTCGCTGTAAAGCGCGGCGCATCCCGGTGCTACATCATGGCGGCGGTGGAGGAATCGCTGCAACGGCTCAGGACCGACTGGATCGACCTCTACCAGCTGCACCGGCCCGACCCGCTGACCCCGATGGACGAGACGCTTGGCGCGCTCGGCGATCTCGTGCGCCAGGGCAAGGTGCGCTATGTCGGCTGTTCCAACGTGCCGGCTTGGCAGGTGGCCGACGCCGTATGGCTCGCCCGCACTGGCAACGTCACCGGTTTCATATCCTGTCAGGACGAATACAACCTGCTGAACCGCTTGATCGAGCGCGACCTGATCCCGGCGATGCAGCGCTATGGCCTGGGTCTGCTGCCCTACTTTCCCCTGGCCAACGGCCTGCTGACCGGCAAGTACAAGCGCAACGCGACCATGCCCGAGGGCGCCCGCCTGACCTTGAACGCGCGCTTCGCCAATCGCGACTACATGACCGAAGCCAACTGGCCGATCGTCGAGAAGTTGGGCGACTTCGCCGCGGCCCGCGGCCGCTCGCTGCTGGAACTGGCGTTCGGCTGGACCGCGGCGCGGCCGACCGTGGCCAGCGTGATCGCCGGCGCCACCACGCCCGAACAGGTCGCGGCCAACTGCCAGGCCGGCCGCTGGCAACTGACCGCGGCGGAGTTGGCGGAGGTCGACGCCATTACCGCCAAAGGCTAACTCTCCGGCCCGCGCATCGGAGATCTGCGCCCGCCGGCGCCCCGATCGCATTGACAGCCCCGGGCCGACTCGCGACTGTTGCCGGGGAAGCGAAGGGGGTTGGGGGAAGCGATGGCGGCGGATGTTGCCTGGGACGAAAGTGCGCCCGGGGTCGCGGGCTGCAAGCTGCGACTGCTGCGTGGCGGCGCAGGCCGGCCCGTGCTCGTGCTGCACCACGACCTGGGCACGCTCGACCGCCTGCCGTTCTATGACGCGCTGGCCCGGCGCTTCGACGTGCTGCTGCCCCATCACCCGGGCTTTGGCGGCTCGGAGCGGCCTGCTTGGCTGCGCAGCCCGCGCGACATCGCCGCCATGTACCAGGCGTTGCTGACCGATCTCGACCTCGCCCAGGTGAGCTTGCTCGGCCTTGGCCTTGGCGGCTGGATCGCGGCCGAAATGGCCAGCCTGGCGCCGCGCGACTTCCATCGCCTGGTCCTGGTCGGCGCCATGGGGGTCAAGCCGCCGGCCGGCGACATCCTCGATCAGGCCCTGCTCAGCTACATCGACTATGCCCGGGCCGGCTTTCATGGCGAGGCCGCTTTCGCCGCCGCCTACGGTGCGGAGCCCAGCACCGACCAGTTGGTTGCCTGGGATATCGCGCGCGAGATGTGCTTCCGCATCGCCTGGAAGCCCTACATGTACAATCAGACGCTGCCGCATCTGCTAGGTGGGGTCAGGGCGCCGACGCTGGTGGTCTGGGGCGAGCACGACCGGGTGGTGCCGCGCTCGGCCGGCGAGGTCTATGCGACCGCCCTTCGCCACGCGAAGCTGGAGATCGTGCGCGGCAGCGGCCATTGCGTCGAGATGGAGAAGCCGGCGGAACTGGCCGCTCTGATAAGCTCGTTCCTCGACGGCCGTTGAGGCGCCAAGGAGACAGCCCATGCACCTCATGTACTTCACCGAGCAGCCGATGGCCGCCTATTCGGCCGAGGAAGGCCTGAAGTTCGGCGCCACGGCGCTGATGTTCTCCAACAAGCATTTCGATCCGGTGGCAGGCAGCCGGCTCTACAGCGAGTTTCTCGACCAGTATCTCTATGCGGAGGAGATGGGCGTCGACGGCATCATGCTGAACGAGCATCACAACGCGCCGTTCTGCATGCAGGCCAAGGCGAACGTGTTCGCCGCCATTCTGGCCGGCATGACCAAGCGCGTGAAGATCGTATTGCTGGGCAATCCCCTGCCGCTGGCCGAGAACCCGATCCGGCTGGCGGAAGAGCTGGCGATGATCGACATGGTGTCCAAGGGCCGGCTGGTCTCCGGCTTCGTGCGCGGCGGCGGCCAGGAACAGCTCGCCACCGGCGTCAACCCCGCCTTCAATCGCGAGCGTTTCGAGGAAGCGCACGATCTCATCGTCAAGGCCTGGACGCAGCCCGGCCCGTTCCGCTGGGAGGGCACGCATTATCAGCATCGCGTGGTCAATCCCTGGGCGGTGCCGCTGCAGAAGCCCTATCCCCGGGTCTGGATTCCCGGCGTGCTCAGCACCGAAACCATCATCTGGGCAGCGAAAAAGCGCTACCCCTACATCGCGCTCAACACCTCGATCGAAGCGACCAAGCGCATCTGGGCGACCTACGACCAGGCGGCCGCCGAGGTCGGCTACACGCCGGGTCCGGAATGTCGCGGCTATCTGCAGCGCGTGCACGTTTCCGACACGGAGGAAAAGGCGATCCGGAACGCCAAGCAGTTCATGTGGATGCAGGGCGAGTTCACCGGCCTGGCGCACCCGGTCTGGAGCAGCCCGTCCGGCTATTTCTCGCCCAGCCAGCGTCGCGGCTTCGTTGAGTTCGCGGTCGGTCGCGCGCTCAGCCCACGCGGCCGCGAGACCTTCGAACAGCAGATGGACAACATGCAGATCATCGCCGGCACGCCCAAGACGGTGATCCCGAAGTTGAAACGCATCATGCAAGAGACCCGTCCCGGCATCATGGCGCTGTGGGGCAACGACGGCACGGTCAGCGACGCTGACGCCCGCACATGCATTCGGCTGCTGGGCCAGGAGGTGATGCCGGCGATGCGCGCATACGCCAAGGAGCTCGACCTCACGAGCCCGTTCGAGAACGACGCGCCGGTCAGCATCGACTATGCCACCGATCTGAAGCCCGGCCGCGCCAAGGTCGCGGTCTGACATCCAGCGCAACGGCCATGGCACGGCCGGCGACGCCGTCGGCGTGTCCCGTGCCCCGGCCCCAGTGACACAAGACGCAAGGACCACTTTCCGCATGGCACAGGCCAACCAGACCGCGGCCCGCTACCGACTGGGGGTCGATATCGGCGGCACGTTCACCGACATCGTTCTGGAGCAGGACGACGGCCGGATGTTCACCGTCAAGGTGTTGACCACGCCGCGCGCGCCCGACCAAGGCGTGCTGGAAGGCATCGCGCAAGCGCTCAAGGCGGCGAAAGCGCGGCCGGAACAGGCCGGCCTGATCATCCACGGCACCACGCTGGTCACCAATGCGCTGATCGAACGGCGCGGCGCCAAGCTGGCACTCATCACCACCCAGGGACATCGCGACACGCTGGAGATCGGCACCGAAAGCCGCTTTGCGCAATACGACATCTTCATGCGCAAGCCCGAGCCGCTGGTGCCGCGGGCGCGTCGCTTCGCCGTGCCGGAGCGCATCGCCGCCAACGGCGAAGTGCTGCTGCCGCTCGACGTGGCGGCGGTGGAGGCGCTGCTGCCGGCGCTGCAGCGCGAGCAGGTGGAGGCGGTGGCGGTCGGCTTGCTGCACAGCTATGCCAACCCGGCGCACGAGCGACGGGTGGCGGAAATCCTGGCGGCGCGACTGCCGAAGCTGACGGTCAGCCTGTCCAGCGAGGTCTCGCCCGAACTGCGCGAATACGAGCGCATTTCCACCGCCTGCGCCAATGCCTACACCCGGCCCTTGATGGCGCGCTACCTGGGCGACCTGGCGCGGCAGATGGCAGCCCAGGGCTTCCGTTGCCCGCTCTACCTGATGCTGTCGGGCGGCGGTCTCTGTGGCGTGGAGACGGCTTCGCGCCTGCCGATCCGGCTGATCGAGTCGGGGCCGGCGGGCGGCGCCATGTTCGCCAGCCACCTGGCGCGGCAATATGGCTTCGACAAGGTGCTGTCCTACGACATGGGCGGCACCACGGCGAAGATCTGCCTGATCGACGGCGGCCGGCCGCAGACCACGCGCTCGTTCGAGGCGGCACGGGTCTATCGCTTCATGCGCGGCTCGGGCCTGCCCTTGCGTCTGCCCACGGTCGACATGGTGGAGATCGGCGCGGGCGGCGGCTCGATCGCTCATCTCGACCAATTGGGCCGCATCGCCGTCGGGCCCGAAAGCGCCGGCGCGGAGCCTGGCCCCGCCAGTTATGGCCAGGGCGGGGCATTGCCGGCGGTGACGGATGCCGATTTGGTCATGGGCCGCATCGTGCCGGAGAACTTCGCCGGCGGCAGCCTGCCGCTCGACCTGGCCGCCGCCGAGGCGGCGCTGAAGCGGCAGGTGGCGGAGCCGCTGGGCCTGTCCCTGCCGGCCGCCGCCTTCGGCGTGGCGGAGATCGTCGATGAGAACATGGCGAGTGCCGCCCGCGTGCATGCCATCGAAAGCGGCAAGGGCTTTGCCGGGCGGGTGATGATCGCCTTCGGCGGCGCGGCACCGCTGCATGCCGCGCGCGTGGCCGAGAAACTGGACGTCGACACGGTGGTGATCCCCAGCCATGCCGGAGTCGGCTCGGCGGTCGGCTTCCTGCGCGCGCCGGTCGCCTATGAGGTGGTGCGCTCGCTCTACCAGCGGCTGTCGGGCCTCAACGTCGCCGAACTCAACCGGCTGTTCAGCGAAATGACGGCGGCCGCGGCGGCGGTGGTGGCGGAGGCCGCGCCAGGACGGCCGACCCGGGCCAAGCGCTCGGCTTTCATGCGTTATGTCGGCCAGGCGCACGAGATCGAGGTGGAACTGCCGGTGCGCGACTACGATGCCGGCGACCCGGCCCGCGTGCAGGCCGCGTTTGAAGCGGAATACAGGCGGCTGTTCAACCGCCTGGTGCCGGGGGTCGATATCGAGGCGATGAGCTGGAAGGTGGATGTCGCCACCCAGGAGGCGCCGCCCGAGCGCCGCGCCATCGCGCCCGCCGGCGCCGCACCCGAGCCGCTGGCCCGCCGGCCGCTGTTCGAGCCCGCCAAGGGCGGCTTCGTGGAGGCGCCGAACTATCGCCGCGACCGCCTGCCGGCGGGGGCCCGCATCCTCGGCCCGGCGGTGATCGAGGAGGACGAGACCTCGACCGTGTTGACCGGACGTTACGAGGCAATTGTGCACGATTGGGCTATCATCCTGACCCGACGCCAGAGAGAACAGGTATGAGTGCGAATGCCAGCGACATCGGCCTCATCCACAAGCAGATCGTGTGGAATCGTTTGATCGCCGCCGTCGAAGAACAGGCGCAGACGCTGATCCGCACCGCCTTCAGCCCGACCGTTTCGGAGGCGGGCGACCTGGCGGCCGGGGTGTTCGACCGCCAAGGCCACATGCTGGCGCAAGCCGTCACCGGCACCCCCGGCCATGTCAATTCCATGGCCAACGGCGTGCAGTTTTTCCTCAAGAAGTTTCCCATCGACAGCATGCGCGAGGGGGACCACTACATCACCAACGACCCCTGGCTGACCTCGGGCCATCTGCACGACATTACGGTGGTGACGCCCTTCTTCCACCGAGGGCGCGCGGTCGGCCTGATCGCCAATACCTGCCATGTGGTGGACATCGGCGGCCGCGGCTTCGGCCCGGACGGCCGCTCGGTGTTCGAGGAGGGCCTGTTCATCCCGGTGATGAAGCTGGCCCGCGCCGGCCAACTGAACGACGACCTGTTCGAAATCATCCGCGAGAACGTGCGCGACCCGCAGAGCGTCGAAGGCGACATCTTCTCGTTCATGGCGGCGAACGAAGAGGGCGCCCGTCGCGCGCTGGCGCTGATGCACGAATTCGACCTGCCCGATCTCGAAGGCATCGGCCAGTACATCATCGAGGCCTCGCGCGAGGCGACCAAGAAGGAAATCGCCAGGCTGCCGAACGGCGTGTTTCGCAACAACCTCGTCACCGACGGCTACGACAAGCCGGTCGAACTGATGGCCACCTTGACCATCAAGGACGGCACCATCCATGTCGACTACACCGGCACCACGCCGGCCAGCCCGTTCGGCATCAACGTCGTGCTGAACTACACCCAGGCCTACACGCTGTTCGGCCTGAAATGCATCATCGCGCCCGAGATCCCAAACAATTACGGCTCGCTCGCGCCGTTCAGCTTCCACGCGCCCGAAAGCTGCATCCTGAACGCCAAGCGGCCGGCGCCGGTATCCGCCCGGCATGTGATCGGCCACATGCTGCCCGACCTGATCTTCGGCTGCCTGCACCAGGCAATGCCCGGCCGAGTGCCGGCGGAGGGCTCGTCGGCCAACTGGCAGCCGCAATTCCGCGGCGGCCGCTCGGCCATCGACACCCGGCAGCTTGAGACGCTCGGCAACCACGACCTGGTCGATTTCGACTACATCACCTTCCATGCCGGCGGCACCGGCGGCCGGCCGACCGCCGATGGCATGTCGGCCACCGCCTTCCCCTCGGGCGTGAAGAACACGCCGGTCGAGGTGTCGGAGAACCGCGCACCGCTGGTCTTCTGGCGCAAGGAACTGCGCGCCGGTTCGGGCGGTGCCGGGCAATGGCGGGGCGGGCTCGGCCAGGTGATGGAAGTGGGCGGCCGCGACAACATTCCCTTCGCCGTGCTGGCCATGTTCGACCGCGTTTCGGTGCCGCCCAAGGGCCGCGAGCGCGGCGCGGCGGGGGCGCCCGGGCGCGTCAGGCTCGGGTCCGGCCCGCTGCTCCGCCCGAAGGGCCAGCAGACCATCCCCGCCGGCGACCGGCTGACCCTGGAAATGCCGGGCGGCGGCGGCTTCGGCGATCCGCTGCGGCGCGAGCCGGCCCTGGTGGCGCTCGATGTCGCCAACGGCCTGATCTCGGCCGAGGCAGCGGCCGGCGACTATGGCGTGGCGATCGGCCCCGACGGCCAAGCCGAACAGGCCGCCAGCGAAGCCCTGCGCGCCAGCCGTCGGGCCAGCCGGCAGGCGGCGGAATAGACCGTCGCCGACTGGGCGCGGCGACCTCGGCAAGAAAATTTGTGGCGCGCAATTGCGCGGGGGTGGTGCAGCGCGTTAAAGAACAAATCATGAATACACCAAGCCTGCATCGACCCCTGCCCCTGTCTGGCGCCGCGGCCAGCCCAACCGATTGGACACCTCGAGAACCTCTGGCGTTGAGGGTCGCGGGTTGATTCTCTGACCTCTGGCGATGGCCGGAGGCGGGGATGGCGGGACAGGCTGGTTTCTTCGACACGGACGAGCGGCTGGCGTGGCTGTCGGCGGCGGGGGACCCGCTGGAGCGGCTGGCGAAGGTGGTGGACTTCGAGCTGTTCCGCCCTGATCTCGAGGCGGCGGTGCCGCGCACGGACCGCTCCAAGGGCGGGAGGCCGCCATACGACGCGGTGTTGATGTTCAAGGTGCTGGTTGTGCAGACGCTGTACACGCTGTCCGACGATCAGGCCGAGTATCAGATCCGGGATCGGCTGTCGTTCATGCGCTTTGTCGGGCTGGCGCTGCACGATGCCGTGCCGGATGCCAAGACGATTTGGCTCTACCGCGAGCAACTCGTTCGGACTGGTGCCTTCGACCGGCTGTTCGCCCGGTTCGATGCGGCGCTACGGGAGAAGGGCTATCTGGCGATGGGTGGGCAGATCGTCGATGCCACTGTCGTCGAGGCGCGCCGCCCCCGGCTCACGCGCGA
>VGEV01000054.1 GCA_016869175.1 Alphaproteobacteria bacterium
GCCGGACAGCCCGCTCGCGAACCTCCGCCGGATATCTCGTCGAATGTGTTCCCATGGCAGCTCCTCCTTCTCACAAGTCGGAGCCTCCGGGAAACCCGGCGCGGTTCAATGCGCGCTTTCCGGCGCGGCTTGAACGGTGGGCCGAATGGCTAATGGTCACCAATCGCATGCACCTCAGCCATCACTCGGCCAATCCGCGCGAGTTCGGCACCAATCTTGGCGGCCTGTTCAGGATCTGGGATCGCCTGTTCGGCACCTACCTCGTGCCCGATCCGGGGCAACGGGAAACCCGCCGATACGGCCTGGCCGAAGTGCCTGCGCGGAACTGCGCTGCGCTGACCGACATGCTGTTACTGCCGCTGCGTCGTGCGAACCACTAACCCATTGCCGCGCTGGGTCGACCGCCCGACCGGGCGGGGCGCATCCGCTCGCGCCGATCGACGAACGCGCCGCCTGATCAGCCGCTCCAGCGGAAGGGCGCGAAGTGGCCGTTGTTGCGGCCAGCGCTCTCCCGCCAATCGATGCCGAAGGCGCTCAGGCGACACTCGCCGGCTTTTGCCAGGGCCAGCCGTTGGCTGACCGAATGGCCGGTATTCTCCACCCACATCGCTTCGCCCTTCAGGCGCGGGCTGGACAGACCGGCAATGCTGACCGCCAGCATGTCCTCGACCTTGGCGTGGCGGCGAAGCCCGTCGGCCTCGTAGCTGATCGGCTTGACCGCCGTGCCGGCAAATCGCCCGGTCAACGCCCTGATGCCCGCGAGCGGGCCGCCGACTTCGCCCGCCGCGATCGCCGCCAATGCCGAGCGCTGCGCCGCGCTTGCCCGCTGGTCGACAATCACGCCGACCGTCCAGTTGCCCTCGGGCATCGGCCCTGGCGTCTCCGCCGCCAGCACGAAGTTGAGCCCGTCCAGGCCGGTGCCCTGGTACTGGCCGGTCCGCACGTGGAAAATCAGCGCCACCGTGCAGCCGCCCCGCGTCGGCTTCTCGCGCACCAGGCAAGGACAAAGGAAGTCGCAGTTGCAGGCTTCGAAATACTCGCCCTCCAACTGCCACGCCGTCGCGTTCATGTCGCTGCCCTTGGCTCGCGCCTACTTCAGGCTGTCGCGAAACAATGCCAACGCCGCCTCGGCGAAGCGTAGCATGTTGGCGGCCCGATCGGCGATGCCGGTGCGCAGCGTCCTGGCCTGCCGCAACGGGCCGACGACGGCAAGACAGGTGTGCCCGGCGGGATCGCCATAGCGGTTGCCTTCCGGTCCCGCTGCGCCGGCTTCGGCCAATCCCCAGGTGGTTCGCAAACGGCTCCGGATGGTATCGGCGGTCAGCAAGACATACGGCTCGCTGGCCGAGCGCAGACCGGCCATTCGCTGGTCGTCGATGCCCAGGAGTTCGCTGCGCGCCACCACCGTGTAGACCACGGCGCCGCCGCAATAGTAGGCCGAGGCGCCGGGCACCCGCAGCAACGCCGCCGAGATCAGCCCACCGGTCGAGGATTCCGAGACCGCGACCGTTTCCCGGCGCGCAACCAATCGCCGGGCGATCTCGGCCGCCAATTCGTCGATCATTTCCATGCCGTCATCCCTGGCCCGTTCGGGCTATTATCCGCCATTGCGCACCTATCGGTCAGCCTGCATGTGCGGACGTTACAGTTTCACCACACCGCTGGAAGCGATCCGTCGGCTGTTCCGCTTTCAGGGCAGCCCCAACCTGGCGCCACGCTACAACATTGCGCCCACGCAGCAAGCGCCGGTCCTGCGTCGGCCAACGCCAGCCGGCGGGATTGCCACGCTCGACTTGCTGCGCTGGGGCCTGGTGCCAGGCTGGGCCAAGGACCACTCGATCGGTGCCCGCATGATCAACGCGCGGGCCGAGTCGGTGGCCGACAAGCCGGCCTTCCGCGCCGCCTTTCGTCGCCGGCGATGTCTGGTGCTGAGCGATGGCTTCTACGAATGGCAGGCGGTCGACGGAGGCAAACAGCCCTACCGCGTCGCGCTGGCCGGCGACGCGCCGTTCGCCATGGCCGGCCTCTGGGAGACCTGGCACTCGCCACAAGGCGAGACGATCGAGACCTTCGCCATTGTCACAACGGCAGCCTCGGCGGCGATCCGCGCCATTCACGAACGCATGCCGGTGATCCTGCCAACCGCATTGCACGACGCCTGGCTCGATGTCGAGCGGCCGGCTGATGGCGCCTGGCTGCGGCCCTACACGGGCAGCGACCTGCGGGCCTATCCGATCGGCCGGCACGTCAACGCCGTTCGCAACGACGATCCAACCTGCTGGGTGCCGCTCGCGGCCGAACCGCGACAGGCGAGCCTGCTTTAGCGAGCGGCCGACAGCCGGCGCTCCACCACCGCGAGACAAACCGTCAGGCCGATGCCAACCAGGCAACAGCCCAACAACAGGGCCGGCGCCGCCGCCCAACCGCCGAACAGACTGACCGCCGCCGCCATGGCGGGCGCGCCCAGCAGGTTGCCGAGATTGGCGCCCTGCACGCTGGCACCGGCGACGGTCGGCACATCGCGCAAGCTTGGCGCGTGCAACGCCGCGCCAGCCAGCACCGCCGCAGGCAGCAGGCCGCCGAAGCCGGTGAACAGCACCGCCAGCAGCAGTTTCGCCGCCGCCGGCAGTGCCAGCGTGAGCAACGCCGTACCGGTCGCCGCCATCACCAGATAGGCCACCAGCAGCAAGGGCGCGCGCGCCATGCCGCGGTGCAGCAACAGCGCCGTCACGATGTTGCCGACCGTGTTCGCTGCCACCACCAAGGCGGTCCATTGCGCCGCGCCGCTGGCGCTGAACGCGGCGGCTTCGCTCAGATAGGTCGGCAGCCAGGTGGCGACCGCGAAAAACTGCAGCGAATAGAAGCCGAAGCAGCCCGCAAGCAGCCATGGCCCGGGCCGCCGGAACGCCGACCTGAGGCTGTCGGCAAGGGGCGCGGCGGGCGGTTCGGGCGCCAGCACGAAGCGCCGTCCGAGCCACTGAAAGGCCAACAGATAGACAAGCGCCGCGGCGCTGGCCAACCACCACAGCCAGCGCCAGCCGGCCAGCGCCACCAGCGGGCCCCCGACCAGCATGGCCAGCGCCATGCCGATCGGCATGTAGGTACCCCACAGACCCAATGCCAGCGTCCGGTCGCGCGGCAGGCTGGCCAGCACGATCAGCCGCGGCGCGCTGACCGCGATGCCGACAAAGCCGAAGCCTTCCAGCACCCGCGCGAGCAGCAGGCCGGCGCCGCTCTGGGCCAGAGCGCCCAGAACCGCGCCGCAGGCCAGCGCCGCCGTGGCGGCGGTCATCGCCAGACGCGGACCGCGGCGGTTCAGAAGCGCGCCCAGCGGCACGCCGGAGCACGCCCCCAGCAGCGCGAACAGCGAGGCCACCAAGCCTGCCTCAACCAGACCGAGGCCAAGCTCCGCGCGCAGCGCCGGAATGGCCGGCGGCACCTTGCCCACCTGCAGCGCGACCACGATGCCGCCCAGCACCGCCAGCGTCACGGTCGACCATTGGCTTCGCGGCGCGTCCGTTGCGTGCACCATGCCGCCTAGTGTCCCGATTGCGAAGTTCGCACGTTCATACGGCCACTCTTATGCGAACTTCGGAATCAAAGGGACACGAGCAATCCTATGCTTCTCGGGTGGCCTGGGATTTGAAGTTCCTCGCCGCAAAGGCCGCCACGATCGGAGGAACTTCAAATCCGCCACACGAGCGCGACCGCGTCACGGCGATACCAGCTTGCCGGGATTCATGATGTTGCCGGGATCGAGCGCGCGCTTGATCGCGCCCATCAGTGCCAGCTCGACCGGCGACTTGTAGCGCTTCAGCTCTTCGCGCCTGAGGCGGCCGATGCCGTGCTCGGCGCTGATCGAGCCGCCGAGTTCGTGCACCAGATCGTGCACCATCTGGTTGACGCGCGGCAACTCGGCGGCGAAGCGCGCCCGGTCGGCGCCAACCGGCTGGGCCGGATTGAAGTGGATGTTGCCGTCGCCGATATGGCCGAAGGCGACGATGCGGATGCCGGGATAGGCGGCCTGCAATTGCCGGCTGGCCCGCGCGATGAACTCGTCGATGCGCGACAGCGGCACCGAAACGTCGTGCTTGAGGCTGACGCCCTCGTGGTTCTGCGCTTCCGGAATGCCTTCGCGCAGGCGCCGCAGGGCGCGCGCCTGCTGCTGCGAACTGGCGAGCACGGCGTCCAGCACCTCGCCCGCTTCCGCCGCTTCGGCCAGCAGAGCTTCCACCGCCGGGCGCAGCGTGCCGGGCCCGCCCTGCCCTGCCACCTCGACCAGCGCGTACCAGGGATGGCGCGCCGGCAAGGGATCGGCCGCCCCCGGAATGTGCTTCAGGACAATGTCGAGGCAGCTGCGCTGGATCAGTTCGAACGTCGTCACCTGCTCGCCAACCGCGGCCCGCGCGCGCGCCAGCAGCGTTACCGCCGCCGCCGGCACGGGCAATGCGACCAGCATGGTCTCGCTGTCGCCCGGGCGCGGATGAAGCTTCAGCACGGCCCGCGTGATGATGCCAAGCGTGCCCTCGGCGCCAATGAATAGCTGCTTCAGATCGTAGCCGGTATTGTCCTTGCGCAAGCCGCGCAGGCCATCCCAGATGCTGCCGTCGGGCAGCACGACTTCCAGGCCCAGCACAAGGTTTCGGGCATTGCCGTAACGCAGCACCTGCGTGCCGCCGGCATTGGTCGCCAGGTTGCCGCCGATCTGGCAACTGCCTTCGGCCGCCAGCGATAGCGGAAACAGCCGCCCCGCCTCCGCCGCGCGGCGCTGGATCTCGGCCAGGATGCAGCCCGCCTCGACCGTCATGGTGTCGTTGGCCAGATCGAGGGCAACCACTTGGTTCATCCGGGCGGTCGACAGGATGATCTCGCTGTTATCGTCGTGCGGTTGGCCGCCGCCGGTCAGGCCGGTATTGCCGCCCTGCGGCACGATGGGCGTGCCGGTCTCGGCACAAATCCGCACCACCGCCGCCACCTGCTGGGTGTTGGCGGGACGCACCACCATCGGCACCCGGCCCCGCCAATTGTCGCGCCAGGATTTCAGCAGCGGCGCCATTTCGGCCGGATCGGTCAGGCAACCGCGCTCGCCCACCGCTTCGCGAATCCGCTGCAGGACCGCCGGCTGGACCGGCGCGCGGCCCGGGCTGTTCGACATGACGGTCACGGCTGGCACTCCCGATCAGAGATCCCGCGCGTTCATTAGCACGGGATCGCTTCGGCCGGTGCCGCGGCGCGGGCGAGCCGGTCGTTGATAGCCAGGCCAAGTCCAGCGTTGGGCACCGGCATGGCGGCGATGGCCCGCGCGGGGGGTGCGTCCAGCCGGCGCAGCATGGCGAACAGATTGGCCGCCGCTTCCACCAGGTCCCCGGCCGGGCTCAGGTTCAGCCTGGCACAGCCACCCGACGGCACGTTGGCGCCGAACGCCAGCAATGCCTCGTCGGGCGCCACATCCGTGGCGTTGAGGCGCACCGGCCGGCGCGGCGCGTAGTGGCTGGCCAGTTGCCCGGGCGCGCTTGGCCGCTTCGGATCTCCAGCGCTTGCCAGCGGCCCAACGACCGCCTCCAGCGCCTCGCGCGAAACGCCGCCCGGGCGCAGCAGCAAGGGTGCCTCGCCGGTGCAGTCGACGACGGTCGATTCGAGGCCCACCGGGCACGCGCCGCCATCCAGGATCATCGCCACTCGCCGGCCCAGGCCGTCGACAACATGCTGGGCGGTGGTCGGGCTGATCCGGCCGGAAGGATTGGCGCTTGGCGCGGCCACCGGCCGGCCAACCCGGCGCAGGAGATAGCTGGCGATCGGATGCGCCGGAACCCTCAGCGCCACCGCGGCCAAGCCGGCGCCGGACAACTCGGCCACCTGGCAGTCGGCCTGGCGCGCCAGCACCAGCGTCAGCGGACCGGGCCAGAAGCGCGCCGCCAGACGCTCGGCCAGTGGCGTCATGCGTCCCTGCCGGGCAGCGGCTTCCCGGTCGGCGACGTGGGCGATCAGCGGATTGAAGCGCGGCCGGCCCTTGGCCGCGAAGATCGCCGCCACCGCGCGCTCGTTCGTTGCATCGCCACCCAGGCCATAGACCGTTTCGGTCGGGAAGGCGACCAGATCGCCGGCCCGCAGCAAGTCGGCCGCCGCCGCCAGGCTGGCGGCGGTTGCCGGCACCGGTCGCGCCGCTTCAGCCGGCAAGGTCCGAACAGCCGCCAGTCGAGCAGATGACGCCCGCCTCGTTCAGCACCAGGTACTCCCGCCCTCGCCCCAGCAGGCGCACGCGATCGTCCCAGAACACCGGATGGCGGAACTCCGCCCACAGCGCGAAGCGGCGCGGCGGGCCGCCTCTTGCCATGACCTCCGCCATGTAGCTGAACGACATCAGGCCTTGCGCCACCGGCGAGCGCAGGCCCAGGCGGTCGCTGACCTGCGGATCGAAATGCACCAGGTAATCGGGGAACTCGAAGCTGTAGTCCTTGACGCGCGCCTCGGTCGGATGCTTGCGCGACAGCTCGACGAAATCGCTGAGCGCGTCCGCTTCGGCCGGCCGGCCCGATCGCGGTTTCGCGCGCATCGCCGCCGCGTCTGTCTCCAGCGATCCGATCTCGCCGACCACCGGCACGCTGCCATCGGCCCGCGCAAACGCAACCCGCGCGCGTACCAGCGTGCCGTTGCGCCGTGCTGTCACCTCAACCACGCGGGCCTGCGCGGTCAGCGCCTCGCCCAGCGTCACCGGTTCGAACTGCTCGATCCGTTGCGAGACGTGCAGGCCCGCGACCTCCGGTCGCTTCAGCGGCTTCCTCGCCAGGATGCAGTCGTTGGCGAACAGCGCCGGGTCGACCTCGTCGTCGAAGCACCCCTCACCCACTTCCGCCGCCCGGTGATAGCGGCGCTGACGCTGGGCGCCCAACAGCGTCGGCAACGGCGGCAGAAGCAGGCCGACGCGCGGCTTGGGTTCCACTGGCGACATGCGATCCTCCTAGACCCGCTCCAAGTCGGACGCCGCCGCCGCAACCGTCGCCTTGCCGCCGGCGTTGACGGCGCGGTAGCGCGTGCGGGCGGCGTCGGCTTCCAGGCGCAATTCCTCGTCCCAGAAAGCGGGCCTGAGGAAGCGCGCGGCGAAAGTCACCCGGCTGGGCCGCCCTTCCCGGGCAAGCGCGCCATAGAGCGCCATCAACTGCATCAGGCCCTGGGCGATCGGCGCGCGAAAGCCCCGGGCGCGGGCGAAATCCGGATCGTCGTGGATGCGGTTGCCGACCTCGGCGCCGAACGCCGCGACCGCCTGCGGCGTCAGCGGCAGGCGGCCAACCGGCTGCCACTCGGCCGCACCTTCCGCCGGCGGTGCGGGCCTTGGCCCGGGCGTGGCCGACGGATCGGGCAACAGGCCGCGCATGTTCACGCGCAGCGGTTCATCGCCGGCCGCGGTTCGGTAGCGGAACTGGCAATGCACGATGCGCCCGCGCGGACTGTCCGCCCAGGGCAGGATTTCACCTTGCATGCCGACCAGCTCGCCCAGCCGAATGGGCCGCGTCTGGCGGATGTCGTGCGACAGCAGCACGCGGCCGTCCACCGGCAATCCAGCCGGCCTCAGCACGGCGACCGTGGCATGGCTCAACAGACTGGCGTCGGCCTGTTCGCCGAACACTTCGTCGCCGATGCCCACCAGCCGGTGATAGCGGGCCTGGCGTTCCGCCGTCAGCGTCGCGTCGAAGGGCGGAAAGCGAAAGCCAACGGGCAGCCCCGCCCAGGCGCCCAGGGGATCGTCGCCCGCGCCCGTGGTTGACTGCCGCGCCTGCATGCCGCCCTGTCCGCGTCCTGATACAATGGCAGGGCGTCGCTCGCCCGCCGACCAGAGGCATACCATGACGGCTTTCCAGGCCCCGCTCAACGATCTGAACTTCGCGCTGCGCCACATCGCCGACCTGCCGGGATTGGCCGAGTTGCCGGGGCTGGAAGCGGCGGAGCCGGTGGCCGTCGCGCAGGTGCTGAGCGAGGCGGGGCGGTTCGCCGCCGGCGTGCTGGCGCCACTCAACGAGTCTGGCGACAAGGTGGGTGCCAGGCTGGAGAACGGCGTCGTCATCTGTCCGCCCGGCTTCGCCCAGGCCTATGCGCAGTTTCGCGATGGCGGCTGGAACGCCGTGCCATTCGAGCCCGAGTTCGGCGGCACCGGCTTGCCCTGGCTGGTGGGAGTTGCCTGCGCCGAGTTGTGGAATGCCGCCAACATGGGTTTCGCGCTCTGTCCGCTGCTGACGCAAGGAGCGGTTGAGGCGATTTCCGCGCACGGCACGCCAGAGCAGAAGGCCACCTACCTGCCCAACCTGGTGAGCGGCACCTGGACCGGCACCATGAACCTGACGGAACCGCAGGCGGGCTCGGACGTGGGCGCGCTCCGCACCCGCGCGGAGCCCGGCGACGGCGGCGGCTGGCGCATCAAGGGACAGAAGATCTTCATCACTCACGGCGAGCACGACCTGGCCGAGAACATCGTGCATCTGGTCTTGGCCCGCACCGCCGGCAGCCCGAGCGGCACCAAGGGCATCTCGCTGTTCATCGTGCCGAAATTCCTGCCCGACGGCGGCGGCCGGCCGGGCCGCCGCAACGATCTGCGCTGCGTTTCGATCGAGCACAAGCTGGGCATTCATGCCAGCCCCACCTGCGTGATGAGCTATGGCGACGATGGCGGTGCCACCGGCTTCATGCTGGGGGCGGAAAACGGCGGCATGCGGGCGATGTTCACCATGATGAATACCGCGCGCCTGGCCGTGGCGGTGCAGGGGGTGGCGATCGCCGAGCGCGCCTACCAGCGCGCCGCGCATTATGCGCGCGAGCGCCGGCAGGGCCGCGCGCCGGGCTGGCGCGAAGCCGGCTACTCGCCGATCGAGCGGCATGGCGATGTGCGCCGCATGCTGATGACCATGAAGGCGTTGACCGAGGCGGCGCGCGCCGTCTGCCTGATGAACGCGCGGGCGCTGGACGTCGCCCGCCACCACCCGCAGGCGGAAGAACGCGCCCAGGGCTTGGCGCTGGCCGATCTGCTGACGCCCATCGCCAAGGGCTGGGCGACCGACATCGGCTGCGAGGTCGCATCGCTCGGCGTGCAGGTGCATGGCGGCATGGGCTTCATCGAGGAAACCGGAGCCGCGCAGTATTACCGCGACGCCCGCATCCTGCCGATCTACGAAGGCACCAATGGGATCCAGGCGATGGATCTGTTGACGCGCAAGTTGCCGATGCAGGGCGGCGAGGTGGTGAACCGGCAGATCGCCGAGATGCGCGACCTCGTGCCGAAGCTCGAGCCTTGGCCTGCCAGCGCGGCAACCCTGGCGGCGGCGCTGCAGAGCCTTGCCACCGCTTCCCGCGAGCTGCTGGCACGGCTGGCCAGCGAGCCCAACGCCGCCTTCGGCGGCTGCACGCCCTATCTCAAGATGTGGGGGCTGACGTTCGGCGGCTATCTGCTGGCCAAGGGCGCGCTGGCGGCCAGAGAGCTGATCGCCAAGGGCGCGGGCGAAGCCGGTTACCTCAACGACCGCGTCGCTGTCGCCCGTTTCTTCTGCGAGCAGTTGCTGCCACAGGCCGCCGCCCTGCTGCCGGCCGCCTTGGGCGATGGTGAGCTGCTGTTCGCGGTGGCGCCCGAACGTTTGACCGGCTGAATGGCCCGCGTGCCGGCTCGGTTTGACGCTTACCGGGGCGTAACCTAGATTGCCTATGCTGCATTGCGGCGAAGCGACGCCGCAGTTCCCCGACATGACCGGAGATGCTAGGCCCGTGCGCTACGACAAGGTGAGCCCTGCCTTCGACGCGATCCCGGCGCATGGCGACGTACTGCCGGTGGCGCCCGGCGTGCTGTGGTTGCGCATGCCGCTCAACCTGACCGGCCTCAGCCATATCAACCTGTGGCTGATCGAGGATGACGGCGGCTATGCCGCGGTCGACACCGGCATGAACACCGAGGTGATCCGGCTCTGCTGGGACAAGGTGCTGACGCATGCGTTGGGTGGCAAGCCGATCACCCGGGTGATCTGCACGCACTATCACCCCGACCATATGGGACTGGCCGGCTGGCTCTGCGAACGCTTCGGCGCGCCGCTCTACATGACCCGGCGCGAGTGGCTGCAGGGCCGGGTGTTCTGGCTGGACGCGCAGGCCCAGCCGCCCGAATTCGTGGTCGAGTACTACCGCTTGCTTGGCTTCACCGAAGAGGCGCTGAGGGAAGTGCGCAGCCGCGGCTACAGCCATTTCCGCGACTCGGTCTGGGAGCCGCCGGGCCAGCTTGCCCGCATCCGGGATGGCGACGTGCTGACGATCGGCGGCCGCGGCTTTCGCGTCGTCGTCGGCTATGGCCACGCGCCCGAGCATGCCTGTCTTTTCAGCGCGGAACTGAACCTGATGTTCTCGGGCGACCAGATCCTGCCGCGCATCACGCCGCATATCGGCGTCTATGCGCCCGAGCCCGAGGCCAACCCCTTGCAGGAATATCTCGACAGTCTGGACACCTTCCGGCCGCTGCCGGCCGACCTGCTGGTGCTGCCGGCGCATAACGAGCCGTTCCGCGGCCTGCATGCCCGGCTGGACGACCTGCGCCAGCACCATGCCCATCGTCTCAACCTGCTCGAAGAGATGACCGCCGAGCCCAAGCGCGTCGCCTCCACCTTGAAGGCGCTTTACGGCCGCCAGTTGCGGCCGCACGAAACCTATCTCGGCTTCGCGGAATCGCTGGCTCACCTCAATTGCCTGCGCGCGCAAGGACGGGTGACGCGCGAACTGGCGGACGATGGCGTCTGGCGGTTCCGGCGGACGGGCGCCGCCGCCAACGCCGCCTGAGGCGCGCCATGAACGACACCGTCCTGCTCGACGTGGCCGACAGCATCGCTACCCTGACGCTCAATCGGCCGGCGGCGCTGAACGCGCTGAACCAGGAGATGCGCGCGGCGCTGATCGCGCGCTTGGCGGAAGTCGAGGCCGACGACCGCGTCCGCTGCGTCATCCTGCGCGGCGCCGGCGAGCACTTCATGTCGGGCGGCGACATCAAGTCGTTCTACGCCGAACGCGACAACGACCGGCTGGCCAAGCGCCGGCGCTTCCTTGAAGGCATCAACGCCCTGCACCCGATGATCTTTGGCATCCGCCGCATGGCGAAGCCGGTGATCGCCGAGGTGCGTGGCTATGCCGCCGGCTTCGGCGTCAGCCTGGCGATCGCCTGCGACCTGACCATCGCCGCCGCGGACGCCAAATTCACGCTGGCCTATGTGCGTATCGGCGCCAGCCCGGACGGCGGCGCCAGCTATTTCCTGCCGCGGCTGGTCGGCCTGAAGAAGGCGCTGGAGATCGCGCTTCTGGGCGACGACATCGACGCCGGCACGGCGGCAGCGCATGGCATGGTCAACTACGTCGTGCCGGGGGCCGAGTTGCCAGCCTTCACGGCTCGCCTGGCCCGCCGCCTGGCGAACGGGCCGACGCTGGCCTATGGCAACGTCAAGCGCCTCATGTATTCGAGCCTGGACACCAACATGGAAGCGCAGTTGCAGCTTGAGGCCGAATGCCTCACCGCCAGCGCGCTCGGCCAGGATTTCCGCGAGGGCGTCAGCGCCTTTGTCGAGAAGCGCAAGCCCCATTTCCAGGGCCGCTGAACTAGACTGGCGGCCTGCTCTGCGCGAGGAGCCCGCGATGCCGCCCACCGCCAGGGCAAGCAAGAGCGAGCAGGACGTCCGCATCGAACTGGCCGGTTGCTACCGGCTGTTCCACCATCTCGGCTGGACCGAGCTCATCTTCAACCATATCACCGCCAAGCTGCCGGGGCCGGACCGCTATTTCCTGATCAATCCGTTCGGCCTGCACTACAACGAAGTGACCGCCAGCAACCTGGTCAAACTGGACCTCGCCGGCAACATCATCGGCGCCAGCAGCTTTCCCTATAACCCGGCCGGCTATCCCCTGCATTCGGCGATCCACGAGGCCCGGCCCGAGATCGCCTGCATCGCGCATACGCACACCACCGCCGGGCTGGCCATCGCCTGCCTCGAGGAGGGCATCGACCAGCACAATTTCTATGGCGCCATGCTGCGCGGCCAGGTGGCCTATCACGCGTTCGAGGGGATCACGCTTTACGGCGAGGAGAAGTCCCGCATGGTGGAAAGCCTGAGCGACAAATCCTGCCTTGTCCTGCGCAATCACGGTCTGGTCGCCTGCGGGCGGAGCGTGGCCGAGGCCTTCGCCCGTCTGTGGACCATGCAGCGGGCCTGCGAGGTGCAATTGGCGGCGCGGTCCACCGGCCGGCCGGTCGTGCCGGTGGCGGACGCGGTGGCTGAGAAATGCGGGCGCGACAGCCTGAACGTCGATCCCAGTGGCCAAGCGGCCGAGATAGTGTTCCAGGCGATGATGCGCCAAGTCGATGCGCACGATACCAGCTACCGGAACTGAACCGCGGTCCTCACCTTTTCCTCGCCAGCATCAGACCATCGCCCAAGGGCAGCATGGCGATGGAAACCCGCGCGTCGTCGCGGATCGAGCGATTGACGCGATCGATGGCGGCCGGGCCCGGCTCCTTCGCTTCCAGCACGCGGCCCATCATGAAGGCGTTGTCGATGGCGACGAGGCCGCCCGGCCGCACGAGTTCGAGGCAGACCTCGTAATAGGCCGGGTAATTCACCTTGTCGGCGTCGATGAAGGCGAGATCGTAGCTGCTGGGGCCGGGATCGCGGCGCAGGTGGGCCAGGCTGTCGAGCGCCGGCACCAGGCGCAGGTCGATCTTGTGCGCGAGGCCCGCCGCCGTCCAATGCTGCCAGGCGATCCGCGTCCATTCTTCCGACACATCGAGGGCCGTGATACGGCCCTCCGGCCCCATCGCCTGCGCCACCGAAAGCGTGCTGTAGCCTGTGTAGACGCCGATCTCGAGATAGCGCCGCACGCCCATCAGTTCGACCAGTAGCGCCATGAAGGCGCCCTGCTCGGGCGTGATCTGCATGATGGCCAGGCGGTCGCTGGCGGTTGCTTCGCGCAGGCGGACCTGCGCCGGGCTTTCGCGCACGCCCACGGCGAGCAGATATTGCCGGAGTGCCGCATCGAAGGGCGTGGCGGTGGCGGACATCGTTAGCCGGCCTTCAACTCGCGGCGCACGATGCGCGCGCCTTCCACCATTGCCACCAGCTTGGCGAAGGCCACCGCGCGCGGCAGGTATTTCATGCCGCAATCGGGCGCGATGATCAGGCGCTCGGGCGCCACATGCGGCAGCGCGCGGCGGATGCGGCCCGCCACCACCTGCGGCGTCTCCACCTCGTGCGTCGACAGGTCCAGCACGCCCAGCATGATGTCCTTGCCCGGCAATTGCCGCAGCACCGCCAAGTCGAGGCCGGACTGCGCCGTCTCGATGGAGATCTGCCTGACTGGCGTCGCCGTGAGCTCGGTCAGGAAATCGTAGGCTGGCGGCCGGTTCTTCACCAGCGCGGCGTAGCCGAAGCAAAGGTGGATGGCGGTGACGCCGGCAATGCCGTCCAGCGCGCGCGACACGGCCGCCACGCCATAGTCGCGCGCCGGCTGGGGCCGCGCCTGCATATAGGGCTCGTCCAACTGCACCACGTCGGCGCCGGCCGCGAACAGGTCGCGTACTTCCGCGTTCACCGCCTCGGCAAACGCCATGGCGAGCTTGGCCGGGCTGCCGTAATACTGGTCGTCGGCCTGCTGCGCCAGGGTGAAGGGTCCGGGTATCGTCACCCGGATCGGCCGGTCGGTCGCCCGACGCAGCACCTCGACATCGCGCACCTCGACCGGCCCCCGCCGGCGTAGCGGGCCGCTGATCAGCGGCAGCACGTCGGGCTGGCCCATGCGGCCCACGCCCCGGCCAAGCCTCTCCGGATCGATCCCCGCCAATGCCGTGGCGAAGCGGTTGGAATAACTCTCGCGCCGGACCTCGCCGTCGGTCACCACGTCAATGCCGGCGCGCTCCTGCTCGCGCACAATGGCGACGGTGGCGTCGTCCTGCGCCTCCTCCAGATCGTCCGGAGCCACGCGCCACAGCCTGGTCGCTCGCACCCTGGGTGGCGCCATCTTGCGCAAGATCGACTGGTCGAACAGCCAGGCCGGCTGCGGATAGCTGCCGACCAGCGTGGTCGGCAGCAAAGGCAAGGCGCGCGCCATCTCTCCCCCTTTCACGATCCCGTCAGCATGCCCGCGCAGTGATGGGGATCACCGCCAAGCGTTACCGCAGACTTCACTATAGCCGCATGAACAGCACACGCACCGACCAGCCGCTGGTGCCACCTGCCTCGGGCGGTTCGCACCTGTCCCCCGGCAGACGGGCGCGCGAGGCCAATCTCGCCTTGCATCACGCCAACGAAAGCCAGCGGCTGCAAGCGCTGGGCGGGACCGCGTCTCAAGGGCGCGGCAGCCGGCTGAGCGGCCCGGCCGCCTCCCACCACGTATCGAGCCGATAGCCATAGAGGGGCAGGCTGTCCGGGCGGCCGAACCGATCCCACACCGCCACACGGTCCGCCGGCAAATAGAAGAGCGGCAAGACGTGGTGCCCCGCCAGTAGCACGCGGTCGAGCGCACGGGCGGCGCTGACCAGTTCAGCCCGCTCGACGGCGCCGACCAGGCGCTCGATCAACCGATCCGCCGCCAGCTCGCGGATGCCGGCGTAATTGCGCGAGCCCGGTTGGGCGGCGGCCGCGCTGCCCCAATAGACCGCCTGCTCGCTGCCGGGCGACAGCGATTGCTGCCATTGGAAAATCGTCGCGTCGTAATCG
This sequence comes from Alphaproteobacteria bacterium, assembly GCA_016869175.1. Classification (GTDB taxonomy): domain Bacteria; phylum Pseudomonadota; class Alphaproteobacteria; genus VGEV01. The sequence goes on from VGEV01000054.1 coordinate 14,718, forward strand.
AAGTTGGCGAGCCGTGCCTGGAACTGGGCGGAATCGACCGTGCGTGGCGCAAGCTCGATGCCCAGCCGCCGAAGGCTCTCGGCATAGGCGAGCAGCCAGCGCTCGTCCTCGCGCCGGTTGAGCAGCACTTCCAGCCGCAGCGGCTGCCCCTGGGCGTCGCGCAACTGTCCCTCGCGCACCGCCCAGCCGGCCTCGGCGAGGCGCTCGCGCGCCAGCCGCAGCCGCCCGCGTTCGTCGAGGCCGCTGCCCGGCAGCCTGGGCGGCTCCGCCAGCGCCGGCTGGCTGACGCCGGCCGCCGCCAGCAGCGTGCGTTCGGCCGGATCCGCCGGGCCGGCGGCCGCCAGCTCGCTGTTGGCGAAGTAGCTGTCGATACGGCGATAGGCGTCGTGAAACAGCGTGCGGTTGAGCCAGGCGAAATCGAAGCCGAGCAGCAACGCCTCGCGCACCCGGCGGTCCTGCAGAGCTGGCCGGCGGGTATTGAGGGCAATGGCGAGCATGCCCGAGGGCCGGCCATGCGGCAGCTCCAGTTTGCGTATGCGGCCGTCCTGCACGGCCTGGTGGCCGTAGGCGCTCGCCCATAGTTTGGGGTCGGTCTCCTCGCGCAGGTCATGGGCATCGGCCAGGAACGCCTCCAGCGCCACGCCGTCGTCACGGAAATAGTCGTAGCGGATGCGCTCGAAATTGTTGCGGCCGACCATGGCCGGCAGTCGCTCGGCCCAGTGATCCGGCTGCCGCCGATACTGGATGCCGCGGCCGGCATCGACCAGTTCCACCTGATAGGGACCGCTGCCGTTCAGCGGCCGCAGGCCGGGCCGGTCGAAGGAGCGGTCGGCGAAGTCGCTGGCCGCGACGATCGGCATCAGACCCAGGATCAACGCCAACTCGCGGTTGGCCCCCTTGGCGAAATGCAACGTCAAGGAATGCGCGTGGTGGCGTTCCATGCGGGCGACCTGGCCGTAGTAGAAGCGATGATTGGGCCGGCCCTGGTCGCGCAGCGTATTCAGCGAGAAAATCACGTCGTCCGCCAGGATCGGGCTGCCGTCGTGGAAGCGTGCCTCGGGCCGCAGCGTGAAGCGCACGGAACCGCGGTCGGGCGGCGTCTCGATCTCGGTGGCGATCTGCGGATAGAGCGAGAACGGCTCGTCGGCGCTGCGCGCCATCAGGCTGAGATAGGTCAGTTCCAGATTGGCGGCCGGCACGCCCAGCACGATGAACGGCTGCAGGCTGTCGAAGCTGCCGGTGCGCGCGAGGCGCAGCAGGCCGCCCTTGGGCGCGTCCGGCGCGACATAGTCGAAATGCTTGAACTCAGGCCCGTATTTCGGCTGGCCGTGCATCGCGATGGCGTGCTCGCCGGCGGTCGCGGCGAAAGGTACGAGCCCGGCCAGGAGCAGGGCGAGGGCGGCGCCAGCGCGGCTCATCGCCGCTCGCCCTTGGCCGCGAGAAACGACGCGGCGGCCACCGCCAGCGCCACCAGCGCACCCGACTCGAACGGCGCGTCGTGATGGATGGAACCGAACGTAAAGCCGGACGAGGTTGGCCCGAACACGCGCGCGGCGCTTTGCGCGCTACCGGCCGCGCCCAGCGCCGCGCCTTGGGTCGCCGCGTCGGCCCGGCGCGAGATCAGGCTCAGCAGCGTCGTCTGGCAAAGCGCCACGGCGAAGGTGACGGCCAGCGCCAGGACTAGCAGCGGCGGCAAGGTGTCGCTGAGCGGTGTCAGGGCAAGGCCCGCGGCATAAACCAGGCTGCCCGACAGCAGCACGCGGCGCTCGCCGAAACGGCGCACCAAGGGTGCCACCAGCCAGAACTGGCAGACCGTCGAGGCGACGCCGATCAGCGCATAGCCATAGCCGACCTCAAACGCGCCATAGTTGAACCGCGCCTTCAGCCAGAGCGGAAAGATCGACAGCACGCCGCTGAAGGCGAACGTCACGGCGAACACCATGAGCAGGAGCGGCAGGAACGCCTGGCGTGCGCTGCCGGTCGGGCGCGCCGGGCGACCGGCTTCGTGACGCACCGGTTCGGCCAGAAACAACAGCGCCAGCAGGCCGGCGAGCGCCGCCAGTGCGCCGGCGAACAGACACGGCAAGGCATAATCGGGCCGGCCCGGCTCCAGTTCCGACAGGATACCGCCCAATGCCGGGCCGATGACAAAGCCAAGTCCCGTGGCGGCGCTGATCCGGCCCATCGCGGCGGCCCGCGCTTTCGGCTCGGTCACGTCGGCCATCCAGGCCTGCGTCACCGGCACGATGGCGCCCATCGCCCCGGTCAGCGCGCGCGACAGGAAGACCATGGCAAGCGTGCTGGCGATGGCGAAGGTGAAATAGGCGATGGCCCCGCCGAATAGCGTCAGGATCAGGATCGGCCGCCGGCCGAACCGGTCGCTGGCCCGGCCCCAGAGCGGCGCGGCGATCACCTGACAGGCGGCGCCGGCCGCTATCACCAGCGTTACTTCCTGAGCGCTTGCGCCCAGCGAGGTGGACAGGAATGGCAGCACCGGAAACAGGATGCCGAACCCGGTGAAGTCGACGAACACCGTGAACAGCAACAGCGGCTCGGCATAGGATCGGCCCGGCATGCAATCCGGCCGACGGCGGCTCAGCGGTACACGATCTTGACCAACTCGTATACCTTGCCACCGCCTGGGGTGCGCACCTCCACCGCCTCGCCCACTTGCTTGCCGATCAGCGCGCGCGCCAGGGGCGATTTGATCGACAGGCGATGCTTCTTGATGTCGGCCTCGTCCTCGCCGACGATCTGGAAAGACATCTCCTCGTCGACGTCCTCGTCCACCACGGTCACCGTTGCGCCGAACTTCACGGTATCGCCGGTCAGCTTCGAGGTGTCGATGATCTGCGCGCGGCTGAGTTTGGTTTCCACTTCGGCCACGCGGCGCTCGATGAAGGCCTGCCGTTCTTTGGCTGCCTCGTATTCGGCGTTCTCCGACAGATCGCCGTGACCGCGCGCCTCTTCCAAAGCCCGCGCCACCGCCGGGCGCTCGACGAATTTCAGCCGCCGCAGCTCTTCCTCAAGCTGCGTGAAACCATGCCCGGTCATGGGAATCTTATCCATGGCTCCTCGCGACGTGACCTCCGAACCATAGTGCGAGAGTTAGGCGGCGGCGCCAAGCGGGAAACGCGGGCCGCTCATGCCCGTGCGCTCTGCCCGCGTGCGACCTCGGCCGGGAAGTAGGCCTGCAGGGGCAGCACCTCCAGCTTGCCGGTCGCCAGTTCGGCGATCGCCAGCACGGCCGCGCGGGCCCCCGACATGGTGGTGTAATAGGGCACTCGGTGCAGCAGCGCCGCCCGCCGCAAGGCATAGCTGTCGGCGATGGCCTGCGCGCCCTCGGTGGTGTTCACCACCAACGCCACCTCGCCGTTGGCGATCGCATCGACGATATGCGGCCGACCTTCCAGCACCTTGTTGATGCGTTGCACAGGCACGCCCGCGGCCGTCATGTCGAGGGCGGTGCCACGGGTGGCGACAATACGGAAGCCCAGCGACACCAGCTGCCGGGCAAGCGGGGCAACGCCCGGCTTGTCCTGGTCGCGCACCGAGAAGAAGGCAACGCCCTGGCGCGGCAGCCGATTGCCGGCGGCGAGCTGCGACTTCAGGAACGCGGCGGCGAAGCTGCGGTCGATCCCCATCACTTCGCCGGTCGATTTCATCTCCGGCCCCAGCAGGACATCGACGCCGGGGAAACGGGCGAACGGAAACACCGCCTCCTTGACCGCGACATGGCTCGGCTCGACCTGGCCGAGGGCGAAATCGGCCAACCGCTCGCCCGCCATCAGCCGGGCGGCGATCTTGGCGATCGGCCGACCGATGGCCTTGGCGACGAACGGCACCGTGCGGCTGGCGCGCGGGTTGACTTCGAGCACGAAGATCTCGCTGGACTTGACGGCGAACTGCACGTTCATCAGGCCCACGACATCCAGCGCGCGGGCCATCACCTCGGTCTGCCGGCGGATTTCCGCCACGGTCGTCGCCGGCAGCGAATAGGGCGGCAGCGCGCAGGCGCTGTCGCCGGAATGGATGCCCGCCTCCTCGATATGCTCCAGCACACCCGCCACCACCACCGCGCGGCCGTCGGCTAGCGCATCCACATCGACCTCGATGGCATCCTGCAGATAGTCGTCGATCAGCACCGGGTTGTCGCCGGAAGCCTGCACCGCCTCGGCCATGTAGCGCTCGAGTTGGCCCGGATTGCCGATGATACGCATGGCCCGGCCGCCCAGCACATAGGACGGGCGCATCAGCACCGGATAGCCGATGCCGGCCGCGACCTCCCGCGCTTCCGTTAGATTGCGGGCGGTGCCGTTGGCCGGCTGCTTCAGCCCCAGCCGGCTGAGCAATTGCTGGAAGCGCTGGCGGTCCTCGGCCATGTCGATGGCATCGGGGGAGGTGCCCAGGATCGGCACGCCGGCAGCCGCCAACGCCTGCGCCAGCTTGAGCGGCGTCTGCCCGCCAAACTGCACAATGACCCCGGCCAGCCGCCCCGCGCGCTGCTCGACCCGCACGATCTCCAGGACGTCCTCGGCGGTCAGCGGCTCGAAATACAGCCGGTCGGAGGTGTCGTAGTCGGTCGACACCGTTTCCGGGTTGCAATTGACCATGATGGTCTCAAAGCCGGCCTCGGCCAGGGCATAACAGGCGTGCACGCAGCAATAGTCGAACTCGATGCCCTGGCCGATCCGGTTCGGGCCGCCGCCCAGGATGATGATCTTCTCGCGCATGCTCGGCCGAGCTTCGCATTCCGCTTCGGCCTCGCCGATCTCATAGGTCGAATAGAGATAGGGCGTCTGGCTTTCGAACTCGGCGGCGCAGGTGTCGATCCGCTTGAACACCGGCCGGACGCCCAACCGCGCCCGCGTCTCTGCCACGTCGGCCGCGCCGCACCCCGTCAGCTTGGCCAGACGCTGGTCGGCGAAACCCATGCGCTTCAGCGTCCGCAGGCCATCGGCGTCGCCCGGCAGGCCATTGGCGCCGATAGCCGCCTCGCACCCCACCAGCTCGCGCACCTGTTCCAGGAACCACGGGTCGTAGCGCGTTGCCGCCTGGATATCCTGCAGCGACAGCCCGTGCCGGAAGGCCTGGGCGATCACCAACAAGCGGTCGGGCGTCGGCCGGGCCAACGCCGCGCGGACCGCGTCGCGCTTGTCGCTCTCGCTGCCCGGCACGGCGATTTCGTCCAGGCCGCTGAGACCGGTTTCCAGCGAGCGCAGGGCTTTCTGCAAGCTCTCCTGGAACGAGCGGCCGATCGCCATGGCCTCGCCGACCGACTTCATCGAGGTCGTCAGAAGCGGCTCGGCGTCAGGGAACTTCTCGAAGGTGAAGCGCGGGATCTTGGTGACGACGTAGTCGATGGTCGGCTCGAAGCTGGCCGGAGTGGCGCCGCCGGTGATGTCGTTCCTGAGTTCGTCGAGCGTATAGCCGACCGCGAGCCGCGCGGCCACCTTGGCAATGGGAAAGCCGGTCGCCTTGGAGGCCAGCGCCGAGGAGCGCGAAACGCGCGGGTTCATCTCGATCACCACCATGCGGCCGTCGGCCGGGTTGATGGCGAACTGCACGTTGGAACCGCCGGTATCGACCCCGATCTCGCGCAGGCAGGCGATCGAGGCGTTGCGCATGCGCTGGTATTCCTTGTCGGTCAAGGTCAGCGCCGGCGCGACGGTGACGGAATCGCCGGTATGGATGCCCATCGGGTCGACGTTCTCGATGGAGCAGACGATGATGCAATTGTCGGCCCGGTCGCGCACCACCTCCATTTCGAACTCTTTCCAACCCAGCACCGATTCCTCGATCAGCACCTCGCTGGTCGGCGAGGCATCCAGGCCGCCGGCGACGATCTCGGCGAACTCGGCCCGGGTATAGGCGATGCCGCCGCCGGTGCCGCCCAACGTGTAGGAGGGCCGGATGATCGCCGGCAGGCCGACCAGTTCCAGCGCCCTTGTCGCCTCTTCCAGATTGTGGGCGATGCCGGCCTTGGGCATTTCCAGGCCGAGGCGGCCCATCGCCTCGCGAAACAGCTGGCGGTCCTCGGCCTTGGCGATGGCATCCGGCGAGGCGCCGATCAGGCGCACGCCCAGCCGCGCCAGCACGCCATCGCGATGCAAGGCCATGGCGGTGTTGAGTGCCGTTTGTCCGCCCATGGTCGGCAGCAGCGCGTCCGGTCGCTCACGCGCGATGACCCGTTCGACCACTTGCCGGGTGATCGGCTCGATATAGGTGGCGTCGGCGAATTCCGGGTCGGTCATGATGGTCGCCGGGTTCGAGTTCACCAGCACGACCCGGTAGCCTTCTTCCTTCAGCGCCTTGCAGGCCTGCGTGCCGGAATAGTCGAACTCGCAAGCCTGGCCGATGACGATCGGCCCGGCGCCAATCACCAGAATCGATTGGATGTCCTGTCGCCTAGGCACGCCGCGCCGTCATGTCCGCAATGAAGCGCTGGAAGAGATACTGGCTGTCCTGCGGGCCCGGCGAGGCCTCCGGGTGATACTGCACCGAGAAGACCGGCTTGCCCACGACCCGCAACCCTTCCAGCGTGCCGTCGAACAGCGAGATGTGGGTCGGCTCGACGCCGGCCGGCAGAGAGTCGGCAGCCACCACGAAACCGTGGTTCTGGCTGGTGATCTCCACCCGGCCGGTGGCCAGGTCCTTGACCGGCTGGTTGGCGCCGCGATGGCCCAATGCCATCTTGACCGTGCGCGCGCCCAGCGCCAGGGCCAGCATCTGATGGCCAAGACAGATGCCGAACAGCGGCACGCCGCTGTCGATCAGCCGGCGGATGATCGGCGCCGCATAGCGGCCGGTTGCCGCCGGGTCGGCCGGGCCGTTCGACAGGAAAATGCCGTCCGGCTTGCGCGCCAAGATGGCTTCCGCCGGCAGGTCGGCCGGCACCACCGTCACCGCGCAGCCCTGCGCCGCCAGACACCGCAGGATGTTGCGCTTGATGCCATAGTCGATTGCCACCACGTGGAACCGGGGGCGCTCCAGGCGGTCATATCCCTGGCCGTGCCGCCAGGTGCTTTCCGTCCACGCGTAGCTTTGCCGGCAGCTCACCTCGCCGGCCAGGTCCATGCCCTCCAGACCGGGCCAGGCGGCCGCTTCGGCCAGCAGGCCGGGCAGATCGAACCGCCGCGCGGGATCGTGCCGCAGCACCCCCGAGGGCGCGCCGCCGTCACGAATCCGCCGGGTCAGCCGACGGGTGTCGACGCCGGCAATGCCGGGCAGGCCGTGGCGGGCCAGCCAGCGGTCGAATGACTGCACCGCCCGCCAGTTCGAAGGCTCCGTGATGTCGACCCGCAGCACCAAGCCGCGCGAGACCGGCGTCAGGGTCTCGATGTCCTCGTCGTTCACCCCGACATTGCCGATATGGGGAAAGGTGAAGGTGATGATCTGCCCAGCATAGGAGGGGTCGGTCATGATCTCCTGGTAGCCGGTCATGGCGGTGTTGAAGCAAACTTCGCCGATCGCCTGGCCGGCTGCGCCCATCCCCTTGCCCCAGAAAATCGTGCCGTCCGCCAAGGCGAGCACGGCCGTCGCCCAGCCGGGCATCTCGGACCCGCTCGCGGCCCCTGCGACTGACATAACCTGCTACTCCGGGGGTAACGGCGACGATCGCGCCTGCTGGCGCCCTGTGCCGCACGACACCATAGGCGCTGCGTTTACCCTCGTCAACCCGGAGACGTCTTATTTTATCGAAATGAATCAATAGCTTGCGATGCGGTCCCGAGTTTTGCCCGGGCTTGGAGTTGGGCTAGGTCATGAACTCATAAATGGGATTCCCAAAGTTGGCGAAGGGTGATTCAAGGGTCCTCGAGGAGGGTCGAGGATGCCTGCACGCCGCTACGAGATCACGGACTTCGAATGGTCGATCCTACAG
>VGEV01000055.1 GCA_016869175.1 Alphaproteobacteria bacterium
CCTTCAGCGCCTTCCTCTACCGCTACCGCAACCTGGTCGAGCGCTTCTTCAACAGGGTCAAACACTTCCGAGCCATCGCCACGCGCTACGACAAGCACGACGCCAACTACCTCGCCCTCATCAAGCTCGCCGCATCACGAATCTGGATGCGTGCTTATGAGTCCGTGTCCTAGCCCGCTGCCGTCGGCGTCAGCCTTGTCATCGTCGCGCCCGGTTCGCGCAAGTGGCACGCCACCCGATGGCCCGGCGCCACCTCGCGCAAGGTGGGCGTCTCCTGCCGGCAACGCGCGACCGCATAGGGGCAGCGGGTGTGGAAATGACAGCCAGGCGGCGGGTTGATCGGACTTGGCACGTCACCGCGCAGGATGATGCGTTCGCGTTTCTGTCGGGGATCGGGCACCGGCACGGCCGACAGCAAGGCCTCGGTATAGGGATGCAGCGGCTCGCGGAACAGGCTTTGCTTGTCGGCGATCTCGACGATGCGCCCCAGATACATCACCGCCACGCGGTGGCTGATATGTTCGACCACGGCCAGATCGTGCGCGATGAACAGATAGCTGAGCCCGAATTCGCGCTGCAGGTCCATCAGCAGGTTGATCACTTGCGCCTGCACCGAGACGTCGAGCGCGGAGACCGGCTCGTCGCAGATGATCAGCGCGGGATTGACCGCCAGCGCCCGGGCGATGCCAATGCGCTGACGCTGGCCGCCGGAGAACTCGTGCGGGTAGCGCTGCATCTGCTCGGGTTTCAGCCCGACCTTGGGAAACAGCTCGGCGACCCGCCGGCGGACGGTCTGGCGGTCGGCGCCGGAGAAGTTGATCAGCGGTTCGGCCACGATATCGCCGGCATCGAGCCGCGGGTTCAACGAGGAATAGGGGTCCTGGAAGACGAACTGGATGCGCCTGCGGTAGGGGCGGATGTCGGCACGCGAGAGGTGGTCGATGCGGTTGCCTTCCAGCAGCACTTCGCCCGCGGTCGGCTCAAGAAGGCGCGCGATCGACTTGCCAGCGGTCGACTTGCCGCAACCCGACTCGCCGACCAGTCCCAGCGTTTCGCCCACGCCGATCTCGAAGCTGATGCCATCGACCGCATGGACCTGCCCGGTCATCCGCCCGAACACGCCCTTGCGCACGGGAAAGTGCTTCTTCAGGCCGCTGACGGCCAGAACCGGCGTGTTCATGCCGCCGCCACCCGGGCGCTCTCGTGACAGGCGACCCAATGTCCGGGCGCCAGTTCGGCCAGCGCCGGCGCCGTCTCGTGGCATCGCCCGGTGGCGAAGCCGCAACGTTCGGCGAAGGCGCAGCCGGGTATCGGTTCCACCAGCGAGGGCACGATGCCCGAAATCTCCGACAGGCGGGCCGCGGCGCCCGGCCGCAACGAGGAGCCAAGATGCGGGATCGAGGCCATCAGTCCGCGGGTATAGGGATGCCGGGGCCGCTCGAACAGCTCGGTCACGGCGGCCTGTTCGATCATGCGGCCGGCATACATCACCACCACCCGCTCGGCCATCTCCGCCACCACGCCCAGATCGTGCGTGATCAGGATGATGGCGGCGCCGAGCCGCTGCTTGAGGTCGCGCATCAGATCCAGGATCTGCGCCTGAATGGTGACGTCGAGCGCGGTGGTCGGCTCGTCCGCGATCAGCAACTTCGGATTGCAGCTCAAGGCCATGGCGATCATCACCCGCTGCCGCATGCCGCCCGACAGCTGGTGCGGGTATTCCCTGGCGCGTCGTTCTGCTTCCGGTATCTGCACCAGGCGCAGCATCTCCACCGCCCGCGCCATCGCCTGGGCCTGGTTCATGCCCTGATGCAGCGTCAGGCTCTCGGCGATCTGCCGGCCGACCGTCAGCACCGGATTGAGGCTGGTCATCGGCTCCTGGAAGATCATCGAGATCGAATTGCCGCGCACTTCGCGCAGCGCGGCGATGTCAACCATCAGCAGGTCGCGTCCTTGGAAGCGGACCTGGCCGGCGACATAACGGGCCGGCGGCGAGGGGTTCAGGCGCAGGATCGACTTGGCGGTGACCGACTTGCCGCAGCCCGACTCGCCGACAATGGCCAGCGTCTCGCCGCCGGCGAGTTCGAAACTGACGCCGTCGACCGCCCGGACTACCCCGTCGCGGGTATAGAAGTAGGTCTTCAGGTCGTCGATCGCGAGCAGCGGCTCTGGCATCACAAGCGCCGCGACAGGCGGGGGTCGAGCAGGTCGCGCAGGCCGTCGCCCAGCAGATTGACGCTGAGTACCGTGAGCGACAGGAACACTCCGGGGAACAGCACGATGTACCAGGCGACCTGGAAGATCGAGCGCGCCTCCGACATGATGTTGCCCCAGCTCGGGATGTTCGGCGGGGTGCCGGCGCCGATGAAGCTCAGGATCGCTTCGGTGATCATCGCCGAGGCACAGACGAAGGTGCCCTGCACCAACAGGGGCGCCAGGGTGTTCGGCAGGATGTGCTTGAACAGCGTGCGCAGCAATGGCGTGCCGGCCGCGGTCGCCGCCTCGACGTAGGGCTGCTCGCGCAAGGTCAGCACGATGCCCCGGACCAGCCGCGTTACGCGCGGCAGTTCGGCGATGGCAATGGCGATGATGACGTTCTCCAGGCTGGCCTTGGTCAGCGCCATGAGGGCGATGGCGAGCAGCACCGCCGGAATCGCCATCAGGCCGTCCATCACCCGCATCAGCACCGCGTCGAACCAGCGGATGAAGCCGGTCAACAGCCCCAGCAGCAGTCCGCCCGCGGTCGCCAGGGCCGCCGCCCCCAGACCGACGATCAGCGAGATGCGCGCGCCGTAGAGGGTGCGGCTGTAGACGTCGCGCCCCATCATGTCGGTGCCGAACCACCACTGCTCCTGCGGCCAGCGCAGGCGACGGGCGGGCGACACCGATTGCGGATCGACCGTGCCGAGATACGGCGCGAAAATGGCGATCAGCACCATCAGCCCCAAAATGGTGCCGCCGAACACGATGGTGGGGTGCCGGCGCAGCGCGCGGCGCCAGCGGCTTTCGCGCTTGGGCCGTCTGACGGCGATGTCGAGCGCGGCGGTCGCCATTTCAATAGCGGATGCGCGGGTCGAGGAACATGTAGCTCAAGTCCACCAATAGGTTGATCAGCACGTAGATGCCGGAGAACAGCAGCACCATGCCCTGGATGATCGGGTAGTCGCGTTTCAGGATGCCGTCCACGGTCAGCCGGCCCAGGCCCGGAATGGCGAACACCGTCTCGGTGACGATGGCGCCGGAGATCAGCAGCGCGATGCCAATGCCGACGACGGTGACGATCGGCACCGAGGCATTCTTCAGCGCGTGGCCCAACAGCACCGCGCCGGTGCCAAGCCCCTTGGCCTCGGCCGTGCGGATATAGTCCTGCGCCAGAACGTCGAGCATGGTGGCCCGAGTGATGCGCGCGATCAGCGCGGCATAGACCACCCCCAGCGTCACCGACGGCAGGATGATATTGGCGAGGAACGGCCCGAACCCCTGGCGGATCGGGGTGTAGCCCTGCACCGGCAGCCAGTCGAGCGACAGCGAGAACACCAGGATCAGCACCAGGCCAAGCACGAACACCGGCACCGAGAAGCCGAGCACGGCGAAGGTCATGACCGCGCTGTCGATCCAGGTGCCTGCCTTCCAGGCGGCGACCACGCCAAGCGGTATGGCGATCGCCAACGACACGATGAGCGTCGTCACGGTCAGCGCCAGCGTCGGCTCCAGCCGCTGCTCGATCAGCCGCGTGACCGGCAGGTTGGTGAAGATCGAGATGCCCAGATCGCCGCGCAGCAGCGAGCCGATCCAGGTGCCGAACTGGATGTGCAGCGACTCGTCCAGGCCCAGCTTGGCGCGGATCGCGGCGATGTCGGCCTCGGTCGCGATGTCGCCGGCGATCATCACCGCCGGATCGCCCGGCGTCAGGTGCAGCAGCGCGAACACGAACACCGCCACCACGCCCATCACGGGCACGGTCGCGAGGATGCGACGAACGACGTAGGCGAACATGCACCCGTCCGAGGACCGCCCCACCCGCTTCGCACGGGCGGGGCGCGCGCCTCAGCCTTTGTTCACGCCCCAGAAGAACACCACCGGCGAGACCGGCACACCGGTTACGTTGCTACGAAAGGCGGTTTTCGGGAAGAATTGCCCGGTGATGATCCAGGGCAGCGTCTGGTAGGCTTCCTTGCTGGCCTCTGCGACGATCGCCTTGCGTTGCTCTTGCGTCTGGGCCGCCACCCAGTCGAGGTTGCGCAGCTGCTCCAGCCGGGCATTGGTCGGCCAGCCGAACCAGGCCTTGTCGCCGCCGCCCGAGACCAGCACCGCCGCCGGCGGGACCATCTGATCCAGCACCAGCGTCCAGGTGTGCATCAGGTTCCATCCGCCCTTGTCCGGCGGCTCCTTGCGCGCCCGGCGCTGGCCCATGGTGCCCCAGTCCATCGCCTGCATCTCGACGTTGACGCCGATGCTCTTGAGCAGTTCGGCGGTCATCAGCGACTGGGCGTGGATCACCGGCTGGTCGGTCGGCGTCATCAGCACGACCTTCTCGCCCTTGTAGCCGGCCTCCGCCAGCATCGCCTTGGCCTTGGCGATGTCGCGCTTACCTTTCAATGCGTCCGCCCCGGCGTCGGTCTCCATCGGCACACCGCAGCCGAAATAGGAGTAGCAGTGCTTGCCGTTCTTCACGTCGCCGACCATGGAGGCGATATAGTCGTTCTGGTCGATTGCATAGAGCAGCGCTTGGCGCGCCTTGGGATTGTCGAACGGCGGGTGCAGGTGGTTGAAGCGGAACACGCCCAGATTGCCCAGGGGATCGGACTGGATCACCTTGACGCCGCTCGTCTTGGACAGGCGGTCCCAGAAGTCGGAAGGCGGGTTCTCCCACCAATCTACCTCGCCCTTTTCCAGCGCCGCCGCCGCCGTGGCGCTGTCGGGAATGATCATCCATTCCAGCCGGTCGATCGACACCACCTTGCCGCCGGTCGCCCAGTTGGACGGCTCCTTGCGCGGCACGTAGTCCGGGTTCTTGACGTAGACCGCCTTGCTGCCGGGCACCCATTCATCCTTGACGAACCGGAACGGGCCGGAGCCGACCACCTCCTTGAGCTGCTCGTTGGCATCGGTCTTGGCGATGCTCTCGGGCATGATGAACGGCACGTTGGAGGAGACCTTGGACAGGCCGTCCAGCAGCAGGGGGAAGGCCTCCTTCAGCCTGATGGTGAAGGTCTTGTCGTCGACCGCCGCCATGGCGTCGATCTTGCTGGCGATCAGGATGCCGAGGGAATCCTTCTTGCCCCAGCGTTCGAGCGAGGGCACCACGTCCTTGGCGGTGACCGGCGCGCCGTCGTGGAAGCGCAGGCTGTCGCGCAGCTTGAAGGTGTAGAGCCTCTTGTCGTCGCTGACGGTGAAGCTGTCGACCATCTGCGGCTTGATTTCGAACGTGTCGGTCTGCGCGAACAGCGTGTCGTAGACGAGGTAGCCGTGGTTGCGCACGACATACTGCGTCGTCCAGATCGGATCGAGAATGCGCAAGTCGGCCTGCGGCACGAAGCGCAGCGTCTTCTGCTGCGCGTCCGCCCCCGTCGGCATGAGCCCCAGAGGCGCGGCCAGGGCAACCACCGCTGAGCTTGCCAAGCACAAGTTGTGCAATCGTCGCATCGTGACCCTCCCTTATTGGTCATTGCTTATCTTTAGGCAATGAGCGTGCCAGCTTCCGCGCGACGCGGCAAGGCCGGCTTGTCGGCGCTGGCTTGCCCGCCGTAAGGTCGGCGGCGGGGGGGACGCGCGATGTACGATCTGTTGCTCAAGGGTGGCCGGGTGATCGATCCGGCCAGCGGCCTGGATGCCGTCGCCGATGTCGCCTTCGCCAACGGCAAGGTGGCCGCGCTCCGCGCCGGCATCGCCGAGGGCGAGGCGCGGCTGGTGAAGAACGTGGCTGGCCTGGTGGTGACCCCCGGCCTGATCGATTTGCACGCACATGTCTATTGGGGAGGCACCTCGCTGGGGGTCGAGCCAGACCCCATTGCCAAGGCCAGCGGCACCACCACCTTCATCGACGCCGGCTCGGCCGGGCCCGGCAACTTCCATGGCTTCCGCCGGCATGTGGTCGAGGCCTCCGCCACCCGCGTGCTGGGCTATCTCAACGTCTCCTTCCCCGGCATCTTCGCCTTTCACACCGCGGTGATGATCGGCGAGAACGTCGACATCCGCCTGATCAACCCGCGCGAATGCGTGCGGGTAGCCAGGGAACACGCCGACCTGGTGGTCGGCATCAAGGTGCGGGTCGGCCAGACCGCCAGCGGCAACAACGGCATGGGGCCACTCAACATCGCCATCGAGATCGCCGACGAGCTGGGCCTGCCGGTGATGGCGCATCTCGATTTCGGCCCGCCGGCGCGCGCCGAGGTGCTGGCGGCCTTGCGGCCGGGCGACGTGCTGACGCACTGCTTCCGCCCCTTCCCCAATGCGCCGGCCGATGCGCGCGGACGGGTGCGCGAGGAAGTGCTGGCGGCGCGCGCCAAGGGGGTGATCTTCGATGTCGGCCATGGCGGCGGTTCGTTCGGCTGGTGCACCGCACGGGCCATGCTTGCCGGCGGCTTCCCGCCCGACTGCATTTCCAGCGACGTGCACGTGATCTCGATCCAAGGCCTGGCGCCGGACATGCTGGATACCATGTCGAAATTCCTTTGCCTGGGCATGGGCCTGCCCGAGATCGTGCGGGCGGCGACGGTCAATCCTGCCAACGCGGTGCGTCGCCCCGAGCTTGGCCGTCTGGCGCCAGGCGCGCCGGGGGACGCAGCGGTGCTGGAGGTGCGAAGCGGCCGGTTCCGCTATCTCGACGTGCTGGGCGAGGCGCTGGAAAGCGACAAGAAGCTGGCCGCCCAGGGCGTCGTCCTGAACGGGCATTGGTGGCATGGCAACCTCTGAAGCCAATGCGCCGCCCTGGCTGGCGCCGCTGGCGGCGCTCGACCGCGAGCTGCTCGATGGATCGAGCAAGGGCCTGCCGCCCGGAGCGCGGCTGACCCTTGGCGAGATCGGCGGCCAGGGCTGGAACCTGCTGCGCCAGGACCTGCCGCTGCCGCTCGCCGTGCTGCGCGAGAGCGCCTTGCGCGCCAACGCCCGCTTCATGCAGCGCTTCACCGAGCGCTTCGGCGCGCGGCTGGCGCCGCACGGCAAGACCACCATGAGCCCGCAGCTCTTCGCGCTGCAGATGGAGCATGGGGCCTGGGCGATCACCGTTGCGACATTGCAGCAGCTGGTGGTCGCCCGGCGGTTCGGTTTCCCGCGCATCCTGCTGGCCAACCAGTTGCTCGACCCGCTGGCCATCGCCTACGTGGTCGATGAGCTGAAACGCGATCCTGGGTTCGAGTTCTATTGTCTGGTTGATAGTCTGGAGGGTGTGCGACTGCTGGATGCGGCCCTGGCGGCGCGGCCGGCCGGCCGGCCGCTCGGCGTCCTGCTGGAGGTCGGCAGCCCCGGCGGCCGCACCGGCGCCCGCACGCTTGAGGCCCAGCTTGCGGTTGCGCGGGCGATCAAGGCGGCAGCGCCGCGCCTGGCGCTTACGGGCGTCGAGGGCTTCGAGGGGCTGCTGGGTGGGGCCGACGCCGGCGAGATGCGCGCGCGCGTCGAGGCGTTCCTCGACCAGATCGTCGCGCTCGCCCAGGCGTGCGATGAGGCCGGTCTGTTCGCCGGCTCGCCCGTGCTGCTGAGCGCCGGCGGTTCCGCATTCTATGATCTGGTGCTGCGGCGCTTCCAGGCCGCGCGGCTTCGCCGGCCAGCCGCCATTGTCAGCCGCAGCGGCTGCTATCTGACGCATGACAGCGCGCTCTACCGGCGCTACTTCACCGACATCGCTGCGCGCGAACCGACCGCCACCGCCTTCGCCGAGGCGCCCAGCGCGGCATTGGAGGTCTGGGCCTATGTGCAATCGCGCCCGGAGCCGGGCAAGGCGATCCTGACGCTGGGCCGTCGCGACATTTCCAGCGATGCCGACTGGCCGGTGCCGCTGCGCTGGTTCCGCCCCGGCCGGGATGCGGCGCCGCTGGCGGCGCCCGATGGCCTGGCCGCGGTCGGCCTCAATGACCAGCACGCCCACCTGACATTGCCGAGCGATGCGCCCATCGCCGTCGGCGACATGCTGGCCTTTGGCGTCTCGCATCCGTGCACTACCTTCGACAAATGGCAGCTCATTCCGGTGGTGGACGACGGCTACACCATCCGCTCCGCGGTGCGCACGTTCTTCTAGCCTGGGCGGCGACGTCTGGGCAAAAAGCCGGTAAGCTCTATCTTCCTGGCCGATCACTCGCCTCGCAGGGAGCCTTGCCGATGATCTGGCGCCTGTCCGTTGCGCTCGCCGCATTGCTGCTCGCCCATGGCGCTGTCGCGGCCGGCAAATCGCCGGTGGCGCTCGTCACCGTCGTACACGGCAACATGTCGCCCCCGCTTGAGGCCTTTAGCGAGGTCGCGGCAGGCGACGCGATCGACCTTGGCGCCGATGGCCGGGTGGAGTTCAACCACTACCCGAAATGCGAGACCGTCATCGTCAAGGGCGGCCGTCTCAGCTTCAGCGAGCAGGGCTACACCGTGCAGCGCGGCCAGATCGTCGATGCCAAGAAGACCAAATGCGCCCAGCCGGTCGATGTGCAGGGCACGACGGGCGTGGGCGGTGGCTTGATCGGCGGCGGCGTGGTGCGCAGCGCCGGCGCTGTCCTGAAATTGCGCGACAAGCCCGGTTTCGTGCTGCTCGGCGCCGCCCGCGCCGACTATAAGAGCCTGCGCATCCTGAAGGACAATGCCGTCCTGGCGGAAGGCCCGGTGCAGCAGAACCGCTTCAGCTTTCCCGCGCAGGCCGCCGCCTTGCCGCCCGGCAAGGACTATGTCGTCGAACTGGTGCCTAGCGGCAACGCCAAGGGTTTCCGGGTGAAATTCGAGGTGGTGTCGAGCGGCGGCAGTGCCGATACGCTGCTGCGCGTCGAATAGCCGGGCCGACAGAACCGGCGATGCGCAGGAAGGGCACCGGCTTCGCCATCGCTCTCGCGCTTGGCCTGATCGCGGCGGTCGTGACCTATGGTCTTGGCGGCGTGGCGCCGTTCGACGGCTGGCTGTTCGACCGGGCGCTGGGTTTGCGCGCGGCGCTTCTGACGAGCGACCGGGAGCCCGACCGACATGTCGCGGTGATCGCGGTCGATCCGGCCAGCCTGGCCTCCGACGAGCTTGCCGGCACGCCGCGCGCGCTCTTCCAGCCGGTCTGGGCCAAGCTGATCGAGACGCTGGTCGCGGCCGATGCGAAAGTGGTCGCCTTCGACTTCGTTTTCCTGTTCAGCGGCAACCGCATGACGCCCGGCTACGACACGCCGTTCTTGCGCGCCTTGTCGCAACATCGCGAGAAGGTGGTGCTGGGCCGGTCCGGGCCGACGCCGCCGTTGCGCCCCTATCAGGCGGCGCTGCGCTTCGATGAAGGCGGCTGGGGCCTGCTGGAAGTCGACCCGGACGTCGACGGTGTGTTTCGGCGCGTGCAGACTCGCCACCGGACGGGTGGCGAGGGCATGGCGTTGGGTTTGAGCGGGGCGGCGCTGCGGCGCGCCGGCGTCGGCATGCCGCCAGACGAGATCCTGCTGGCGCCCGACCGCCATTTGGAGGCGCTGCGAAGCTATGCGCTGGTCGATCTGTTGCGCTGCGCCGGTGACGATCCGACCAAGCTGCGGCCGCTGTTCGCCGGCCGGCTGGTATTCGTCGGCACCACGCTGCCCGAGGAGGATCGCAAACTGTCCTCCAGCCGGTTCATGCGTCCCGCGCAGGCCGCGAAAGCCGGCGACGCGGCAGCCTGCCCGCCGCCACCGTTGGCCGCCTCGGTGCCGCGCTCGCGCACCACGCCCGGCGTCTATCTGCACGCTTGGGCGGCGGCGGCGGTGCTGTCGGGCCACCCGGTGGACACCGCCAGGCCGAGCCTGCGTGCGGCGACCGCGGGTGCCACCGGCCTGGCCGGCACGCTGTTCGGTCTGACCTTGGCGCCGTGGGTCGCGGTGGCGGCGACGCTGCTGCTGGGCGCGGGCCTCTGGCTGGCGGAGGCGGGACTGCTCGGCCAACAGCTCTGGCTGCCCGTCGGCATGCCGATGCTGGCCGCCTTGGCCTGCATGGTCGTGTCCTATCTTGGCCGTTACTTCCTGGTCGAGCGCAGCCGCCAGCGCATCACAGAGGCGTTCGGCCGCTACCTGGCGCCGGCCTTCGTGCAGACGCTGGCGGACGATCCCTCGCACCTGCAACTGGGCGGCGAGACCCGCGAACTCACCATGCTGTTCTGCGACTTGCGCGGTTTCACCACCATCTCGGAGACCTTCAAGAGCTCACCGCAGGAACTGACCCGCCTCATCAACCGCCTGCTGACGCCGCTCTCCAACGTCGTGATGGAGCACGAGGGCACTATCGACAAGTATATCGGCGACTGTGTGATGGCCTTCTGGAACGCTCCCATCGACGTGCCCGACCACGCGGTCAAGGCGTGCGACTCGGCGCTGGCGATGCTGGCGGCGCTGGCGCGGCTCAATGACGAACTGGAGGCGGAGGCGAGGGCGCAGGGCCGGCCGTTCAAGCATCTGGCCGTCGGCACCGGCATCAACACCGGCGAGGTGGTGGTGGGCAACATGGGCTCCGAGCGCCGGCTGGAATACTCGGTGCTGGGCGACGCGGTGAACCTGGCCTCGCGACTGGAAGGTCAGTCCAAGGCCTATGGCGTCAGCGTCTTGCTGGGCGCGGCGACGCAAGCCAAGGTCCCGGACTACGCGACGCTGGAGCTCGACCTGCTGGCGATCAAGGGCAAGCAGGAGGCGATCCGCATCCACGCCCTGCTGGGCGATCCCCAACGGGCCCGCAGCGAGGGCTTCCAGCGGCTGCGAGCGAGGCATGCTGACTTCCTAGCGGCCTACCGCGGGCGCGACTGGGCAGCCGCCCGCGCCATCGCCGGGGAATGCCGCGCCATGGAACCCGCCATGGCGGGCTATTACGACATGATAGCCGAACGGCTCAACGAACTCAGCGCCAACCCGCCGCCCGCCGGCTGGGACGGCGTCTATCGCGCGGAGACGAAATAAGCGCCCGCCGCAAGAAACCACCGCCGCCCGTCGGAGCGTTCCGCGGGCGGCGGGGCCGCAGCCCGACGGCTATTTCAGGTAGTCGTGCAGCACGCGGCCGAATGGCAGCGTCAAGTCGGCGATGAAATGCCGGCCACCGGTGATGCGCTTGATCGGCAGGTCGGCGACCGGCGCGTTGATATGCGGGATGAGGTGCAGCCGCGCCGGGCTAATCCACGACCCCTTCACCGTCACTTCGGTCAGATTGTAGGCGACGAGCTGGGCGATGGCCGGGCGGCCGTCCACATCCGGGATCAGTTTCAGGTTGCACTGGGTCTTGTGCATGGACGCCAACGTCTTGGCCGCATCGCGCGACAGGTTCTCCCACTTGTAGGCCATGCTGCCCATGGCGATCAGCTGGCCGGCATAGTGCAGCGTGCCGGTCAGCGTGTCCTCGACGACCTCCATCTTCGGATGCGCGTATTTCTTGGGGAAACCCCAGATTTCGCGGCCGGCGGCGATCGGCGGATCGTCATCCAGATACATCTGGGCGACGAAGTTCATCGGCTCGCCCTTGTAGTGGCAGGGGATCACCACGCCGCTCTCGGTATAGTCGCCGAAGCCAGAACTGTCCGGCATCTTGATCCACTCGTAAAACACCTGGTTCGAACTGTCCGGTTCCAGCGGCTCCGGCACCGCGTGGCGCACCGCATCGCGGTCGCTCTCGTACATGATGATCATGTATTCGCGGTTGACAAACCGGTAGGGCCCCCGCGGATAGCTTGGCCCCGCCGCCGGCATCGACGGCAACGCCAGGATTTCGTCCTTCTTCATCGTTCACCCCTCCCTGCTGGGCGATAGTAAGTTCGTACGACCGCCCCGGCACGGCGACCTGGGCGGCAAACCAGATCGGCTAGCAAGCCGCCGGTATGGCGGTCAGTTGGCCACCCAGCCACCTTCGATCGGGATGGCGGCGCCGGTGATCGAGCCGGCCGCGTCGCTGCACAAGAACGCGGTCAACTTGGCCACCTCGTCGACCTCGACGAAGCGCTTGGTGAACTGGTGCACCAGCATGATGTCCTTGATGACGTTCTCGCGTGGGATGCCGTGGCTCTTGGCCTGGTCGTCGATCTGCTTCTCGACCAGCGGCGTGTACACATAACCCGGACAGACCGCGTTGCAGGTGATGCCGAACTCCGCCAGTTCCAGCGCCGTCACCTTGGTCAGGCCGACCATGCCGTGCTTCGCCGCCACATAGGCAGACTTGAAGGGCGAAGCCACCAGGCCATGCGCCGAGGAAATGTTGACGATGCGACCCCACTTGCGATCCTTCATGCCGCGGATCACCGCCTTGGTCGTATGGAAGGCGGAGGACAGGTTGGTCGACACCACCTGGTCCCATTTGTCGTTCGGAAAATCCTCGATATGCGCCACATGCTGAATGCCGGCATTGTTGACCACGATGTCGATCCGACCGAACTTCTTGTCGACTTCGGCCATCATCTTGGAAATCTGGTCGGCACTGCTCATGTCGGCGGCGCCGAACATCACGTTGACGCCGCTCTCCTTCTTGATCTCGTTGCAGAGCTGGTCGGTTTCCGCGGACTGCTTCCGGGCGTTCAACACCACGTTGCAGCCTTGCTTGGCCAGCTCCTTCGCGATTCCCAGGCCGATGCCGCTGGTCGACCCCGTGACAACCGCCACCTTCTCGTTTTGCATGCCGATTTCTCCTTGGCTTCTCCCGCGTTGCCAACACCCTTGGCGCGTCGCCAACCTCGGGCGTTAACCATCAGACTGGAAGACGTTATCAAACTCGCCGCGCCGCGTCATTGCCATGCTCGGGTGCAAGTCAATGCCGCCGCGCCATGACGGTGTGATGTCCGTCTTGCGGCGCAGCCTGAAGCGGTGATGCTAAACTTCGCGTAAACCCTTATCGCTCAGGAGCTTGCCGGCGATGATCCCGCTCCACGACGACAACCCGACACGGCACCTGCCTTACGTGACGATCGGCCTGATCGGCCTGTGCTGCGCGGTCTACCTCTGGCAGCTCGCCGCACCGGGGCCGGAAGCCGAGCGGCAGGTCTACCGTTTCGGGCTGATTCCCTCCGTGTTGCTGGGTGAGAAAAGCCTTCCCGTCCGCCTGGATCCTCTGGCGCCCGAGTTGACCGTGCTGACCAGCATGTTCCTGCACGGCGGGTTGCTGCATCTGGCCGGCAACATGCTCTACCTGTGGATCTTCGGCAACAATGTCGAGGACGCGCTGGGGCCACTGCGTTTCACGGTCTTTTACCTGCTGACCGGCACGGTGGCGGCACTGGCGCAGACCTTGAGCGCACCGCACTCGACCATCCCCATGATCGGCGCCAGCGGTGCCATCTCGGGCATTCTGGGCGCCTATCTGGTGCTGCACCCACGCGCCAACGTGCTGGTGCTGATCTGGCTTGGCGTGTTTAGCCAGCTGGTGCGCGTACCGGCCTTCATCGTGCTCGGCGTCTATTTGTTGTTGCAGGTCGTCAACGCGGCGAC
The DNA here is from genome assembly GCA_016869175.1 of Alphaproteobacteria bacterium. Classification (GTDB taxonomy): domain Bacteria; phylum Pseudomonadota; class Alphaproteobacteria; genus VGEV01. The sequence goes on from VGEV01000055.1 coordinate 13,581, forward strand.
GGCGCAAGCCGGACAGGGCGGCGTCGCCTGGTTCGCGCATCTGGGCGGCTTCATCGCCGGGCTGGTGTTGATCAAGCCCTTCGCCATCGGCCGGCCGCCCGCGCTGGGACGGCGGCGCGGCCCCTGGGACTAGCCGCCCGCCAATAGCCCCCGAAAGGACGCCATCGGCATGGACTTCTCGTTCAGCTCGGAACACCAACAGGTGCGCGAGACGACGCGCCGCTTCTGCCAGACCGAAATCGCTCCGCTGGTCCGCCAGGCCGACGAGAGCGAACGCTTCCCCAGGCAGATCTTCCCTCGCTGGGGCGAACTCGGCCTCCTGGGCGTGCGCTATCCGGAGGCTGACGGCGGCAGCGGCCTGGACAAGATTTCCGACTGCATCATCCGCGAGGAACTCAGCTACGTCAGCCAGGGCTTCGCGGCGAGCTGGTCGGCGCACACCCATCTCGGCATCTGGCCGATCTGGCGCGCCGGCACGCCCGAGCAGAAAGAGAGGTTCTTCCGCCCCGCGCTGACCGGCCGACGAATTGCCGGTTTCGCTTTGTCCGAGCCGGAAGCCGGCTCCAATATACGGGCGCTGAAGACCCGGGCGCGCAAGGTGGCGGGCGGCTACCGGCTGGACGGCGCCAAGCTTTACATCACCAACGCGCCCATCGCCGATTTCCTGTTGCTGGCGGCGCGTACGGCGCCCGCCTTGAAGCCCGAGGCAATCAGCCTGTTCATTGTCGAACTGCCCAATCCCGGCCTCGACATCCGCCATCTCGACAAGGAGGGCATCCGCTGCTCGGAGACCGGCATGATCCATATCGCCGACGCTTTCGTGCCGGACGATTGCCTGCTGGGCGGCCACGAAGGCACCTATCCGATCATCCTGGAAAGTCTTGCCGAGAACCGCGTCGGCGTCTCGGCCAACGCGCTGGGCATGGCGCGCGCCGCGTTCGACGCGGCGCTCGGCTTCGCCAGGCAGCGGCAGGTCGCCGGCCAACCGATTCTGAAATACCAGGCGATCGCGCACCGACTGGCCGACATGTCGGCGGAGATCGAAGCAGCGAAATGGATGGTCTATCACGGCGCCTGGCGCGTCGATCGCGGCACCCTCGACGCCGCCACTGCTTCGCGCATCAAGCTGATTGCCAGCGAGACCGCGGTCAGGGTCAGCGAACAGGCGATCCGCATCCACGGCGGCGCCGGCATCATGCGCGAATACCCGGTCGGCCGCATCCATCGCGATGCCCTGGTCTATGTGATCGGCGAAGGCACAGCCGAGATCCAACGCAACATCATTGCCCGCGCGCTGGACGACTGAGCGCGCTTGCGCTCGATCATGGCGGTGTCACCGCGGACCGGTATCCCTGATCGCACAGGGGGGCGGGCCACGTGACGGTGCACAACCTGGGCTCCATTTTGCGGCCGAGAAGCGTGGCGCTGATCGGCGCCAGCGACCGGCCGCGCAACGTCGGCGCCGTTGTCGCACGGAACCTCAAGGACGGTGGCTTCGCCGGCCCGTTCTACTTCGTCAATCCCCGCCTTGCCCGGCTGCTGGACCAACCCTGCTACGCCGATGTCGACCGCCTGCCGCAGGCGCCGGACCTCGCCGTCATTTGCACGCCGCCCGCGACGGTCCCTGGGCTGATCCGGCAGTTGGGCAACCGCGGTACGCGCGGCGTCGTGGTGATCAGCGCCGGGTTCGCCGAAGGCGACAATGCCCAGGGACGACAGTTGCAGGCCGCCATGCTGCAGGCCGCCCGGCCGCATCTCTTGCGCATCGTCGGACCCAACTGTCTTGGCGTGATGGTGTCGGGCGCGGGACTGAACGCCAGTTTCGTGCGCGGCAGCATTGCCGCCGGGCGGATCGCTTTCGTCAGCCAGTCGGGCGCGGTGCTGGCCGGCATCGTCGACTGGGCGGCACCGCGCGGCATCGGCTTCTCGCATCTGGTGTCGATCGGCGACATGGCGGACGTCGACGTCGGCGACCTGCTCGACTACCTGGCGGGCGATCACGCTTGCTCGGCGATCTTGCTCTACATGGAAAGCGTGACACAGGCGCGCAAGTTCATGTCGGCCGGCCGCCAGGCCAGTCGGGCCAAGCCGGTCGTGGTGATGAAGGCCGGCCGCTTCGCCGAGGGTCAGCGCGCGGCCGCCTCGCATACCGGCGCGCTGGCCGGCTCCGACGCGGTGGCGGACGCCCCGTTCCGGCGCGCCGGCATGGTGCGGGTAACCACCCTGGAGCAACTGTTCGACACGGTTGAAATCCTGGCGAGCAATCAGCGTATCGCCGGCGAACGGCTGGCGATCGTCACCAATGGCGGCGGCTTCGGCGTGCTGGCGACCGACGACTTGATCGAACAGCACGGCCGTCTGGCCGAACTGGCGCCGGAAACCATCGCCGCCCTGAACGCCGTGCTGCCGGACCTGGAGCAAGGGCAATCCCGTCGACATCATCGGCGATGCCAGCGGCGAGCGCTATGTCGCGGCCCTGGGTCCCGTGCTGGCCGACCGCAACGTCGATGCCGTGCTGGTGCTGAACTGTCCGACCGCCGTCACTTCCAGCATCGATGCCGCGGATGCGCTGATCGGTGTCGCCCGGCAGGCGCCGCGCGTGCCGTTGCTGGCCGGCTGGATCGGCGAGAGCGAGGAAGCGGCCAGTGCCCGCCAGCACCTCGTGCGGGCGGGCCTGCCCGTATTCGGCACGCCCGGCGAAGCGGTCGAAGCCTTCATGCGGCTGGTTCGCTACCGGCGCGGCCAGCAGCAGTTGATGCAGGTGCCGCCTTCGATCCCGGCCGAGTTCTCGCCCGAGCCCGAAGCGGCCGCCAAGGTGATCGCCGAGGCGCTGACCGACGGCCGGCGTTGGCTGACGCCGTTCGAGGTGCGCCGGGTGCTGGCCGCCTATGACATCCCGGTGACGCAAGCCGATGTGGCCGCGGACGCCGAGGCGGCGGGCGCCCTCGCCGAGCGGCTCGTCGGGCCGGTCGCCCTCAAGATCCTGTCGCCCGACATCCTGCACAAGGGCGATGTCGGCGGTGTCGTGTTGAATCTGCAGGGCGCGCCGGCGGTGATCGCGGCGGCGCGGCAGATGTTGACGCGGGTGAGCAAGAAGATGCCGGCGGCCCGCGTCGAAGGCTTCATCGTCGAGGAGATGATCCGACGGCCGCAGTCCCAGGAGCTGATTCTTGGCATCGTCGACGACGCCCAGTTCGGCCCGGTCGTTCTGTTCGGCCATGGCGGTGTCGCGGTGGAAGTGCTACGGGACAAGGCACTTGGCCTGCCGCCACTCAACCTGGCACTGGCGCATGGACTGATGGCGGAGACTCGGGTGTTCCGCCTGTTGCAGGGCTACCGTGACCGCCCGGCGGCCAACCTGGACGCCGTCGCCCTGGCGCTCGTCAAATTGTCGCAACTGGCCATTGACCAGCCGCAGGTGGTCGAACTCGACATCAATCCGCTGATCGCCGACGCGCAAGGCGTGCTGGCGCTGGATGCCCGCATCGCCGTGGCGCCGGCGCGCGTGCCCGCCGAACGGCGCCTGGCGATCCGGCCCTATCCGCGCGCCCTGGAGAGCCAGGCGGCGGCGCGCGACGGGCGAGGTTTCCTGCTGCGGCCGATCCTGCCCGAGGACGAGCCCAGCCTGCACCGCTTTTTCGCTTCGCTTTCGGCGCAGTCTGTCCGTCTGCGTTTCTTCTCGCCGCTGAAGACGCTGTCGCCGCAGATGGCGGCGCGGCTGACGCAGATCGACTACGACCGGGAAATGGCCCTGGTGCTGGCGGATGCCGGCCCGGCCGGCCGCGCCCAACTGCACGCCGTGGTTCGCCTTGCCGCCGATCCGGACAACGAGCGGGCGGAGTTCGCCATTGTCGTGCAGGACGATTTGGCCGGGCAGGGCCTGGGCAGCCTGCTGATGCGCCGCATCCTGGACTACGCCCGCCAGCGCGGCATCGCCGAGGTGTTCGGCCGGGTGCTGCGCGAGAACACCGCGATGCTCGACCTCGCCCAACGGCTGGGATTCGCCCGGCGCATGGACCCGGACGATCCGGACGTGCTGCTGGTCAGCCTGCGGTTGGCCCCGCCCGCATAAGGCGAACGTATCGCCGCCATACCTTTTTGTGATTTCCAATGTGTTGGGAGGGGCCTCAAATTCACAACCATCGCTGCTGCGCGACCGCGGTGGACCGAAAGACAAGGGCACGCACTCGTCGCATCAACGAGATGGAACGTAAATCGATCCGATATAGGGAGCTCACCCATGAAGACTTCTGCCCTGGTTGTTGCCTCTGCCGTCGCGACGGCGCTGTCGCTGGGCGCCGTTTCGTCTGCCACCGCCCAACAGGCCAAGAACGAGAAGTGCTACGGCATCGTCAAGGCCACGAAGAACGACTGCCAAACGGCAACGTCGTCCTGCGCCGGCACGGCGAAGAAAGACGCACAGGCCGATGCGTGGCTCTTTGTTCCCGCCGGCACCTGCGAAAAGATTGTCGGCGCCAGCCTGAAGCCGAAGAGCTGAGCCGGCGATCGGCCGCCGGGCGACCGCGATGCGACCTCTTGCCACCTCCTCCCTCCCCGCCCGGGCGTCGGCCGGCATCGGCTTGCGCGACCCCCACCGGGTGGAAGTCGAAGAGCGGCGCCCGCCGGTTGGTTTCCTCGAAGTGCATGCGGAGAACTATCTCTGCGGCGGTCCCCGCGGCCGGGCGCTGGAGCGCCTGGCCGGGGACTACCCGCTCAGCGTTCATGCCGTCGGACTGTCGCTCGGCAGCGCCGCTGGCATCGATGTTCGTCACTTGGAACGTGTCGCGGCGCTGGTCGATCGGCTGGCGCCGGCCTTGGTTTCGGAGCACCTGTCGTGGAGCGGCGCGGCGAACGCGTATCTCAACGACCTGCTGCCGCTGCCCTATACCGAGGAAGCCCTGGCCATCGTGGCGCGCAACATCGACCGGGTGCAATCCCGCCTTGCCCGCCGCATCCTGGTGGAGAACCCCTCCGTCTACTTGCGGTTCGGCCATTCGACCATTCCCGAGCCCGAGTTCCTGGCCGAACTGGTGTCGCGCACCGATTGCGGCATCCTGTTCGACGTCAACAATCTCTATGTCAACCAGCGCAATCACGGCCTCGATCCACTCGACTACATGCGCGGCCTGCCGGCCGCCGCGGTCGGCGAGCTGCATCTCGCGGGCCACCATGTGAACGATGCCGACGGCCGCGCCATCCTGATCGACGACCACGGCGCGCCGGTCTGCGCAGCGGTCTGGCGGCTCTATGCCCAGGCGGTCCGGCGGTTTCCCGAAGCTTCGACGCTGATCGAATGGGACTGCCGCCTGCCACCCTTGGCGGAGCTGCTGGCCGAGGCCGCCGAAGCTGATTTCCGCCGTGCCCAGGCACTGGCCGCCGAGAACAGCGATGCACAATCTGCTTGAGCTGCAGACCGCCTTCGCCGGTGCCGTTCTGCGGGCGCCGGAGCCGGCTTTGCTGCGGACGATCGTCGACGACGGCATCGCCGCCGAGGCGCGGCTCGCCATCTACCGCAACCACTATCGAATCACGCTGGAAGAGGCGCTGGCCGCCACGTTTCCGGTAACCCGCCAGTTGGTCGGCAGCGCCTTCTTCGCCACCGCGGCTGAGCGTTTCGTGAGCGTGACGCCGCCAACCGCCCCTTGTCTTTTCGAGTATGGCGCAGGCTTCGCGGCTTTCCTCGCGAGCCTGCCAGAACTTGCCAGTTACCGCTTCGTGCCCGGCGTCGCCCGCCTCGAATGGGGCTTCAATCTGGCTTATCATTCGGCCGATCACCGGCCGCTCGCGGCTGCCGACTTCGCCGCGCTCGCGGCGGACGCCTATGCCGGTCTTCGATTGCGGCTGGCGCCGTCGGCGATCCTGTTTGCCTCGCGCCATCCGGCGTTGGCGATCTGGCAGGCGCATAGCGAGGCGGCGGACGTCGGCGCGATGCGGATGGACGGCGGGCCTTGCCGGTTGCTGCTGCTGCGCCAGGACGAGGCGCTCGGCTGGCGCGAGCTGGACGCGGCGGAACTGGCTTTCCTGGCCGCGCTGCGTCGGGGACGGACGCTGGAGCAAGCTCACGCCGCCGCGCTGCGCTGCGAGATGCCCTTCGATCTGACAGCCGCTTTCGGCCGGCTGCTGGCGGAGGGCTCACTGGCCGGCATCGATAGCCCGGCCGAAACCGGGGGGAGCCAATGACCGCACAATCTGCCGAGAAGGGCCGTGCCAGCGCCGCGGCTCCGATTGCCGCCATCCTGGAGGCGCTCGGCCGCTTCCCCTTGTCGATCGTCGAATTGCTGCTGCGGATCGGCGTCGGCGCGGTGTTTTTCAAGTCGGGCCTCAACAAGACCGACAACTGGGAGTTGATCGTCAGCCTGTTCGCCGACGAGTACAAAGTGCCGGTCCTGTCGCCGGAACTTGCCGCCTCCCTCGGCACGTTCAACGAGCTGCTGATGCCGGTCTTGCTGGTGCTGGGCCTGGCGGCACGGCCGGCGGCGGCGGCATTGCTGTGCATGACCTTCGTGATCCAGGTCTTCGTCTATCCCGGCAACTGGACGGAACACCTGTTTTGGGCGGCGGCGCTGCTCTACGTGCTGACCCGCGGGCCCGGCCAGCTCTCGCTCGACCATCTGATCCGCCAGCGTTTCCTGGGCTAGCGCGGGTTCCGGCGAAACCCAACCGGCCGGTTCGATCGGAACGGAAATCGCCCTAGTTGGGCGGCTGAGCACTGCCGTTCCACTTGTGCCGGACCGCTTCGCGCACGAAGGCGCCGACGGCCGGAGAGTGCGGCCGACCGCGCACGGTCACCAGATGCACCGTGCGCCGTATCTCTGGTTCCACCAAGGGTCGTGTCAGCAGCCCTTCCAGCGTCACCGAGTATTGCGGAATGAAGTTGAAGCCCATGCCGGCCAGCGCCATGCTCTGGATCCAGTCGTCGCGTTCGCTGCGATAGGGCCTGACCGGCTGCACCCCCATCTCCTCGTAGCAGCGCAGCATGTGGTCGCCAAACTCGCAGTTGACGCGACTGAGGTAGCGCTCGCCATGCAGGTCCTTGAGGCGTACGGCATTGAGTTCGGCGAAGCGGTGACCGGCGGCGAAAGCGATGACGAAGTTTTCGTCATACAGCCTGATGGCATGAAAGCGTCCGTCGATCGTCTCCGGCTGGGCGAACAGTGCGACATCCAACTCGCCCTCGTCCAGCATCGCCGTCAGCCGGTCCGGCGTGGCGTCGCGCAGTTGCAGGTCCAGGCCGGGGAAGGCTCGGTTGTAGTCCTGGATCAGACCGACCAGCCGGTGCGGCCCCAGCGTGCACATGAGGCCCAGCGTCAACAGCCCGCCCTTGAGGTTCTTGAAGTCCCGCGCCCGGCTGTGGGCCTCCTCCTTCTGTTGCCAGACCTGCTGCAAATAGGGCCGCATGGTGCGGCCAAGTTCCGTCAGGTGGGTGTTGTTGCGCTCGCGGTGGAAGAGCGGGCCGCCGAACTCGTCCTCCAGACCCTTGATCGCGCGCGTCAGCGAGGGCTGCGAGACATTGCAGCGTTCGGCCGCGCGCGTGAAGTTCAGCGTCTCGCATAGCGCCAGGAAATAACGAACCTGGTGCATTTCCATGGGTCATGCTCCCGACCGTACCGTCCGCGACCATAGCGCCGCGCGCGGTCGGCCGACAATCCGCGACCGCTGACCGCCGCTTGTCCTATGCGTTGGCGATATAGGCGCGCAGCGAACGGGCCTCGAATTCGATCTCGTCCAGGCGATACTTCACCACATCGCCGATCGATATGATCCCAACCAGCCGGTCGCCCCGCTTGACAGGCAGATGCCGGAAGCGATGCTGCGTCATCGTCGCCATCACGTGCTCAACCGAGTCTTCCGGCGTGCAGGCGATCACCTCGCGCGTCATCAGGTCCGCCACCGGCAAGGCCAGGGCCGGCCCGCCTTGCGCCGCCAAGCCGCGCACCAAGTCGCGTTCCGACAGAATGCCCAGCACTTGACCGGCCGGCGAGCGCACCAGCACCGCGCCGATGTGCCGCTCCGCCAACACTCGCGCCGCCTCCGCCACGCTGGCTGTAGGCGGAAGCGAGAGCACTTCCGCGGACTTCTGCTTCAGGATGGTTGCCACGTCCATCCGAGCCTCCTGCGCCTCTGGCCGCATCGAGACGCGGCCGAAGGTCGGCGAAGTCGCCCCGTTGTTTGGCGGTCCAGACGGAGCGGGCCGCCAGCGGGCCCAGACGTGTTTCGCCCGGCTGATGCCGGCCTTGCGTCGGCTCGATTGCGCCATGCTGTTGCTGGAATTCACCAACCGCGAGATGGCCGAGTTGGAATTGCTGCCCGACTTGGCGGCCCGCACGGGC
>VGEV01000056.1 GCA_016869175.1 Alphaproteobacteria bacterium
CCCATCGCGTGCGCATCGCCTTCGCCGCCGTTTGCCCGGATGCCGCTCTCATCCGCTTGCTCGCCGGCGCGCTTCGACCCGCCGCTCCATGACCGACGGGGCCGATGCCCCGAAAACACCCGTTCCCGCAATCCCAAACCAATAACCCGACACCCGACAAACCAACCCGCGATGAAAAAGACGCAACGACCACGCATGCCGCGTGATCGCCTTGCCTCCCTGCCCATCACATCATGGCCTCTCGTGAATAAACCGGGATAGCACCGGAACGATGACATTGCGAGCCAATCGCACTCCGGCGGGCTTAGCCCCAGGACAGATCCTGGCCGGCGAACGGCAGGCGGCTCAGCCGCTTGCCGGTGGCGGCGTACAGCGCATTCGCCACCGCCGGGGCAATCGGCGGCAGGCCGGGCTCGCCAATGCCGCCCCACTTCTCGCCGCCTGACAGCACCAGATGGGTGTCGACGCGCGGCATGTCGGCCAGGCGGACAACCGGGTAGTCGTCGAAATTGCCTTGGCGGACCCGGCCTTTGGCGAGGCCGATCTCGCCCCACAGGGCGGCCGACAGGCCGTAGGCGACGGCACTTTCCATCTGGGCGGCGACGATTCCTGGATTGATGACGTTGCCGCAGTCGAGCGCCACCACCACCCGTTCGACTTTGAAGCCGCCGTCGGGCGCGACCGCCACCTCCGCCACTTCCGCCACGATGCTGCCAAAGCTTTCGTGGATGGCGAGGCCGCGGCCACGGCCGCTGGGCAACGGCGATCGCCAATCAGCCGCGGCCGCCGCGCGGTCGAGCACCGCCAGCCAATCCGGTCTGGCCGTCAGCAGCCGCCGGCGGAAGGCATAGGGATCCTGCCCGACCGCCTGCGCCAACTCGTCGATCCAGCTTTCCAGCACGAAGGCGTTCTGCGAATGCCCGACGGCCCGCCAGAAGCCGACCGGCACGCCCGGCTTCTGCTTGCGGTATTCGAGGCGCAATACCGGCAGGGCATAGGCTTGGTCGGCCAGGCCTTCGATCGCCGGTCCGTCGACGGCATTGGTGAACGACGGCCTGAAGCGGTCGAAGATGGCCGGCGCGGCGACGCGCAAGCGGCAGCCGAGGAGCCCGCCCTAGGCATCCAGGCCGGCGTTGCATGCGACCGTCGACATCGGCCGGTAGAAATCGTTGCGCATGTCTTGCTCGCGCGACCAAAGCACCTTGACCGGACGCGCGAAGCGTTTCGACAGCGCAATCGCCTGTTCGGCGCAATCGCTCTCGAAGCGCCGGCCGAAGCCGTCGCCGACACCGGCATCGGTGCCGCCGAGATAGCATTGATGCACATGGATACGATCGAGGTTGAGGGCGGTCAGGCGGCTGGCGGCGGCGGCGACGCGGTCGGGGCTCTGCGTGCCAAGCCAGACATCGACCCGGTCCTCGGTCACCCAGGCGGTCGCGTTCATTGGCTCCATCGCGGCATGCGCCAGGAACGGCATCTCGTAAAGCACTTCCAGCCGGCGCGATGCCACCGCCATCGCCGCCGCGAAATCGCCGCGCTCGCACGCCAGTTCGCCATTGCTCGCCAGCTCGGCCCGGAACCGGTCGCGCAGCACACCGCTGTCCAGCTTGGCGTTGTCACCTTCGCGCCACGTTACGCGGACCGCGGCGAGTGCCTCGTTGGCGCGCCACCAGTTGTCTGCGACCGCAGCCAAGGCTCCTGCTACTTCGACGATCGCCGCAACGCCTGGCCGCCGCAACGCCTCCGCTTCGTCGAACCGCTCGAGCGTGCCGCCGACGACCGGGCAATGGGCAATCGCGGCATACAGCATGCCCGGCAGACGCACGTCGATGCCATAGAGGGCGCTGCCATCGACCTTCGCGGGCGTGTCGAGCCGGGCGAGCGGCCGGCCCAGCAGGCGGTATTCCGCCGGCGACTTGAGCGGCGGTTCGCGCACCGGCGGGCGGGCGGCGGCCTTGGCCAATTCGCCATAGCCGAGTTGCCGGCCGCTGCCGGCATGTCGGACAAATCCCTGCTCGGCGCGGCAGCTTGCCGCCGGCACGCCCCAGCGCGCCGCGGCCGCGGCCACCAGCCGCTCACGCGCTTCCGCCGCCGCGCGGTGCAGGCCGGCCCGCCCACCGCGCACCGAGCAGAAGCCGCCCGTGAGCATGCGTCCATAGGGCCGGCCATCGCGGTGGTTGCGATTGACGGAAGCGAACTCGGTGCGCACGCCTCTCCAGTCGCATTCCAGCTCCTCGGCCACGATCATCGCCAGCGCGGTGGTCACGCCCTGGCCCATCTCGGCCTCGGCGATCCGCACCGTGACCGAGCCGTCGGCGGCGACGACGAGCCAGGCGTTGAGTTCGCCCTCCTCGCCGCTCGCCGCTTGCGGGGGCCAGTGGAAGCCGATGCCGAGCGCGCCCAGGGCCGCGGCACCCGCCAGAAACCGACGCCGCGAAACGTCGCCGGCCATGCGTCAGCCAGCCTTGCCGGTCAACAATTCGGGCGCCCGCGTCACCGCCCGCAACAGGCGTGGATAGGTTCCGCAGCGACAGATGTTATCGACGGTGGCGGCAACCGTCGCCGCGTCGGGCCGAGGCTCGCGCGCCAGCAGCGCCACCACCGCCATGATCTGGCCGGACTGGCAATAGCCGCATTGCGGCACGTCCTCGGCAATCCACGCCTGCTGCACGGGATGCGGGCCGCCGGCGCCCAGACCCTCGATCGTGGTGACGGCGCGCCCAGCCACGGCGGCCAACGGCAGCATGCAGGCGCGTTGCGCCTCGCCATCGACATGCACGGTGCAGGCGCCGCATTGCGCGATGCCGCAGCCGAACTTGGTGCCCGTCAAGCCCAACACGTCGCGCAACACCCAGAGCAGAGGCATTTCCGCCTCGGCATCGATGCTGGCGGCGCGGCCGTTCAGGATGAATTCAGCCATCGCTGTTCCGCTGTCAGGCTAGGTGCAGCACAAGACAATGGAGCTCACATGACCATGGCGCAAGGCCGCGGGCGACGATCAAGCCGCGACGGCCGCCTTCGCAACGGGCGCCGTGTCCGACGCCATCGCGCGGAGCGGCGCGCACGGCAGGCGCACCAGCACCGTCGTTCCCTGGCCCAGCTTGCTGTCGACCCCCAGCACCCCGCCATGCAGCCGCACCAGCGAGGCGGCGATGCTCAGCCCCAAACCCAGTCCCTGGAACCGCCGATTGAGGCCTTCCTCCACTTGACGGAACGGCTGCAAGGCCTGCTCGAGTTGTTCTGCGCTCATGCCGCAGCCTTTGTCCTCGATCGACAACACGACGCTGCCCTGCGCGGCATTGCGGGCCCAATCGGTCCGCACGCGAATGTTGACCTTGCCGCCCCGCAGGCTGAACTTGCAGGCATTCGACAGCAATTGTCCCAGTGCTTGCCGCAAGCGGAGCCGATCGCCCTGAACGAACGGCAAGCCGGCAGGCGCGTCCCTCGTCAATTCGATACCGCGCCTTGCCAGTTCGGGCGCGAATTCCTGGCAGAGCTCGACCACCAGGGCATCCAGGTCGATCGCCTCCAGACTGAGGTTGAGGCGGCGCAGTTCCATGTCGGAATGGTCGAGGATGGCGTTGATGATCGCCAGCAGGTGATGGCCGCTTTGCTGGATATGTCCGGCATACTCGGCCACCCGGGCGGGTTGGTTCGACCCAAGACCCTCTTCGCCCAGGCACTCGGCGAAGCCGATGATGGCATTGAGCGGCGTGCGCAGTTCGTGGCTCATGCGGGCCAGGAATTCCGACTTGGCCCTGCTGGCGGCCTCCGCCGCGACGGTCCGCCGCAGCAGTTTGATTTCGCGCACCTGGCGTCTGCGCCAATGTCGTTCGCCGAGCCATACCACCGCGACCAGGGCCAGGTAGAGCACCGCCGCGACGCCCCGGCGATCGGTGGACCGCAACGGGATATAGCTAGCCAGGATGTCGCGCCCGGAGCGTTCGCCCTCGAACGCATCGAACTTGCCGCGGTGTGTCAGGTCGCTAACGACGCGGCCGAGGCGCGCACCTTCGAAGCCGGGACTGCCGCTCTTGTCTTCGCCGATTTGCCTCGCATCGGTCGAATACACGGTGCGTCCCAACGGCGCGTAGAGCTTGACCTTGGCCACCAGGGTATCCGGCAGGCTGCGCATGAGCGCGGCGTCGAACGCGGCCCTGGCAGACAGAGCCTTGCCATCTGCGGCCTGCTGCGACAGCAGCGCGCGGATGGCTTCGTCATGCACGTTGGCAAGCGCGCGGGCGAAGGCCACGTTGTGTTGCTCGGTCGTCGCCACCAGGCCAGCGCTTACCGCGTCAACGGCGACGCGCGAGATCGCGTGATAGGCGAACGCCACGATTGGCAGGGCGGCCGCGGCGAAGAGCCAAGTCACGCGATGGCGCACACGTCCCGGCCGGCCGCGCCCGTTGCTGTCGTCGGCATCGGCAGCGGCGCTCCTTCGCTCCAGCCCGGACGGCGCCTCGCGCACTGCATTGCCCATTGGCGTGGCAACGCAGTGTGGCGACGGGGCGGTGAATGCCCCGTTAACGAGCTTCGCCGCAGGCCGTCGTCCGAGGCAATTTCCGTTCAAACCGAACCGGCAGGTTCGGTTTCACCGGACGCCATTGCCCAGCAACCCTGACGGCAGCGCGGTCGGCTCCGATCAGAGGGATCGTCGATCGCAATTTCCTCTGATCGTACACCACGCTAGCGCAACGGCGAAAACGGTGCCGGGACCAGCAGCGTGCTGGTCATGTGCCGCAGGAACGGCCTGCCCTGGCCAATAAATCCCTGCCATTCGGCGTCTTGCGCCACGGCGGCGCGTGCCGCCATCCGCTGGTTCAGGTCCTTGTAGGCCCAGATATGCGTCACCTCGTTGAGGCCGCCCATCTCGGTTTGCCATAAGCCGACGATCTTCGAGTACTTCTCACGGATCGCCAGATGCTTCTTGAACAAATCCGACCATTCGCCAACCCTGCCCGGCTCCATCCGATAGCTGCGCAGCTCATAGAGGTTGCCCGGTTCCGCCGGCGCCTTGAGCTGCAACAGCGGCAGCAGGATCTTGTTCTCCTGCGTCAGCATCAGCGGCCGCGCCTTGGCAACGTAGTCGTTGAGCCACGCCGGCAGCTTCCACAGCGCCTCGCGCAGCCGCGCCCGCTCGTTGAGGTCAGTATAGCTCCACAGGTGGTAGATCTGGTTCAGCGTGCCGAACTCGGTCTGCCAGTAACCCTCCAGCTTGCCGTAATTGTCGCCGCGCACGCGCACCGCGTGCTCTCCGGCCAGCTTCAGCCAGTCGCCGGTGCGGCCAGGCAGCAGCGTATAGATGCGCAACTCGTAGATCATCGGAAAATCCCCCTTCGCCTGCCGTTGCCCGCACCTTAACGGCGGCCGGCCGGCCCTGTCGATTGCCGGCGTGGCATGCCGGGCGTGCAGTGGACCAGCGGCGGCAAATCCCCTAAGGAAGGCCCAAGCGACGCAACACGGGATCGGGAGAACAGCCATGGCGGCGGGGAATGGTGCTGGCGCGCTGGCCGGCATTCGTGTGATCGACCTGAGCCGCGTCCTGGGGGGGCCGTTCTGCACCCAGCTGCTGGGCGATCACGGCGCCGACGTGATCAAGGTCGAGCCGCCGTCGGGCGACGAAACCAGGGAATGGGGCCCGCCCTTCGACAACCAGGGGCTGTCCGCCTACTATTCCGGCATCAATCGCAACAAGCGCGACATCGCGCTGGACATCGGCCGGCCGGAGGGTCGCGAGGTGCTGCTGCGCCTGCTGGATACCGCCGATGTGATGATCGAGAACTTCAAGCCGGGCACGCTGGAGAAATGGGGCCTCGGTTACGCGGAAACACTGGCCAAGCGCTTTCCTCGGTTGATCCATGCCCGCATCACCGGCTTCGGCGGCGACGGTCCGCTGGGCGGGTTCCCCGGCTACGACGCCATGGTGCAGGCCTGGGCCGGCATGATGAGCGTCAACGGCCTGCCGGAAAGCGGCATGACCCGCATCGGCGTGCCGCTGGTCGATATTGGCACGGGCTTGAATACCGCGGTCGGCATCCTGATGGCGGTGATCGAACGTGCCCGCTCCGGCAAGGGCCAGTTCCTGGAAGTGACGCTCTACGATGCAGCGTTGACTTTCCAGCATCCGCACGCACCCAATTATTTCATGAACGGCGTGGCGCCGAAGCTGACCGGCAACTCGCATTCGACCGTGGCGCCTTATCAGGTCAAGCAGACCCGCACCTGCCAGGTACTGATCGGCGCCGGCAACCAGCGGCAATTCCGCGTCCTGATGCGCGAATTGGGCCGCCCGGAAGTCGCCGACGATCTGCGCTTCCGCACCAACAAGGACCGCGTCGCCAACTTGCCGGCATTGACCGACATCCTGACGGCATGCGTGGCCGAGGAAGACGGCTTGGCGTTGGCCATGCGGCTGATGCAGGCGGGCGTGCCGTGCGGCCCGCTGCTGCAGGTGCCGGACGTCTTCGAGCATCCGCATACCCGGCACCGCGCCATGATCGCCGAGCTCGACGGCTACCGCGGCGTCGGCACGCCGATCAAGCTGGGCCGCACCCCAGCCACCGTGCGCCGTCGCCCGCCGCTGTTCAACCAGCATGGCCGCGAGGTGTTGCGCGAGGCGGGCTATGGCGAGGCCGAGATCGAGGGCCTGCTCCGCGCAGGGATCCTGACCGACGAGCGCCGCAAGGCCGGCGGCTGACGGCCCCCGTCATGCTGCCGCTCGCGGGCGTCAAGGTCGTCGAGATCGCGCAGAACCTGGCGGGACCGTTCTGCGGCCAGGTCCTGGCGCATCTCGGCGCCGAGGTGGTCAAGGTGGAGCGGCCGGAGGGGGGCGACGACGCTCGCCATTGGGGGCCGCCCTTCATCGACGGGGTGTCGCCCAGCTTTCACGCCATCAACTTCGCCAAGCGTTCGATCGCGCTGGACTTGAAGGACGCCGATCAGGTGGCGTGGCTGAAGTCCTATCTCGGCGGCTGCGACGTGCTGGTGCAGAATCTTCGCCCCGGAGTGCTGGAGGAACTGGGCCTGGGCGCCGAGACCATCACGGCGGCCCATCCGCGGCTCGTCTATTGTTCGCTCTGGGCCATGGGCCGCACCGGGCCGCGCCGGCTGGCGCCCGGCTATGAGCCGATGGTGCAGGCGTTTTCCAGCCTGATGTGGCTGTCCGGAGAAGAAGGCGGGCCACCCACCCGCATGGGCACCCAGGTGTTGGACCACGGCACCGGCATGTGGGCGGCCATGGGCGTGCTGGCGCTGCTGTTCCGCCGGGCGGCGACCGGCCGGGGCGGCATCGTCGATACGTCGCTGTTCGAGACAGCGCTCGGCTGGCTGACCATTCCGTTCTCGACCTACGCGGTGACCGGAAAGGCGCCTTCGCGTCACCCGACCGGTTCCAGCCGGCTGGTGGTGTTCCAAGGGTTCGAGACGGCGGACGGACCCATTGTCATCGCCGCCGCCAACGACCGACTGTTCGGCAAGCTGGCAACCGCGCTGGGTCGCACGGACTGGGCCGCGGACTCTCGCTTCAAGACCAATGCCGATCGCTTGGCGCATCGCAACGAACTGATCCCGCCCCTGCAGCACCTGCTCCTGGAACGCGGCAAGGCGCACTGGTGCGACATACTGGAACAGGCCGGCGTGCCGGCCGCGCCGATCAACACGCTGGAAGAGATGCTGGCCGATCCGCAGACCGCGGCAACCGGCATGGTGCAGCCGGCGCCCGGCGTGGCCATGCGCGCCATCGCCCTGCCGGTCCAGTTCGACGGCGTGCGCCCGCCCCTACTGGGTCCGGCCCCAACACTTGGCCAGCACACCGCCGAGATCGTCGGCAAGCGGCACCCTGACTAGCGTGGTGTCCGATCAGATGGCATCGCGATCAGCGATCCATCTGATCGGAGTCCACCGCGCTGCAGTCATGGTTGCAGGGCAATTTCCGTTCCCATCGAACCGGACGGTTCGATGGGAACGGAAATTGCCCTAGACCACTCCCGCCTGGCTCAGTCGCGCCAATTGCTCGGGCCCAAGTCCGGCGATGGCGCCATAGACTTCCCGGTTATGCTGCCCCAGCGCCGGTCCGGCCCAGGCGATGCGCGTGCCGGGGCCGGAGGGATCGAAGCGCGGCACCGGCCCCGGATGCAGGATAGGCCCCAGCCGCGGATCGGCCACTTCCTGGATCATGCCGCGGGCTTGGTAGTGCGGATCCTCGGCGCAGTCCTTGATGGTATAGACCCGGCCGACCGGCACGTCGGCCAGTTGCAGCGCGTGCTCGGCGGCGGCGATCTCCTGCGTCGCCACCCAGGCGCCGATCAGCCGATCGAGTTCGCCGCGGTGCTTGACCCGCTCGGCGTTGCTGGCGAAACGCGGCTCGCCCGCCAGCTCCGGGTGACCAATCAGGCGCAAGAGGCGTTGCACGATGAGATCGGAGTTGCCGGCGATGATCAGCCACTGCTGGTCCTTGGTGCGATAGGCGTTGGAGGGCGCGGCCGTCGGCAGGGTGGAGCCTTCGGGTCGCCGAACATGGCCGAACTTGCCGTATTCCGGCAGGGATCCCTCGAGGAAGCTGAACACGCCTTCGTAGAGCGCCACGTCGATCACCCTGCCCTTGCCGGTGCCGACGACGTCACGCTCGTAGACCGCCGCCAGGATGCCGGACACGGCATAGATCGAGGCGATGTCGTCGGCCAGCGCGATGCCGGTGCGCACCGGCGGCAGGTCGCTGACTTCCGGCGGATGCGCGGTCAGGTAGCGGATGCCGCCCATCGCCTCGCCGATGGCGCCGAACGCCACCTTGTCGCGATAGGGCCCGTCCTGGCCGAAGCCGGAAATGCGCGCCAGGATGCAGCGCGGATTGAGCCGCTGGATCGCGTCCCAGCCAAGCCCCCATTTCTCAAGCTGCCCAGGGCGGAAGTTCTCCACCAGCACGTCGGCCCAGGCCACCAGCTTGTCCAGGATCGGCCGGGCTTCCGCGCTTTTCATGTTGAGTGTGACGCACTTCTTGTTGCGTGAGGCGACCGACCACCAGACCGATTGGCCTTCCAGCTTCAGGCCCCAATCGCGCAAGGGATCGCCCTTGCCGGGCGGCTCGACCTTGACGACCTCGGCGCCCATGTCGGCCAGCACCCGGGCGCAGAACGGCCCGGCGATGAAATGCGTGATCTCCAGAACCTTGAGGCCGCGCAAGATGCCGGGCGCCGGGCTCGTCTCGGCCATCAGAACTGCACCCGTTGCGTGAGGCAGCCGTCGACCACCAGGTTGACACCCGTGGTGAAGCTGGAGGCCGGACTGGCCAGGAAGACGATCGCCCGGGCCACTTCCTCGGCGGTGCCCATGCGGCCCATCGGATTGCGCCCCAACGCCATCTTGAAGATTTCCGGGTTCTCCTTCTCGCGCTTGGCCCAGACCCCGCCGGGAAAGTAGATCGTGCCCGGCGAGACGGTGTTGGCGCGGATCCGCTTGGGCGCCAGGGCGGCTGCCAGATGCCCCATGTAACCGATCACCGCCGCCTTGACGGCGTTGTACGGGCGCAGGCCGCCGAAGGCTTCCAGCGCCGCCGTGGTCGCCACCGCCACGATGGCGCCGGCGCTTGACTTCTCCAGATGGGGCTGCGCCGCCTCCACCGTGCGCACGGTGCCTAGCACGTCGATCTCGAAGCCGCGCCGCCACGACTCCTCCGTCAGCGCCACCCCGATCGCGCTGACATTGGCCACCACGATATCGATACCGCCCAGCGCCTTGGCCGCCTGTTCGACCCAGGCCTTCAGCGCCGCGCCGTCCGCCACATCGGCGACGCCGCCCACGGCCCTGATGCCCTGCCGGGCCAGCGCCTGCTCAGCCGCCTTCACATCCGCGTCGGAACGCGCGCAGAACGCCACGTCACAGCCCTCGGCCGCCAGCAGTTCGACGGTGGCGCGGCCGATGCCGCGCGTGCCACCGGTGATGATGGCTTTCTTGCCCCTGAGCCCCAGATCCATGGCGTTGCCTTCCCCCTTGAACGGTCCTCTGCAGCATGCCGGCGGCGGCAACGGGCGGCAAGTTTGCCAGCGGCGGGGGTGCCAAGCGAACATAGCCTCCCATTGGCGGGGCCAAGCATGGTGGAATGGCTGAAGCGCGATCTCGTCGGCTACGGCGGCCGACCGCCGAAGGTCGCCTGGCCGGGCGCTGCCCGGCTCGCACTCAACTTCGTGCTGAACTATGAGGAAGGCTCGGAAGCCTCGTTCGCCCAGGGCGATGGCTACAGCGAGACCAACCTGATCGAGGTCGCCCATTCGCCGGTGCCGCGGGGCGAGCGCGACCGGGGCGCCGAGAGCATGTTCGAGTATGGCAGCCGGGCCGGCTTCTGGCGCATTCTGCGGCTGTTCCAGGAACGCCGCCTGACCCTGACAGTGTTCGCCTGCGCACAGGCGTTGGAGGTGAACGCGCCCGCCGCGCGCGCCATCGCCGATGCGGGCTACGACCTGTGCGGCCATGGCTGGCGCTGGGCCGAGCATTTCCGGCTGCCGGAACACGAGGAACGCCGGCAGATCGCCGCCGCCGTCGCCTCGTTGCAACGCACGATCGGCCGCCGCCCCCATGGCTGGTATTGCCGTTACGCCCCCAGCCTCGATACCCGCCGCCTGCTGGCCGAGGAAGGCGGCTTCCTCTACGACAGCGACAGTTACAACGACGACCTGCCCTACTGGACGCGGATCGACGGCCGGCCCTGGCTCGTCATCCCCTACGGCCTCGTCAACAATGATATGCGCTTCGTGCGCGGCGACTTCTCGACCGGCGGGGATTTTTTCGGCTTCGTGCGCGACGCCATCGACCTGCTGCGGCAGGAGGGCCGCCTGGCTCCGAAAATGCTGTCGGTCGGCCTGCATAACCGGCTGATCGGCCATCCCGCCCGAGCGGCCGGCCTGCAGCGCTTGTTGGACTATGTCGCCGGCCTCGACGACGTCTGGGTCTGTCAGCGCCTGGAAATCGCCCGGCATTGGCAGACACAGCATCCCTGTCCAAGCTGAACGGAGGCTTGGCATGAGCGACGGCCTGGCGCGGGACTATGTCGGTTATGCCGGCCGGCCGCCCGATCCCCAATGGCCGGGCGGCGCGCGTCTCGCGCTCAACTTCGTGCTGGCCTACGAGGAAGGCTCGGAAGCCTCCGTGGCGGCCGGCGATGCGCATAGCGAGACCAACCTGATCGAGGTCTCGCGTTCGCCCGTGCCACGCGGCCAGCGCGACCTGGGCAGCGAGTCGATGTACGAATATGGTTCGCGTGCCGGGTTCTGGCGGCTGCTGCGGCTGTTCCAGGAACGCAACCTGACGCTGACCGTGTTCCCGTGCGCGCAGGCGCTGGAGCTGAACCCGGCGGCGGCCCGGGCGCTGGGCGAAGCGGGCTATGACCTGTGCGGCCACGGCTGGCGCTGGGTGGAGCATTTCCGCCTGGGCGAGGCCGAGGAACGCGAGCATATCCGCCGCTGCGTCGCCTCGTTGCAGCGGACGGTGGGCCGCCGGCCGACCGGCTGGTATTGCCGCTTCGCGCCCAGCCTGAACACCCGCCGGTTGCTGGCGGAGGAAGGCGGCTTCCTCTACGACAGCGACTGCTACGACGACGACCTGCCGCATTGGACGACCGTGCAGGGCAAGCCCTATCTGCTGGTGCCCTATGGCCTCGTCAACAACGACATGCGGTTCGCGCGCGGCGGCTTCGCCACCGGGCAGGACTATTACCAGGCAGTGCGCGACGGCATCGACTTTCTGCGCGAGGAAGGCCGCAGCGCGCCCAAGATGATGACAGCGACGCTGCACACCCGGCTGATCGGCCACCCGGCGCGCGCCGCCGGCCTTGCCCGCCTGCTGGACTACGTCGCCGGCCTCAAGGATGTCTGGGTCTGCCAGCGCGAGGCCATCGCCCGCCACTGGCACGACCACCACCCGCCGCAAGCCTGAGCGAACCGCCGCCATGCCCGAAACCGCACATGAGAGCCGCCCCCATCCGCTGCAAGGGGTTAAGGTGGTGGACTTGGGGCAGATCTACAACGGCCCTTACGCCACATTCCTCATGGCCATGGCCGGCGCCGACGTTATCAAGGTCGAGCCGCGCGAGGGCGAATCCTTGCGCGTGCGCGGCGCGGTCGGCACCGGCAAGCTGCCCTTCGCCATGCTCAATTCCAACAAGCGCTGCATCACGCTCAATTTGAAAAGCCAGCGCGGACGCGGGCTGCTGATCGACCTGGTGCGCCGCGCCGACGTGCTGCTGGAGAATTTCGCGCCCGACACGATGGAACGGCTGGGCTTGCCGGCGGAGCTGCTGCTGGCCGAGAACCCGCGCCTCATCTACGCCTCGGGCTCCGGTTATGGCCGCAGCGGCCCGAAGCGCGACTACCTCGCCATGGACCTGACCGTCCAGGCGGTTGCCGGCATCATGAGCGTCACCGGCTATCCCGAGGGGCCGCCGCTCAAGGCCGGCGTCGCGCTCTGCGACTTCCTGGGCGGGGTGCACCTCTATGGCGCCATCGTCACCGCGCTCTACGAGCGCGAGAAGACCGGCTGCGGTCGTGTCGTCGAAGTGGCCATGCTGGAAGCGGCCTATGTCACCCTGGCTTCCAACCTGGGGCTCTTCCACGGCTCCGGCGGCAAGGCGCCGCCGCGCACCGGCAACCGCCATGGCGGCCTGTCGATGGCGCCCTACAACGTCTATCCGGCGGCCGATGGACATGTGGCGATCATCGTGGTCGGCGAGGAGCACTGGCGGCAATTGCTGCGCGCCATGGGTCGGGCCGACCTGCTGGACGATCCGCGCTTCGCCGACAACAAGGCCCGTGTCGCCCACATCGCCCAAGTGGACGCGCTGATCGAGAACTGGACACGCGGCCTGCCGCGCGAGCGGATATTCGAGCTCACGAAGCAGTTCCGCGTGCCGTCGGCGCCGGTACGCGATCTCGTCGAAGTGGTGAATGACGAACACATGCACGGCCGCGGCATGCTGAAGCGGATCGAGCATCCCGAGCTCGGCCCGATCGTGGTGCCGACCACCGCCATGCGGTTTCACGGCACGCCGCAGATGGAGATCGTGCCCTCGGGCCGGCTGGGTCAGTACACCGCGGAAGTGCTGCAAGCCGAACTCGGCCTCGACGATGCCGAGATCGCAGCGCTCCGGCGCGATCAGGTCATCTGAGCGCCGCCTCGAACTCGGCCGCGGTCATGGCCGCCCCCAGCAGGCGCAGCACGGCAAGCGATGCCTCGTGCATCGCCCGGTTGAAGCTGGCGCAGCAATCGCTCAGGGTGAGTACGTTGTAGCCGAGATCGACCGCATGCCGGGCGGTGCTTTCCATGACGAAGGTCGTGGCGATGCCGGCTAACGCCAGGGTGCGGATGCGCCTGGCCGCCAGCAGCCGCGCGAGGTCGGTGCCGACGAAGCTGGACATGCCGCGCTTGATGACGATCGCCTCGCCCGCCAGCGGTGCCACCTCTGGATGGAAGGCGGCCCCCCAGCTGCCTTCGACCATGCCGTTCGTCTTGCGCACGCTGCCGAAGAATTTGTCCTCCGGTGCGATCTCCGGATGGCCGGGGCGGAAGGCGACGCCGACATGCACCAGCATCAGGCCGGCCGCGCGCGCCGCCGCTTGCGCCCGCTGGGTGTTGGCAATGGCGTTCGCCGCCTTGACCTGGGCCGCCATGCCGTGCCGGCCCGCGGCGCCCTTTTCGTCGACGATGTCGTTCTGGAAGTCCATGCACACAAGCGCCGTGCCGGCCCGCTCGATTGCCATGGCGCCGTCCTAGCGCGCCGCCCAGAACGGCCGGACCGGCTCCTTGCCGTCCCAGTTGGCCGCCGCTTCGCGGATGCGCTGGAACAGCGGTCCCTTCGGCCCGCTGATGTCGGAAATCTCGACACAGGTGCCGGCATGACCGGTGGTCTCGAAATAGATGAAGCGGCCAGGATTGCCGACATGGCCGGTCTGGCCGATGCGCCAGCCGAGCTTCAGCAGGCGCTGGCAATCGCCTTCGATCTCCCTGGTCCAATAGGCGATGTGCTGCAGCCCCTCGCCATGCGTCTCCAGGAAATCCCGATACAGCGACGGGCCGTCCGCCACCTGCTGGATCAGCTCCAGTTGCAGGTCGCCCGAGTTGGCCAGAGCGATGGCGACCTTGGCCGGCGAAGGCTGCCCGCGATAGCGGAAATCCTCGATCGCCACCGGGTCGCCCAGGAACCAGGGACCGACACCCACCACCTCGACCCAGTACTTGATGGCGGCGTGGATGTCGCGCACGACATAGCCGTTCTGCCGGATGGCGCCCAGGATGCGGCTCATCGCTGTCCTCCCTTGTCTGGCTCGACGTTAGCGAGATTTCCGGTCCGACGACAATTGCCGCTGGCGCCGCCCTGCTCTATGAGTGCCGCCGCGGCAGAGCCGCTGCGCGTTTCCCCATCCGCCCGAAGAACATCGTGAACGAAAGCGACGCCTTGCCCGCCGAAGCCCGCGTCCTGGAAGCCGAGGCGCGCCGGCACCGGACGCCCTGCGGCGCCGGCGACATGGCCTGGCGCGAATGGGGCGCGGGCCCGGCGGTCGTGCTGCTGCACGGCGGCTACGGTTCGTGGACGCACTGGCTGCGCACCATTCCCGCGCTGCGGCGGCGGCATCGCGTGCTGGCGGCCGACCTACCGGGGCTGGGCGACAGTGCCGACGCACCCGAGCCGGTGACGCCGGAAAGCCTCGCGGCAATCGTCGCGCAAGGCATCGAGCGCCTGCTGCCGGCGCCGGAGCCGGTTGCCATCGTCGGCTTCTCCTTCGGCGCCATGCTGGGCGGCCAGGCCGCGCTCCGGCTCGGCGGCCGCGCCCAGGGCCTTGCCACGATCGGCGCGCCGGGGCTCGGCCTCAAGCGCAAGCCGTACGAGCCGCTCGGCCGGATCACGGCCGAATTGAACGCGGCGGAACGCCGGGCGGCGGCCAGGCGCAACCTCGAACTGCTGATGTTCGCCGATCCCTGCAATATCGACGAGGCGGCGATCGCCACGCAGCTTGCCAACACCGCCCGCGCCCGCACCAAGAGCCGGCCGTTGTCGCGCACCGACGCCTTGAAACGGGCGCTGGCGGAACTCGACTGCGCGGTCATGGCGATCTGGGGCGAACGCGACGTGACGGCCGCGCCCCATCTCGACTTGCGGCTCGCGCTCATCCGCGAGTTGCAGCCGGCGGCGGAACTGCACGTGCTGCCCGGCATCGGGCATTTCACTCAGTATGAGGCGGCCGACCGGGTGAACGCGCTGCTGGCCGACTGGCTGGCACGGGTGTTTGAACTCCCCCGCGAAGCCATCAGAACTTCTCCACCCAGGGGCGGACCTCGACATTGAGCGACCAGGCGCTGCGATGCTGCAGGTGGGTCTGGTAATAGGTCTCGGCGATGGCGTCGGGCAACAGCCGCGCATCGCCCTCGTCCTTGCCGATGCCGCCGTCGATGACGAAATGCGCGACGTGAAGGCCCTTGGGCTGCAGCTCCCGCGCCATGCTCTCCGACAGCGCCCGCAGGCCGAATTTCGGCACGGCGAAGCCGGCCGACAGCGGAAAACCCTTCACGCTGGCGGTGGCGCCGGTGAAGAAGATGCTGCCCTGCCCGCGCGGCAGCATGCGCCGGGCCGCCTCGCGCCCCACCAGGAAGCCGCCGAAGCAGCCGCGCAGCCAGGCCTCCTTGAACTCCTCCGCGCCGATCTCGGCGATCGGCCGGCGCACCCGGCCCGAGGCGTTGAACACCGCCACCTCGACCGGCCCGAAGTCCTGCTCGACCTTGGCGAACAGCTCCACCACGCTGGTCTCGTCGGCGGCATCGCATTTGTAAGCCTTGGCATTGCCGCCGGCATGGTCGATCTCGTCGACCACCGCGGCGAGCTTGCCCATGCTGCGCGCTGCCACCGCCACCGCGTGGCCGCCGGCCGCGAAACGCCGCGCCAGCGCGGCGCCCAGACCGGGCCCCACGCCCACGACAATGCATGCTCCCTGTTGCGCCACGCCGCGTTGCTCCTTGCCGATAAAGGGACTATTCCGCCGCCCGTGCCGGCATCGCCGGCCGCTGCCAGGCGGCTTGCAATTGCCGCCATTTCCGCTCGGCCGCTTCGACGCTGCGCTGCTTCACGTGACCGTAGCCGCGGATCTCTTCCGGCACCCGCGCGATCGCCACCGCCAGCGCGTGATTGTCGCGCGTCAGGGTGTTCAACAGGGCGTCGATCCGGGTGCGGTAGTCGGCGATCAGCCGGCGCTCCATGCGCCGCTCGGCGGTGTGGCCGAAGAGGTCGAACGGTCCGCCGCGCAGCCTCTTCAATCTTGCCAGCAGGCGGAAGGCCGGCAGCATCCAGGCGCCGAACTCGCGCTTCCGCAACTCGCCGGTCGCGGGGTCGCGCGGCGCGAGCAGCGGCGGCGCCAGATGGAAGGTCAGCTTGAGTTCACCCTCGAACTGCGTCGCCAGGCGCCGAGCGAAGGCGGGATCGGCATAGAGCCGCGCCACCTCGTACTCGTCCTTGTAGGCCATCAGCTTGAACAGACCCCGCATCACCGCGTCGGCCAGCTCGCCCTGGCCGGGCGCGCGCGCGCGCTCGGCCACCTCCACCTTGGCGATGAACGCGGCGTAGCCTTCGGCATAGGCCTTGTCCTGATAGTCGGCCAGGAAGGCGATGCGCCGCGCGAGCGCCTCTTCCCGGCTTTCGGCGATGAGTGCGGCCGGCGGCGCCTGCTGCGGCCTGGCCGCCGTTGCCACCGCCTTCAGGTCGAACGCGGCCAAGCGTCCCAGGGCGAAGGTGCGCTTGTTGCCGTCGATCGCCACGCCGTTCAGTTCGATCGCCCGCTCGATGGCACCGACGCCGACCGGCAGCAGCCCGCGCTGCGCCGCCATGCCCAGCATGAACAGGTTGGTGGCGATGGCGTCGCCCATGATCGCGGTGGCCAGCCCGGTCGCGTCGACGAACTCGGTGCGGTTGGCGCCGGCCGCCTCGCTGACCAGCCGGCGCAGTTCCGCGCCGTGGAAATCGGCGTCGGGGTTGAGCGCGAAATCGGCGGTCGGCGTCAAATGCGTGTTCAGGATGGCTTGAGTCGCGCCCGGATCGATCTTGCGCAAGGCGGCGGGACTGGCGGCCTCCACCAGGTCGCAGCCTAGCACCAGATGGCAGGTGCCGTCGGCCACGCGCGGCGCATGCAGATCCTCCGGCCGCTCGGCCACCTTGATGTGGCTCATCACCCCGCCGTTCTTCTGCGCGAGGCCGGTGAAATCCAGCACGCTGATGCCCTTGCCCTCGAGATGCGCCGCCATGCCCAGCAACTGCCCGATGGTGACGACGCCGGTGCCGCCGATGCCGGTGACCAGCAGGTTGTAGGTGGGCTTGGCCGGCGCCACCGCCGGCTCCGGCAGGTTGGCAAGGCCGGAAAGCAGGCTGGCGGCCACCTGCGGCCGGGCACGCCGCGGCCGGGCGCCCGCCACCGTGACGAAGCTGGGGCAGAAACCCTTGACGCAGGAAAAGTCCTTGTTGCAGGCTGACTGGTTGATCTGTCGCTTGCGGCCGAACTCGGTCTCCAGCGGCTCCACCGACACGCAGTTCGACTTGACCGAGCAATCGCCGCAGCCCTCGCACACCAGCTCGTTGACGAACACCCGTTTGTCGGGATCGGGAAACTCGCCGCGCTTGCGCCGGCGGCGCTTCTCGGCGGCACAGGTCTGGTCGTAGATCAGCACGGTCACGCCCGGCACGGCGCGCAATTCCCGCTGCACGGCATCGAGTTCGTCGCGGTGGCGCACCGCGCAGCCGGGCGGCCAGGACTGGCCGATCGGATACTTGTCGGGCTCGTCCGTCACCACCACCACACGCTGCACGCGCTCGGCATGCACCTGCCAGGCGATCTCGGCCGGCGTCAGCGAGCCTTCGGTCGGCTGGCCGCCGGTCATGGCGACGGCGTCGTTGTAGAGGATCTTGTAGGTGATGTTGACGTTGGCGGCCACCGCGGCGCGCACCGCCAGCAGGCCGGAATGGTAATAGGTGCCGTCCCCCAGGTTGGCGAAGATATGGGTTTCCTCGGTGAACGGCTGCTGGCCGATCCACGGCGCGCCCTCGCCGCCCATCTGGGTGAAGGTCTCGGTCGAACGCTTCATCGACAGAGCCAGGAAATGGCAGCCGATGCCGGCCAGCGCGCGGCTGCCGTCCGGCACTTTGGTCGACGTGTTGTGCGGGCAGCCCGAGCAGAAATACGGCACCCGGGCGAGCGGCGCCTTGGCCCGATCGGCGCCCTCCTCCTGCCGCTTCAGCAGGGCCACGCGCTCATCCATGCGGCTCGAGGCGAAGCGGCCCTTCAGCCGCTCGGCGATGATCAGCGCGATGGCGGCCGGCGTCAGTTCGCCATGCGCCGGCAGCAGCCAGCGACCCTGCTCGTCGAACTTCCCGACGACGCGCGGCCGCACGTCCGCCCGCCAATTGTAGAGTTGCTCCTTCAACTGGTTCTCGATGACCGCGCGCTTCTCCTCGACGACCAGCACTTCCTCCAGACCCTCGGCGAAGTGCCGCGCTCCGTCGCGTTCCAGCGGCCAGGGCATGCCGACCTTGTAGACACGCAGGCCGATCTCCGCCGCCGCGCGCTCGTCGATGCCCAGATCCTCGAGTGCCTGCCGGACATCGAGATAGGACTTGCCGGTGGTGACGATGCCGAAGCGCGGTCGCGGACTGTCCAACACCACGCGGTCGATCCGGTTCGCACGCGCGAAGGCCAACGCGGCATAGACCTTGTGTTTCTGCAGGCGAACTTCCTGGCTCCAGCGGTCGTCCGGCCATCGGATGTTCAGTCCGCCGGCCGGCAGCGCGAAGCCCTCGGGCTCGGCAATCCGCACCCGGTCGGGCGCGACATACGCGCTCGCCGAGCTCTCCACCAGTTCGGTCACGCACTTGAAGCCGACCCAACAACCCGAGAAGCGCGACATGGCCCAGCCGATCAGGCCGTAATCCAGGATCTCCTGCACCCCCGCCGGATAGAGGACGGGGATCATCCAGGAGAGCATGTTGTGCTCGCTCTGGTGGGGGAAGGTCGAGGACACGGCGTTGTGGTCGTCGCCGATCAGCGCCAGCACCCCGCCGTTCGGCGCGGTGCCGGCACCATTGGCATGGCGCATGACATCGCCACAACGGTCGACCCCCGGTCCCTTGCCGTACCAGATGGCGAACACGCCATCATATTTCGGTTTGGGCCCCAGCCCTACCTGCTGGGTGCCCCAGACCGCCGTGGCGGCCATGTCCTCGTTGACGCCCGGCTCGAAATGGATGTGGTGGTGCTTGAGGTGCCGCTTGGCGCGCCAGAGCTGCTGGTCGTAGCCCGCCAGCGGCGAGCCGCGATAGCCGGAAATGAAGCCCGCGGTGTTCAGGCCCGCCGCCAAGTCGCGCTGACGCTGCATCAGTGGCAGCCTGACCAGCGCCTGCACGCCCGTCAGAAACACCCGGCCGCTTTCCAGCGTGTATTTGTCGTCCAGGGTTACCGTCGCAAGCGACATCGCGGACTGGCCCTCCCGTGGCCGGACGTTCGTCCTAAGCTAGTGTCGGGCGGACGGAAAGCCAATGCGCCGCCGTCGACCGCTCATTCCGCGCCGGCGGCTTCCATCCCGAGATCGCGCACCTTGCGATAGAGCGTCGAACGGCCGATGCGGAGCCGCCGCGCCACCTCCGACATCTGGCCGTGATACTTGACCAGCGCCAGCCGGATGACGTCGGCCTCGATGGCTTCCAGGGGGCGCAGATGGCCTTGTGCGTCGGTGGCGGGCACCTCGTCCGGGTTGTCCGGCGCCGCCCGTACGACGACGGCTGGTGCCGGCGGTTCGGCCTGCGGCGCCTCCGGCACCACCGGCATGGGGCCGGTGGCGACGCTGCCGCTGGCCTGCAGGATCTGCGGAAAATCGGCCGCCGTCAGCAGCTCGCCATCGGCCAGCACAACCGCGCGGAACACCGTATTTTCCAGCTGCCGCACGTTGCCCGGCCAGGGATAACGGTGCAGCAGCGCGCTGGCCTCCGGCGTCAGGCCGCGCACTTTCTTGCCTTCTTGCGCCGCAAAGGTCGCCACGAAATGTTCCAGCAGCGGCTCGATATCCTGCTGGCGCTCGCGCAACGGCGGCACGTGCAGGGGAAAGACGTTCAGCCGGTAGTAGAGATCCTCGCGGAACTTGCTCGAGGCGACGAGCTGCGCAAGATCCCGGTTGTTGGCCGAGATCAGGCGGACGTCGACCTTCAACGAGCGCCGGGCGCCCACTGGGTCGATCTCGCCGCTCTGCAAGGCCCGCAGCAGCTTGACCTGCATGTCGGAACGCAGTTCGCCGATCTCGTCCAGGAACAGCGTGCCGCCGTCGGCTTCCTGGAACTTGCCGATATGCCGTTCGCTGGCGCCGGTGAAGGCGCCTTTCTCGTGGCCGAACAGGGTGCTTTCGACCAGATTGTCGGGAATGGCGCCGCAATTGACCGCGACGAACGGCTTGCCGGCGCGCAAGCCCGAGCCTTGGATCGCGCGTGCCACCATCTCCTTGCCGACGCCGCTCTCGCCCTCGATCAGCACGGGGATCTGCGAGGCCGCGCCGCGCTGGGCAAGGTCCAGCACCTTGCGCATCGCCGGGCTTGCGGTGATCAGATCGCCGAACCCCATCTCGCCGTTCATCTTGCGCGTCAGCCGCGAAATCTGCCCGGTCAGCGCATTCATCTTGAGCGCGTTGGCGATCGACACCTGCAGCCGTTCCGGGCTGACGGGTTTGACAATGAAGTCGGCCGAGCCGGCGCGCATCGCCTTGACGATCGTCTCCACGCCGCTCTGCGCGGTGAGCACGATGACGGGCAGGCTGGGATGGTCGCCCTTGACCTTGTCCAGCACGCTGTAGCCGTCGAGTTCCGGCATCACCAAGTCGAGCAGCATGAGATCGACCGGATCGGTGCCTGCCTCCGACAGGACGGAAAGTGCCTCGCCGCCGCTTGCCGCCTGCTTCACGCGATAGCCAGAGCGCGCCACCACCGCTTCCAGCAACCGGCGCTGGGTCGGATCGTCGTCAACGATCAAAACGGTCTGCGGCATTGCCCTGTCCCCACCCGGCGCGGCGGCCGGCGCTCCGCAAGCAGATATAGCTCACGTGCCAATACGGGACAAGGTCGCGCGAATGTGTCAAAAAAGTACGAAGACGCCCGCGCCCCCGCGCGGCGGGGCCATCAATTTCGCCGGCGACGGGCCGCCAGGAAGCCGAGCAAGCCCAGCGCGAACAGGCCGAGCGCGCTCGGCTCGGGCGCGGCACGCAACTGGAACCCGCATTCGCCGGATGACACCGTATTGTGATGCAATTTCTTAGAAATTCAGATATAAGAATCAATAACTTAATTTGAATTGAACGAGGCTATTTTGCAGAACCCAACGGGTGAATCAGGTGATGGTCCGCTCCGGCTCAATTTCGACCGCCGCGTGAAGCTGGAGTTCCATGGTTCGCGGATCACTTCCGATGCCGGACTGCTCGCCTATCGCGAACTCGATGACGCCCTCGGTCTGAGCGCGATGGTGTAAGCGCCGGGGCAAAAATCCCTCACTGAAGCGGCCGGATTGTCCGGTTGCGCCGGAGTAAAAATCCAGCAGCAGATAGCTCTTTGCGGTTTTGGCAGAGGGCGGGGGGATGAAGGACGTGGAAC
>VGEV01000057.1 GCA_016869175.1 Alphaproteobacteria bacterium
GCCGCCGCAAATCCATGCTGAACGCCCGCGCCATCCTCGCTCTCCTTGCGAATCGCAAGCAGAGGGAATCAGCTTCCGCGCGCCTTGGAAACCCCTCCCGACTCCGCTTTCAATGAAAATGCTCTAGCTCATCGCGCGCGGCAGCCACAGCGCGATCTCGGGCAACGCCAGCAAAATCGCCACCGCCAGCAGGTAGACGGCAAGGAACGGCATCACGCCGGTGAATACGTCGGTGATCGGCCCGCCGGAGGGTCGCATGCCCTGCAGCACATACATCACCGTGCCGTCGGGCGGGCTGATCAGCGCGATCTCGACCATCATGGTGACGACGACGCCGAACCAGACCGGATCGTAGCCCAACGCCACGATGATCGGAAAGACGATCGGCACCGTGGTGATGATCATGGAGAAACCTTCCATGAAAGTTCCAAGCGCCAGGTAGAACAGCAGGATGAGGGCGACGATCGACCAGCCCGGCAACGGCAGGGCGGAGACCATCTCGGCCATGGCCTGCGGCACGCGCAGGCTGGTCAGGACGAAATTGAGCAAGTAGGCGCCGAACAGAATCAGGCCGATGAGCGCCGTGGTGCGCGCCGTCGCCTCGGCGCTGTCTTGCAGCATGCGAAGGCTGAACCGCCCCTCGATCAGCGCGAAGATCGCGGCACCCACCACGCCCAGCGCGGCCGCCTCGGTGGGCGTGGCCAAACCGCCATAGATCGAGCCCAGCACCAGCAAGATCAACAGCGTGGTCGGCACCAGGTCGACCAGGCTGCGCAACCGGGCCTCCAGCGGCAGCCGCGCCGGCGCCTGCATCCGGCCGTGCGTCAGGCCGTGCCAGAGGATCACGGCGATGAACAGCAGCGTCACCAGCAGGCTCGGCATCACCGCGGCTATGTAAAGCTGACCCACCGAGGTCTCGGTGATCAGGCCGTAGATGATGAAGGTGATGCCCGGCGGGATCAGGTTGCCGAGCGCGCCGCCGGCGGCCAGCGAGCCCAGCACCATCCTTGTGTTGTAGCGGGTGCGCTCGAAATACGGCAGCGCCACCGAGCCCATGGTCGCGGCGGTGGCGACCGAGGAACCGGAGATCGCCGAGAACACCGCGCAGGAAACGATGTTGGTGTGCAGAAGCCCGCCCGGCAGGCGCGCCAGCCAGACGTTGAGCGCGCGATACAGCTTTTCCGACAAGCCGGCACGAAGCAGGATCTCGCCCATCAGCAAGAACAGCGGCACCGCCACCAGCACGTAATTGGAACTGGGTGCCCAGATGGTCTGGCCGAGGAACAGCCAGAACGGCCGATCCGAGTACATCAGGCCGATCAACATGCCGAGCAGCCCCAGCGCCGCCGCGACATAGATGCCGGCGCCGAAGAACAGCAGGAACAG
This sequence comes from Alphaproteobacteria bacterium, assembly GCA_016869175.1. Lineage (GTDB taxonomy): Bacteria > Pseudomonadota > Alphaproteobacteria > VGEV01. The sequence continues at coordinate 1,387 of VGEV01000057.1, forward strand.
CCCGGCCAGCAGCACCAGTTCGCCGACCGGCAGGCCTAGGGCCTGGCCGCCGAACATCGCCCAGATCGTGCTGGCCAACACCAGCAGGACGACCAGCAGGAAAGCGATCATGCGGTTTCCTTGGCACCCGTGCGCGTGCCCGCGGCCTCGAGCGCTTCCTTGGCCTCGTCGTCCAGGCTGCGACTGCCGAGCAGGCGCTCGACGCCGGCGGCGTCGCCAACCGCCAGCCGCGCCATCGCCTCCAAGGTCAGCACGCAGGCGAACAGCGCCATGACGGCGATGCCGAACGCCCACAGCCCTTGCGGCAGCACCATCGGCACGGCAATCACCGACGTGTCGTGCGCGTTGAAGAGGTGCGATTCCTCCACCAGCGACCACGCCGCCCAGGTCAGGATCCCCAGCAAGCAGACCAACAGCGCCGCGGCCGCCAGGTGCAGGTATTGCCGCAGCCCAAGCGGCAAGCGCATGACCAGCACATCGATGCGGATATGCGAGCGTTCGGCCAGCGTGTGGGCCAGCCCGAAAGCGATGCCGAAGGCCAGCAGATAGCCGGTCAATTCGACCGTCGCCTGCGTGCTGACGCCCAGGAACTTGCGGCCCAGCACGTCGAAGGTGACGAGCAGCGAACAGACAACGAAGCCCCAGCCGGCCGCGCGGTTCATCGCCCGCGCGACCGACTGCAAGGCATGGCGAACCGTCGCCAGCGCGCCCAGCAGCATCACTTGGCGACGTATTTGACGCCGGAGATCGGTGCGATGACTTCGTTGTAGAGTTCGCCGCAACGCGCGCCACAGCGCTTCACCCAGCCCGGCAGCACCGTGTCGGCGAAGATCTTGCTGATCTGCGCCTGGTCGGCAGGGCCGGCCGCCACCGCGGTCATCGGGTTCTTGGTCACCAGGTTGAAGATCTTGCAGCCGTCCGCCTTGCCGGTGTTGCAGGCAATGCCGTCGGCACTGCCGTCGGCACCCAGCTTCCATTGCAAGTCGACAATTTCCTTGATGTTCGCTTCCAGGAAGCCGCGTACCGCCGGGTCGAGCTTGTTCCACCAGGCGAGGTTGGCGTAATAGGCGGTGACCGCCCAGAACAGCGGCAGGGTCGTCATGTGCGTGGTCACTTCCGGCCACTTGCCGGAATTGCCGCTGCCGGAGCCGGTCACGGCGCAATCCACCACGCCGCGTTCGAGGGCACTGTAGACTTCCGGAAAGCCAATGCTGACCGGCTGCATGCCGAGCGCAGTGACGAAATCGTTGAGCGAGGCACCGAAGGTGCGGATCTTGCGTCCCTTGAGGTCGGCAATGCTGGAGAAGCCTTGCCGGCAGAAGATCACCTGCGCCGGATAGGGGAACACGCCCAGGATGCGCACGCCGACCCGCTCCAGTTCCTTGTTGGCGGTGGGGACCGCAGCCTCGGCGATGCGCCGGGCCTTCTGGATGTCCGGGCTCATGCCGGCCAGATCGACACCGTCCAGCAGCGGCACGTCGCCCGACACCGTGGTCAACGGCGCCGCGCCGATATCGACCTGGCCCGAGCGCGTCAGGCGCAGGATCTCCGGGCCGCTCAGGCTGTTCTCCGCCCAGGTGCCGGTCTTGATCACCAGCCGGCCGCCGCTGCGCTTGGGCAGCTCCTCGCCGAACCAGGGCTTATCGACCAGCGTGTATTGCGGCACGTTGGGGATCGGCTGGGTCAGCGTGATGATCGAGACCTTCGGGCCTGGCGGCAAACTGGTGGCGCTCTGCGCCACGGCGGAGCCGAATGCCCAAACCGACGCCAACATGCCCGTTGCCAGAGCTGCTAGTGGATGCATTCTCGCTTCCCCTTCGGTGTCTTCAGCCGCCGCTCAGCTTCAGCGCAAACGACGTGCCAATCGACCGCGCTGCCGGTCGCGCCCAATGGAGCACGATGCAAGACAACTGACTAGGGGGCGGCGAAGCCTAGAGCGGCGGTCGATGCAGCTTCACCGCCCGTGCCCGTCGCCGGCGCGCCGACAGATTGAGCGCCTCCACCGCCACGGAGAACGCCATGGCCGTGTAAATGTAACCCTTGGGGATGTGGAAGCCGAAGCCGTCGGCCACCAGATGCGTGCCGATCAAGATCAGGAACGCCAGCGCCAGCATCTTGACCGTCGGGTGGGCGCTGACGAAGTTTGACAACGGGTTGGCGGCAAGCACCATGACCGCCATCGCCAGGACCACGGCGGTGATCATGATCCAGAGCTGATCGGCCATGCCGACAGCGGTGATCACGCTGTCGAGCGAGAACACGATGTCGACAATGCCGATTTGCACAATGGTCATGACGAAGCCGCGCTGCGCGACGCTGGCCGCACTCTCCGGCTCCTCGCCCGTGTCGTCCTCGCCCTCCAGGCTGGTATGGATTTCGTGCGTGCCCTTATACAGCAGAAAGCCGCCGCCAACGATCAGGATGATGTCGCGCCAGGACAGCGGCTTGCCGAACACCTCGAAGATCGGTTGCGTCAAGCCGATGATCCAGGCCAGCGTCGCCAGCAGCATCAGGCGCGTCAGCAGCGCGAAGCCAAGCCCCAGCCGGCGGGCCGACGCCCGATGCCGCTGCGGCAGGCGGTTGGACAGGATGGCGATGAACACTAGGTTGTCGACACCCAGCACGATCTCCAACGCCGTCAACGTCAGCAGGCTTGCCCAGACGTTCGGATCGCTCAGCCATTCCATCGACGAACCCCACACGCCTCCGCCCGGCAATATAGGAAGGCGAGACGGCAAGTCGAGGTGCAATTGCGCCCGGCGACGGGCGCGGCGCGCGCCTCAGTCGCTCGGCGTCCAGGTCTGTGCCTGAGCGGGCACCAGTCGCCCCGCTCCTAGCTAGCCGCGGCCGACGAACGGCATCTTGGCGGCCATCACCGTCAGGAACAGCACGTTGGCATCCGCCGGCAGGCCGGCCATGTAGACGATCGCCTTGGCGACCGCCGCCACATCCATGGTGGCTTCGATCATGGTCGTGCCGTTCGCCTGCGGCACGCCCTTCTTCATACGCTGGGTCATCGGCGTCTCGGCATTGCCGATGTCGATCTGGCCGCATTGGATGTCGAACGGCCGACCGTCCAGCGAAATCGACTTGGTCAGCCCGGTGATGGCGTGCTTGGTCGAGGTATAGGGTGCCGAGAACGGCCGGGGCGCGTGCGCCGAGATCGAGCCGTTGTTGATGATCCGCCCGCCCTTCGGCTCCTGCGCCTTCATCATGCGGATCGCCTCTTGCGCGCAGAGGAAAGGTCCGGTCAGGTTGGCGTTCACCACCGCCTGCCACTGCTCGTAGGTAAGATCCTCCATCGGCACTGGCGGCGCGCCGCTGCCGGCGTTGTTGAACAGCAGGTCGAGCCGGCCGAAAACGTCCTTCGTCCTGGCGAACAGCGCCTTGACCTGCTCCGGCTTGCCGACATCGGTCGGCACCACCAGGGTGCGGACGCCCAGCGCCTTGGCCTCGGCCGCCGCCGCCTCCAGCACGTCCGGCCGCCGGCCGGCGAACACCACCGCATAGCCTTCGCCGGCCAGCGCCAAGGCCGCCGCCTTGCCGACGCCGGTGCCGGCGCCTGTCACCACCGCAACCTTGCCCTTGCCGTCGGCCATGCCACCCCCCGCAAGCTGCCGCGTGGGCGAAGCTATCAAACCGCCGCCGTCAGCGCACGCTTGGCGAAGAGCCGGCCATGACGGTAAGGTCCCGCCCCGTCCGCCGCAGACTGGGAGCAACGCATGCGCGCCGCCGTGATCGCCGAGCGAGGCCTGGAAATTCGCGAAGTGCCGAAACCGGCGCCGAAGCCGAACGAGCTCTTGGTCAAAGTGCGGGCCAGCGGCCTCAACCGCGCCGACCTGATGATGACGGCGGGCTTGAGGCACGGGGCGCTCGGCGGTGCCGGGCAGGTCGCCGGCCTCGAATGGGCGGGCGAGGTGGCCGAGGCGGGTGCGGACGTCAAGGGCGTGAAGCCGGGCGACCGGGTGATGTGCTCGGGCGCCGGCGGCTACGCCGAATATGCCGTCTGCGACTGGGGCCGCGCGATGCCGGTGTCGGCCAACAACATGAGCTACGAGCAGGCCGCCACCTTGCCGATCGCGTTGCAGACCATGCACGATGCGCTCATCACCAACGGCCGCATGCGGGCTGGCGAAGCCGTGCTGATCCAAGGCGCCAGTTCCGGCGTCGGCCTGATGGCTTTGCAGATCGCCAAGCTGAAGGGCGCCAGGCTGGTGATCGGCACTTCGACGCATGCCGGGCGGCGGGCACGGCTCAAGGAATTCGGCGCCGACCTCGCGATCGACAGCAGCCAGCCCGACTGGGCCGACGACGTGCTGAAGGCTACCGACGGCAAGGGCGTCGATCTGATCGTCGACCAAGTCTCCGCCTCCGTCGCCAATCAGAACTTGAAGGCAATCGCGATCCTAGGCCGCATCGTCAACGTCGGCCGGCTGGGCGGCTTCAAGGGCGAGTTCGATTTCGACCTGCACGCGCTGCGACGCATCACCTATGTCGGCGTCACCTTCCGCACGCGCAGTGTCGAGGAAGTGCGAGCGATCACCGCCGCGATGCGCGCCGACATCTGGGGCGCGGTCGAGAGCGGCCGGCTGGTGCTGCCCATCGACCGCACGTTTCCGCTGGCCGAGGCCGCGGCGGCGCAGGCGCATATGCGCGCCAACCAGCATTTCGGCAAGATCGTCTTGACGGTTTAGGACGCCGCTTCAGAAGACGGCCCGCAGCAGTTCCAGCGCCTTGGCCTTGTTGACTAGCATCGCCGCCGAACCCACCAGCAGCAGGAACAGGCCCACCACGCCGGCCCGCAGCCGGCGGCGCGGCGGAGGCGGAACGGGGATCAGCTTGGGCACTACCGGCGGCGCTTGCGGCGGCTTGTCCAACTTCGCGGCAAGCAGCGCCACTTGCGCGGACAATTCGGCCACCGCGCTCTTCAACGCGCCAAGATCGCGATCGGCGCGGGCGCCAGCGGCTTCGATCGCTTCTGCCAGCCGCCCGGCGATGGCTTCCGGCAGGTTGCGCCATTCCACCACCTCGACGCCCGCCTGCCCGCCCAGGACGGGCGGCAGATGCCGCTCGGCCGCCAGGCTGCCGGACCGCTCCCAGGCCTTGGCGAACAGCGTGAATGTCGCCCACGGATCGTTCGGCACCAGGACTGAAGGGAGGAACGCCAACGGAGCCGGCAGCGGCACCGCCGCGACGTCCCTGGCCCACGGCACCGTCGCGGCGGCCAGGCGATAGAGACGCAAGCGGCGCGTGGCGAGCGCCCGCTCGGCTGGCGGCAACGTCGTCAGCGCCTGTTCGCCTGCCCGCCGGGCGGTGTCCGCCTCGTGGCCCAAAGCCGCCATGGCGTCGCCCAGCGAGACATAACGGCAAGCGTCCAGGTCCTTGGCGTTCTCCGCCAGCAGCCGCAGATCGGCGCTGCGTTTGGGCTCCGGCTGGCGCAACAGGTGGCCGAAGGCGGCATCGTCCAGCCCCAGATGGTGCTGCACGGCCGCGCTGCGCAGGATGCCGAATTCTAGCGCCTCCTCGGGATCGGCCGGCGGCTCAGCCGAGAGCACTTGCCGGCGCAGGGCCGAGAGCCGGATATCGGGCCGGGCCAGCAACGCGGTTTCCTGCGCCGTGCTGAGCGCTGCCAGCACCGCTTCGGGAATGCCGGTATCGTCGGCCGGTTCGGGCAGGGTTTCCAGCAGCACGAAGGACAGGCTTTCCGGCAGCGCCGTGACCAACTGCCAGAGCTCGCGCAGTCCGGCCGGGTCGTGCATCGCCTTGCCAGCGCCGAAGCCGGGACTGTTCAGATAGTCGCAGAGCAATTCGAAAAGCTCGAGTTCCGACAGTTCGCCCGCCGGCAAGCAGACCACCAGGGCATGGCGCATCAGCCTCGCCACCACCTCGTAATCGCCCGCCCGATTGCGCACCAGGGCCAGGCGCGCGCCATGCGGCAGGGTGAAGAACCGCGCCGGATCCTCGGCATAGAAGGCCAGGTCGGCATCGGCGTCCTCCAGCCGGGCATAGCGCACCAACGGGTCGGGATCGTCATCCAGATGGCCAACACGCAACTCGCGATTGGCGAGATAGCGCTCATAGGCATTGCGGCTGGCGGCGGCGCGGCTCAGCAGCTCCGCATAGAGGTAGGCCGGCTCCGGGTTACGCCGCTTCTCGGCCAGCAGCGCCAGCCGGGTTTCCAGCGACAGGCCGTCCCACAGGGCCAGCAGCTTGGCCATGGCCGACGGGGTTGGCGCCAGCAGGTCGCGCAAGTGTTCGGCATAGGGATTGGCCGGATCTGCGGCCATGGCGCTGCTCCGCCGGCTGACGCCGGCCGCCCCGTTCCGGTGGCCCGCGTGGTTCGCGACAGGCGTAGCACGGCGCAGTTTACGGCTTGCTAACGGGCAACCGCGGGGCCGGGCCGGGCCGCCAGCGCCGCTTCGCAGCGCAGCACGTTGGCCACCGCATGCACCACGGCGGCGATGCGCACCGCGGCTTGCGCTTGCGCGTGGCTGCCGCCGGCCTTGAGTAGTTTCTTCAGGTGCGCCTCGATGCAGAGGCCGCAGCCATTAAGCGCGGAGACGGCGATGGTCGCCAGCTCGAAATCCAGCGGTTCGCCGCCCGGACGCGCAACGATCGACATCTTCAGGTTGGCCGGCAATTGCGCGAATTCGGGCGCCGAGGCCAGATGCAGGAAGCGCCAGTAGATGTTGGTCATGCTCATGATCGCCGTCGCCGCCTTGGCGGCGCGCAGGCCGGCCGGCGTCAGCTTTGGCTGGAACTCGGCCATCAGGGCTTCGATCGTCAGCGGCTCGCCGCAAGCGAAGGCGGCGGCCAGAAAACAGCTCGCCTTCTGCGTCTCGCCGAGCGTTGCCTCGCCCGCCAGCGCGCGCAGATTGTGTTTCAGATCGTCGGCGAAGTCCGGCAGTTGCCCGGCCAGTCGGGCCAGCGACACCGGCCGCCGCCTCAGGCCGCGACAGCGCCCGGTCCCAGCAGGGCCAGGCGGAAGCGGTCCTTCAGATAGGCGCCGTCCTTGGGCGGCATGACCAGCGGCAGCGATTCCAGCCTTACCTTGATGGCAATGAAGACCGGACCCGCGCCGCCATGCACCAGCGGCAGGACGCGGGCCAGACCCGCCTCGTCGACGGCGCTGTCGACCGTAGCGAAACCGGCCGCCCGGGCGATGCCCGGCAGGTCGACGACCCCGGCGGTGGCGGTCGCTTGCATGCCGGTCTCGGCGTAGCTTTCGTTGTCGATCGCCACCAGCGCCAGATTGTCCGGGCGCTGGGTCGCGATGGTGGCGAGCGAGCCCAATCCCATCAGCAGGTCGCCGTCGCCCGTCAGCACCAGCACGCGACGCCCGGGTTGCGCCAGCGCCAGGCCCAGGCCCAGCATCGCGGCACCGCCCATGGCCCCCCATAGCGGGAAGTTGTCGGCCCGGTCGCCCACGGCGCTGATGTCCCAGTTGGTCGCGCCCAGGCCGGCCACCACCAGCGCCTCGCCGCGCCCGGCCAACAGCGCCTTCGCCACCTCGCGACGAGGCAGCGGATAGGCGCGCGATCGGCCGGCTTGCAGTACATCGCTCATCGCCGCCTCCTAGCGACCGAAGGTTTTCGCGCCGATCAGGCGCTGCGACAACAGGACGGCGGCCAGCGCCTGGCCCTCGAACGCCATGCGCGCGGCCGCATTCACCGTCTCGCCCACCTTGGCCGGCTCGTCCACCTCGAAGGTCAGCGCGCCCATCGCTTGCAGCACCGACCGGGTGGCCTGGCCCATCGGCACCTGCCAGGGATTGAACTCGCCATGGTGGCCGCGCATGGTCACCAGCATCAACAACGGCATGCGGCAATGCGCCGGCAGCGACAGCATGTTGATGCAGTTGCCGACGCCCGAGGACTGCATCAACAGCGCGCCGCGCTGGCCACCCAGCCACGCGCCGGCCAGTTGCGCCACCCCTTCCTGCTCGCTGCTCAGCACCACCGCGCGCATCGCGTTGTCGGCCCGCGCCAGCTCGATCAGCCGGGCATGGCCGGCATCGGGCACGTAGGCGATCTGGCGGACATCGTGGCTTTTCAGGCTGCGGAAGACGTCCTGCGGCCAATCGGCGATTGTGACGGTGCTCACGGGCGCGGCGGATCCTGTGCGTGGGTTAGGCCAGGCGGATCATAGGGAGGCGACCGCGCTTGTGCCAGCATTGCGCCCGCAGGCCTGCCCGCTGACGCCGGCAGCCCCGCCCCGAACGGCTCAGATCGCCGCTTCGTTGGCGGCGTCGAAGAAGTGCAGCCGGTCGGGGTTGATCGCCAGCCGCAATCTGTCGTGCACGCGGGCGCGCACGGTCGGCTCGACGCTGGCGACGATGGTGTGGCTGCCGGCCCGGGTATCGAGCAGGATTTGCGCGCCCAGCTTTTCGATCACTTCGATATCCGCCTCGAAGCAAAGTCCTTCCGGGTCGCTGCCGTTGGCGATGCGCAGATCCTCCGGCCGCACGCCCAGCGTGGCCCGCCCGCCATTCAGCCGGGCAAGCCTGCCGGCCTGTTCCGGCAGCGGCTGGATGCGCAAGCCGTCGCCTTCCGCCCACAGCGCGCCGCCGCGTTCGGCCAGCCGCACCTCGACGAAATTCATCGCCGGCGAGCCCAGGAAGCCTGCGACGAAACGGTTGGCGGGCGCGTTGTAAAGTTCCAACGGCTCGCCGACCTGCTGCACCAGCCCATCCTTCATCACCACCACCCGGTCGCCCAGCGTCATCGCCTCGACCTGATCGTGGGTGACGTAGATCGCGGTGGTGCCCAGGCGCTCGTGCAGCTTTTTCAGCTCGACCCGCATCTGCACCCGGAGCTTGGCATCCAGATTGCTCAGCGGCTCGTCGAACAGGAACACCTGCGGATGGCGCACGATGGCACGGCCCAGCGCCACCCGCTGGCGCTGGCCGCCCGACAACTGGCGGGGCTTCCGGTGCAGCAATTCGTGGATGCCCAGGATGTCGGCGGCCTGCTTGACGCGCGCCTGGATCTCGGCCCGCGCGAACTTCCGCATCTTGAGGCCGAAAGCCATGTTGTCGAACACGCTCATATGCGGATAGAGCGCGTAGTTCTGGAACACCATGGCGATGTCGCGGTCCATCGGCGGCAGCTCGTTGACCACCGTGTCGCCGATCAGCACCTCGCCGGACGTGATCGATTCGAGCCCCGCCACCATCCTGAGCGTGGTGGTCTTGCCACAGCCGGAGGGACCGACCAGCACGACAAACTCCTTGTCGTGGATCTCCAGGCTGACGTCCTTCACCGCATGCACGGCGCCGTCGTACAGCTTGTTGACCTGCCGGATGCTGACGCCCGCCATGTGACTACCCCTTGACCGAACCGGTGAGGCCGGAGACGTAGTGCTCGACGAAGAACGAATAGACCAGCGCCACCGGAATCGAGCCCATCAGGGCGCCCGCCATCAGCGGGCCCCAATAGAACACATCACCGCGGATAAGCTCGGAGACGACCCCCACCGGCACGGTCTTTTGTTCGGAGGAAGACAGGAAGACCAGGGCGTAGATGAACTCGTTCCAGCTGAGCGTGAAGGCGAAGATGCCGGCCGACAGGATGCCCGGCACCGCCACGGGCAGGATGATGTAGATCATCGCCTTCCAGCGCGAGGCGCCGTCGATCCGCGCGCATTCCTCGAGCTCTTTCGGGATCGCCTTGAAATAGCCCATCATCAGCCACGTACAGAACGGGATGAGGAAGGTGGGATAGGTCAGGATCAGCGCCCACGGCGTGTCGCCCAGGCGGAAATTGCGGATGACGTCGGCGAGCGGAATGAACAGCAGGGTCTGCGGCACCAGATAGGTGATGAAAATGCCGGTGCCGAGCGAGCCGGCGAAGGGGAACTTGAGCCGCGCCAGGGCATAGCCGGCGAACACCCCGCAGACCAGCGAGATCAGCGTGGACACCAGCGCGATCAGCATGGTGTTCCACAGCCAGGTCGGAAACAGCGTCTCCTCGAGCAGCAGCATGATGTGGTCGAGCGTCGGATTGGCAGTCCAGAACGGCTCGTAGTTCTTCGCGTTCCACGGCCGGTAGAGTTCGCCGTCCGGCCGGAGCGTGGTGATCGCCATCCAGTAGAACGGGAACAGCAGCCAGATCACGAACACCGCCAGCGGGAGGTAGAAAAACAGCCATTTCCGCCAAGCCGCGCCTTCAATCATGCCGCACCCGATCGATCGGCCAGGCGCGCATCACCGCGTTTCCACCCGCCGGATGTAGAGCAACTGCAAGATCACCACCAGGAACAGGATGGGGAACATGGCTAGCGAGATCGCGGCGCCCTCCGACAACAGGCCGGTGCCGATGCCCAGCTGATAGGCGTAGGTGGCGAAGAGCTGGGTGGCGTTGGCCGGGCCGCCGCCGGTCAGCACATAGACCAGCTGGAAGTCGGCGAAGGTCTGGATGACCGAGAACAGCGTCACCACCATGGTCACCGGCAGCAGGAGCGGCCAGGTGACGTACCAGAAGCGCTGCCAGGGCCGCGCGCCGTCGATCGCCGCCGCTTCGTGCAGTTCGGGACTGATGGTCTGCAGGCCCGCCAGCAACGTGATCGCGTAGAACGGCACGCCGCGCCAGATGTTGACCACCATGACCGACCACAGCGCGAGATCGGGATCGCCCAACCAGTTGATGCGGGCGTCGATGATGCCGAGTTTCCACAGCAACCAGTTCAACACGCTGAATGTCGGATCGAACATCCACTTCCAGGCGAACGTGGATAGCACGGTGGGAATGATGAACGGCAGCAGCACGAAGGCGCGCACGAATGCCTTGCCGCGGAAATGCCGATTGAGCAACACCGCCAGCCACAGGCCCAGCGCCAGTTTGAAGACCGTGGTGACGAAGGTGTACCAGACGGTGTTCCACACCGCGATGCGGAAGATGCTGTCGTTCCAGATCTTGACGAAGTTCTTCAGGCCGACGAAGTCGCCCGGCACGCCGACCCGCGTGTCGGTCAGCGCCAGCCAGATGCCGGTGACGAACGGATAGGCGATGAACAGGCCGAGCAGGATGCCGGTCGGCGCCAGCAGCAGGAAGGCGAGCTTGCGCTCGTCCTCCAACTGCCGCACGCGTCGCACCGCCCGGCGGGCGGGCGATGCGACCAGGCTGGCATCCTGCGTGGCCATGCGGGCGCCGCCGTCAGGTCCGCTGCGCGCCGCTCAGGTGCCGTAGGCCTTCTTCACCTCGCCTTCCGCCCACTTCACCGCTTCCTCGGCCGCCATGCCTTGCACCGCCTTGGCGAACATGTCGACGATGATGTATTTCGACAGCACCTCGGCGGCCTTCTGCCCGGCCGGCCCGGCATAGCCATAGACGCGGCCCAGGCGCCCGGCGACGCGGTAGGGCGCCATCACCGGATCCTCGTCCCACAGCGTGCTCTTCTCCCAGGAAGTGGTCGGGCCGGTGGCGAAGCCCTTCTGCACCTTGAACCACTTGTCGTAAACCGCGGGCGAGTGGAACCAGCTCAGGAACTCCTTTGCCGCCTTCTGGTTCTTGGAATAGCCCATGACCATGTGGCATTGGAAGGGATGCACGCCGAACTGCCCCGCCGGCCCCTTGGGCAGCGGCGCGTGCAGGATGTCGTCTTTCATCTGCTTGCCCGCCTCGGTTTTGTAGGAGTCGGGCTTCCGCAGGGATTCGATATAGATCGAGGCGCCGTTCAGCGTGGCGCTGATCGTGCCGGACAGGAAGGCGCGGTTGTTGTTGCTGTCGTCCCAGGCGACCCCGCCCTCGTCGTGCCCCTCTTTCCAGAACGCGGTCATGAACTTGACCGCCTCGACCGTCTCCTTGCTGTTCAGCTTGACGGTCTTGCCGTCCGCCTCGACCTCGCGGCCGCCGAACGACCACAGCAGCGGATAGCAGAAGGCCGGCGCATCGCCGACCGTGTGGCCGAGCGACTGGCCGACCGGATGCCCCTTGGCCTTCAGTTTCTTGCCGGCCTCGCGGTACTGCTCCCAGGTCTCCGGGAACTTGCCGATGCCGGCCTCGTCGAACCACGATTTGCGGTAGGCGATCATCGCGCCGATGATGCAATAAGGCACGGCGATCCAACGCTTGCCGTCATTGGCCTGCGCCTTGGCCAGGTCGTAGTAGCCGCCCTGCTGCTTCGCCACGTCCTCACACAGGTCGCTGACATCGGCGCAGCTTTCGGCATAGAGCTGGGCGTTGTTGTTGAACGCCATGATGATGTCGGCACCGCTCTTGGCCTGGATCGCCGCGGTGGCGCGCGCCTGCAGGTCATTGAGGCCGATGGTTTCCAGGTTGAGCTTGATGCCAAGCGCCTTCTCGCCCTCGGCCAGCATCTGCTTGCGCAGGATCTCGTCGCCCGCCGGGACGAAGTCGTTCCACTTCAGCCAGTGCACCGTCGTGGTCTGGGCGATGACCGGGCTTTGGCCCGTGGCCAGGATACCAGCCAAGCCGGCGGTCTTCGCGGCCACCGCCGCGCCGCCGGTCAGTTTCAGCATGTTGCGCCGATTGATCTTGGGCATCGTTACCTCCCTCTGATTCGTTGTGTGTCGTTCGTGCTTGTCGCGCGTCGTCAAGGCGCCTCTCGGAGCGCTCCCGGCCGATGCTAGTGCATAGCTGTTCCGCGCGCCAGCCAGATGGACGGCGCACGCGCATGCCGTTTGGGCCGGGCGCGGTTGTCCGCTAGCCTGTCCCGGCGCGCGCCACCACGAGGGGTCGCCATGTCCGATGCAGCCGCCGCGACCGGCAATTACGTGGCCGCGGCCGAGGCCTTGGCGGAGCTCATCCAGGCGTCGCGCGCGGAGATGGAGCGAGCGCGCCGCATGCCCGTGCCGCTGGTCGCGGCGATGGCGGAGGCCGGCCTGTTCGCGCTGTCCATGCCGCGCGCCTGGCGCGGGCCGGAACTCGACCCCATGACGCAAGTCCGGGTGGTGGAGGCGTTGTCCAAGGCCGACGCCTCGACCGGCTGGACGGCGATGCTGGGTCTGCATGCCGGCTACTTCATCGCCTTCCTGGAGCAGGCGGCGGCGCGCGCGATGTATGCCGACCTCAACGCCTTCACCGGCGGCGTTACCCGGCCGACCGGGCAGGCGGTCAGGGTCAGGGGTGGCTTTCGCGTCACCGGCCGCTGGGCGCTCGGCTCGTGCTGTCAGCACAGCCGGTGGCTGTTCAGCGGCTGCCGGGTGATCGAGGATGGCAGCCCGCGCCTGGCGGCCGACGGCGGCCCGGAAATCCGTCTCTGCTATCTGCCGGGCGAGGCGGTCGAGGTGATCGACACCTGGAACAGCACGGGGCTGCGCGGCACCGGCAGCCACGACTACCGAATTGCGGATTTCTTCGTGCCGGAGGAACAGAGCTTCGATCCGCTGCGCGCGGCCGTCCGCCGGCCCGAGCCGCTCTATGGCGTGCGCAACATGTATCTTTGCAATCTCGCGGGCATTCCGCTCGGCATCGCGCGGGCGGCCATCGACGCCGTGCTCGACCTCGCGCAGGACAAGCCGACGCGCATCGGCACGGCGCTGAAGGACGAGGCGCATGTCCAACTGGCGCTGGCCCGCGCCGAGGCGCTGCTCGGCGGCGCGCGCGGCTTCTTCTTCGACATCCTGGAGGAAATCTGGGCGACGCTGACCTCCGGCCGGCCAGTCAGTCAGCGCCAGCACGCGCTTTATCGCCTGGCGATCTGCAATGCCTACGACGCCGGCGTCGCGGCGGTCGACCTGATGTTCAAGGTCGGCAGCAGCAGCGCGCTCGATGCCGCGCACCCGCTCGACCGGGCGTTCCGCGACATCCACGCCGCGGCGCAGCATTTCGTGGTCTCGGCCAAGATCGAAGAGGCCGCGGGCCGCGTCTTCCTGGGCCTCGAGCCGGGCGTCCCCAGCTTCTGAACCGCCGGTTTGCGCGAGCGCAAGGTGCGGGCGGGCGAAGTGCGCATTGTCGCGAACCATCGGACACTGTAGCTGGAGGGAAGGCGATGCGGTTCGCAACAGGACTCCTGGGAGCGACAGTGCTGCTGACCGACCTGGCGCTGGCGGCGGAGGCCACGGCGATGCCGCATTGCCCGATGATGCAGGGCCAGCTGGGCCAAGGCACGGGGGCCAAGGCATGCCAGGCCCCGGCATGATGGGCCAAGGCATGATGGGCCAGGGGATGCCAAGCCAGGGGATGATGGGCATGCACGGCCAAGGTATGGGCAGTCCGGCCGGAGCCGGCCGCGGCGTCTGGCTGGCTGACCGGGATCGCGACGGCTTCAACTCGGCCGAGGAGGCGGCGGCGCATTTCGAGACGCGCTTTGCCCTGCTCGACGCCGACGGCGACGAGGCAGTGAGCGAGGCGGAGTTCGTCGGCGGTTCACCCGCCACGCTCGGTCCCCGGCACGCGCCGATGCAAGCAGCGCGCAAGCAGCGTTTCCAGGCGATGGACGCCGACAAGGACGGTTTCGTCAGCGAGGCCGAGTTCCTGAAAGCCGGCGAGCAGCGCTTCGTCGCCCTACCGCGCGACGCGCAAGGTCGCGTCGGCGTCTGGGCGTTCCGCGGCGCGCAGCGCCTGTAGCGCCGCCGCGCTACTCCGCCGCGTCGGCGCCTGGCTTGGCGGCCTGCCACTCCCGCAGGATGCGCCGGGCATCGCCCAGCGCCGGGTCCATCGCCGCATCGCGCCCGGCGGTCTTCGCCGCCAATTCGATCACATAGCCGTTGGGATCGCGGAGATAGATCGAGCGGATGAAGCCGTGGTCGGAGATGCCGCGCAGCTCGCGCCCCTCCGCCTTGCCCTTGCCGAACAGGGCGTCGAGATCGGCCGGCGAGACTTCCAGCGCGATATGCAGGTCGTAATCGTGCTGCGGCTTGAACGCGAAGGGCCGGTCCGGTGCCTCGAAGAAGGCCAGGAACGACCCGTCGCCCAGGCGGAAGAAAGTGTGCAGCACGTCGATCCGCCGCCCGGTCTTGCTCTCGGCGAGGCGCAAGGCGCCCGCCAGCGGCAGGCCGAGGAAATCCTCGTAGAACTGCCGCGTTTCCTCGGAATCCCGACAGCGATAGGCGTTGTGGCGCAGGCCCTTGATCATGGCGCGCTCACTCTGCGGCCAGCCGCAGTCCGGCCGGTGCGCCGCCATGGCGCAGTAGGCGGCCCGAATGGGTCGCCGTCTCGCGGTCGTCCTCGATCGTCACCTGGCCGTTGACCAGCACGTAGCGATAGCCGGTCGCCCGCTGCACCCGGCGCCATTCGCCACCCGGCAGGTCGTGGGCGATCTCGCTGGGCCTGACCGCCAGGCGCTCGTAGTCGTAGATCGCGATGTCGGCCGGTGCGCCACGCCGCAGCACGCCGCGCCCCTCGAAGCCCGCCACCATGGCCGGCAGAGCGGCCAGCCGCCAGTGCGCCTCCTCCAGGCTCAACAGGTTGTGCTCGCGCACGAGCCGCACCAGCGTCTCGGTCGGATAGCGGCCGGCGGTCAGGAACTTGGTGTGCGCGCCGCCATCCGACACGCCGAACAGCACCCAGGGATTGGCCACGACTTCGGCCAGATAGTCGGTGCGCACGTTGGGCGGGGCGGCGAAGAACTCGGTCCTCAGCCCATCCGCGACGGCGATGTCCAGCATGGCGTCGACGATGTGCTTGCCGGTCGCTTGCGCGACGTGGCCGAGCGTCATGTCGAGGAAGCGTTGGGTCTCCGGCGATTTCGGCCCGATCACCGCGATATCGGCCATGGGGCCGGTGACGGTGCGCGGGTCTTGCGCGCGCAAGGCGCGCCGGCGGGCGGGATCGGCCAGCTTGGCCAGCCGCTCGGCCACGCTGCCGACCGTCGCCTCGCGCCAGGCCGGCTTGTCGTCCCACAGGTTCCAGTCCTCGAAGGTGAAGGTGAAGCCGGCATCCGTGGTCAACCCCTGGCCATAGACCCTGAGGCCGCGGCGCCGGCAATCCTCCAGCCAAGCCAGCGATTCCCGATGCACCTCCGGTTTGTGGTCGTAAACCTGCACCACGTTCCACAGCAGCGGCCGGCCCGACAGGTCCGCCAGCCTCTCCATATGCGCCCAGTCGCGCTGGTAGGAGCCGGAGGAGATGGTCATCTGCATGAAGCCCTGGTTGCGCCGGCCGAGTACGCGGGCGAAGGCCTCGCAGGTCTCGTCGTGCATCACGTCGGTGACCATGGGCGTGGCGTCGTAATCCATCTGCACCGAGGAAGGGCCGGTCGGCATCAGCCGCTGCGCCGACCAGCCGCAAGCGCCGGCATCCATCGCCTGGTCCAGCAGGCGGCACATCTCGCGCTCCTGGGCCGCTGTCGGGCGCCGGCCGGCCTTGGCCGCCTCCAGGCCCATCGCCCAGATCAGCAGCGGGCCGACCGGCATGTAGGGCAGGATGTTGATCGCCTTGGGCGCCCGCTCGACGCTGTCCAGGAATTCCGAGAAGCTGACCCAGTCCCACGGCAGGCCGGCCTTCATCGCGGCATAGGGGATCGCCTCGACCCGGGTCATCGACAGCATGGCGCGTTCGCGCAGCTCGGGCTTGACCGGCGCAAAGCCAAAGCCGCAATTGCCGATCACCACCGAGGTGATGCCGTGCCAGCTCGACAGCGAGCAATAGGGATCCCAGAAGAGTTGCGCGTCGTAATGCGTGTGCAGGTCGACGAAGCCCGGGGCCACGTGCAGGCCGCCCGCATCGATTGCGCGGCGACCGGCATTGGCGGGAATGCGGCCGATCTCGGCGATCAGGCCGTTCTTGACCGCGATGTCGCCGCGATAGCGCGGAATGCGTGTGCCGTCGAAGATCAAACCGTCCTTGATCACGATGTCGTAGTCGGCCATCGGCGGCTCCGGCAAAGGCGGGTTGCGGGTTGCGCCGAGCATGGCAGTTCGCCTTGCCCTTTGCAAAACCGGGCGGCCGGGCTAAACTAGCGGCGGGTCAACGTTCGGGATGACGATGTCCGGTCGCCCGCCAAAGCTGAGCAGCTTCCTCTGGTGACGCGTCAGCCGCCGCGCTGAACCGCGGTGAGAACACGCTTGCGTTGCCCTTCCGGCCCGCGTCCACCTCGCCTTGACGCGAGCACCGGCGTCCAGAGGACCTGAACATGAGCTTTCCCTTCGTCTCCCGTTCCGGCATCGCCGTCGCGCGCAGCCGCAGCGAGCTTGACTATGCCGAAGGCGCCGCCTTTCTGGTGGACGCGCTCGACCGTCGGCGCGGCGGCTATTTTTCCTCCGGCGTCGAGGATCCCGACCGTTACTCGCGCTGGGATTTCGGCTTCGTCGATCCGCCGGTCGAACTGATCGGCCGGCAGCGGCAGTTGACCGTGCGGGCGCTGTCGCCGCGCGGCGTGCCGCTGATCGCCATGCTGCGGCCGATCCTGGCGGCCGACCCGGCGGTCTCGCTGCGGCAGGCCGGCGAGCGGGAATACACGCTCGCCGTAGCGCCCGGCGCCGACAGCTTCCCCGAGGAGGAACGCAGCCGACAGCCCTCTCTGTTCACGCCGCTGCGCCATCTGATCGCCGACTTCGCCGGCCTGGGCGACGGCTTCCTCGGACTCTATGGCGCCTTCGCCTATGATCTGATCTTCCAGTTCGAGCCGATGCCGCTCGCGCAGGCGCGCGCGGCCAACGCCAAGCTCCTGCACCTCTACCTGCCGGACCGGCTCTATCTCGTCGACCGGCGCAAGGAGGCGGCCTATCGCCACGACTTCGAGTTCGCCGCCGACGACCTGACCACCAAGGGATTGCCGGCCGAACCGTTTGCCGCCTTGCCGCCGCCGCAGGCGGCGCGCAACGCGCCGCGCACGATTGTTTCCAGCCCCAGCGCCGAGCGCTACATGGCGATGGTGGACGAAGCGCGCGAACGCATGCGGGTTGGCGACATCTTCGAAGTGGTGCTCAGCCGCACCTTCAGCGCCGGCTTCGATCGACCGCCCTCGGAACTCTATCGCCTGATGCGGCGCAACAATCCCAGTCCTTACGAGTTTCTCTGCCAGTTCGGCGACGAGCAGTTGATCGGCGCCTCGCCCGAGATGTTCGTGCGGGTGGAAGGCGAGCGGGTGGAATCCTGTCCGATCTCCGGCACCGCGCGGCGCGGTGGCAACGCCATGGAGGAGGCCGAACGCCTGCTGGCGCTCTACAACTCGGAGAAGGACGAAGTCGAACTCACCATGTGCACCGATGTCGACCGCAACGACAAGGCGCGCATCTGTCTCCCGGGCAGCGTGCGGCTGCTGGCCCGTCGCATGGTCGAACGCTATGCCGGCCTGTTCCACACAGTCGATCATGTCGAGGGTCGGCTCAGGCCCGGCTTCACCGGGCTCGATGCCTTCTTCAGCCATATGTGGGCGGTCACGCTGACCGGCGCGCCCAAGCGCATGGCGGTGTCGATCGTCGAGGCGATGGAGGCGGGGCCGCGCGGCTGGTATGGCGGCGCGGTGGGCGGTTTGTCGCTGAACGGCGATGTCAACACCGGCATCACCATCCGTACCGCCCATCTCACGGACGGCACGGCGCATTATCGCGTCGGCGCCACGCTGGTCTGGGACAGCCTGCCGGCGGAGGAAGAAGCCGAGACCCGGATCAAGTCGACCGTGTTCTTCCGCGCGCTCGAAAGCCTGGACCGGCCGGCCGTCTTGCCAACGGCCAAGGCACCGGCCCGGCCGTTCGCCGGCCTCGAAATCGTCATGGTCGACAACGAGGACAGCTTCGTCCACACGCTGGCCGACTATCTCCGGCAGACTGGCGCCAACGTGACCACCTATCGCTGGGGCCTGCCGGCCGGGCGGCTGCTGGCCGCTGGCGCGCGCGTTGTCGTGCACTCGCCCGGACCGGGCCGGCCGGCCGATTTCGGCGTGCCTGCCCTGGTGCGGGCGCTGGCCGAGCGCGGCGTCGCGCAGTTCGGCGTTTGCCTGGGCCTGCAGGGCACCGTGGAAGCCTTCGGGGGCAGTCTGGCGGTGTTGGCCGAGCCGCGGCACGGCAAGTTCTGGCAGGTCCGGCACGAGGGCGACCCGCTGTTCGCCGGCATCCCCTCGCCCGCCAGGTTCGGCGCCTATCACTCGCTGGTCGCCGTCAAGCGCGACTTTCCCGCCAGCCTGCGGCCGATCGCCTGGAACGAGGGCGACGAGGTCATGGCGCTGCGCCACCGCGAACGGCCGATACTGGCGGTGCAGTTCCACCCCGAATCGATCCTGTCGATGCACGGCGAATTGGGCCATCGGCTGGTGCAAAACGCGTTAGCCAGTCTGGCGGCCACAATCGGCTAGCCCGCCCTAGCCGGCCGCATGCCGCCATGCGGCAATCGCAATAGAGCGATGCCAGAATTATACAACTATTGGTATTGAACCCGGAGGCCCTTACGTTAGAGTTCACAAATCCTTGGGCAGCCGGGGAGACGATGGGCAGGTCAGAGGATCGTGCCATCTTGCGCAATGTCCGCATCGCCGGGCGGCGCACCAGCATCAAGCTGGAAGCGGCGATGTGGGAGGCGCTGTTCGAGCTCTGCGCGCGGACAGGGCTCAGCCTTGACCAGGTCTGCGCACTGGCGGCTTGTAAGCGCCGGGGCAAAAATCCCTCACTGAAGCGGCCGGATTGTCCGGTTGCGCCGGAGTAAAAATCCAGCAGCAGATAGCTCTTTGCGGTTTTGGCAGAGGGCGGGGGGATGAAGGGC
>VGEV01000058.1 GCA_016869175.1 Alphaproteobacteria bacterium
GGTGCACCAGGCCGACCGGCTTGCCGGCGGAGCCGCCGCCCGGTCCGGCGATGCCGGTCACGGCCACGCTGAGCAGCGCCCGCGAGCGGGCAATGGCGCCCGCCGCCATGGCGCGAGCCACCGGCTCGCTGACCGCACCGTGCTCGGCCAACACGGCCGCCGGCACGCCCAGCATTTCCTGCTTGGCCTGGTTCGAATAGGTCACGAAACCGCGGTCGAGCACGTCCGATGAGCCCGCGACCTCGGTCAGGCAGGCGGCGATCAGGCCGCCGGTGCAGGATTCGGCAGTGGCCAGCATGGCGCCCCGCTCGCGGCAGAGCTGCAACAGGGCCGCTGCCTCGCGCACCAGCTCGTCCGGCAACAAGCCGCTCATGCCGGCAGCCGAACCGTAGCGGTCGCCTGCGCGGCAATGCCTTCGCCGCGTCCCAGGAAGCCGAGCTTCTCGGTGGTGGTGGCCTTGACACTGACCCGCTCCGGCGGCAGGGCCAACAGCTCGGCGAGGCGCGCGACCATGGCGGCGCGGTGCGGCGCGATGCGCGGCGTCTCGCACACCAGCGTCACGTCCACATGCGCGATCATGCCACCCCTGTCGCGCACCAGTTCGGCGGCGTGGCGCACGAACAGCGCGGAATCGGCGCCCCGCCAGCGCGCCTCGCTGGGCGGGAAGTGTTGGCCGATATCGCCCGCGCCGATGGCACCAAGCAGCGCGTCGGTCAGCGCGTGCAAGCCGACATCGGCATCGGAATGGCCGATCACGCCGCGCTCGGCCGGAACCTTCACGCCGCACAGCATGGCGAAGCCACCCGGACCGAAGCGATGCACATCGAAGCCCTGGCCCACCCGTATGTCCGTCAGTCCGGCCAGCAGAAGCCGCTCGGCGCGGCTCAGATCGGCGGCCGTGGTGATCTTGAGGTTGTCCTCGTGCCCTTGCACCGCCACAACGCTGAGCCCGGCGGAGCCCGCGACCGCGGCATCGTCGCTGAAGCCCTTGCCGGCAAGCGCGCGGTGCGCCGCCAGGATGGCGGGGTAGCGAAACCCCTGCGGCGTCTGCGCCCGCCAGGCGCCCTCGCGCGGCAACGCGTCCAGGATGTGGCCTGCCGCGTCCGCCCGCTTCAGGCTGTCGCTCACCGTCAGCGCGGCGACGGCGCCGGCATATTCCGCGAGCGCTCGCAACACCCGGTCAATGGTGCCGAGATCGACCAGCGGCCGCGCCGCGTCATGGATCAGTACCGTCGCCGGGGCAACCGGCGCCAGCGCCTCCAGGCCAAGGCGCACCGATTCCTGCCGGTCCGCACCCCCCGCGACCGCCGGCCGCAGCGACAGACCGGCCGTTGCTTCCGCATAGAGCGCCGCGTCGTCGGGATGCACCACCACCTGCAGCATGCCGATCGCGGGGTGCTTGGCCAATCGTTCGAGGGTATGCCGCAGCACCGGCCGGCCGGCCAGCGAGGCATACTGCTTCGGCCGCTCGCCGCCGAAGCGACTGCCCCGCCCCGCGGCGACCACCAGGGCGGCAGCGGTTTGCTGGGCGGTGAGCAGGTGGTCGGCCGACATCGCCGGCGCAGGCTAGCGCGGTGTCCGATCGGATGGAATCGCGATCAGCGTCCCTCTGATCGGAGCCCGCCGCGCTGCAATCAAGGCTGCAGGGCAGTGGCTTCGGTTCAAACCGAACCTGCTGGTTCGCTTTGAACGGACATTGCCCTGGCGGAGGCCCGCGCCGTGGGGCAGCCGGCTCGTTTCCGCTGTTGCGTCGCAACATGAAGTGCATTATTAAGCCTCGCAAATAGGCACAGATGAAAAATGCACAAGAAATGATCAGTTACTCTCTGACGAGTGTCCGCCTTGGCGCGCGCTAGCGTCGTCCGGCGCGCGGCGCGGGTGGCGATGCCGCTGCCGGCTGAGGCGATCCTGGCGGCGCTGCCATCGCCGGTGCTGCTGGTCGATGCCGAGGACCGGGTGCGGCATGCCAACCCGGCGGCAGAGCCGTTCTTCGCGCTGGCGGCGAACGCGCTCGCCGAGCAACGCTTGAGCGAATTGCTGCCTTTCGGCAGTCCGGTTCTGGCGCTTGTGCAGCAGGTCCGGACCGCCGGTAACGCGGTCTCGGAGTACGAACTCGACCTGGGTACGCCGCGCACCGGGCCGCGCCTGGTCAACGTCACCGTCAGCCCGGTCGCCGACAGCGCCGGCTGGGTGGTCATGCTGCTGCAGGAGACCAGCATCGCCGCCAAGATGAACCGCCAGTTCCTGCATCGCGGCGGCGCCCGCTCGGTCACCGGCATGGCAGCGATCCTGGCGCACGAAGTGAAGAACCCGCTGAGCGGGATCCGCGGCGCGGCGCAACTGCTGGAGCAGGCCGCCGGCGAGGAGGACCGCGCGCTCACGCGCCTGATCTGTGAGGAGACCGACCGCATCTGCGGGCTGGTCGACCACATGGAGATGTTCTCCGACAAGCCGATCGAACGCGGGGCCGTCAACATTCACCAGGTGCTGGAGCGGGTCTGCCGGCTGGCCAGCGCCGGGTTCGCCCACGGTCTGACGCTGGTCCAGCGCTACGATCCCTCGCTGCCCCCGGCCAACGGCAACTTCGACCAGCTGGTGCAGGTGTTCCTCAATCTCGTCAAGAACGCCGCCGAGGCGGCGCCGCGGGTTGGCGGCGAGCTGGTGATCAGCACCGCCTATCGCCATGGCTTGCGGCTGGCGGTGCCCGGCGCGCGCCAGCGCCTGCGCCTGCCGCTCGAAGTCAGCGTGCAGGACAACGGGCCAGGCGTTGCCGAGGCGCTGCGGCCGCATCTGTTCGATCCGTTCGTCACCAGCAAGAGCCAAGGGAGCGGCCTGGGTCTTGCCCTGGTGGCGAAGATCGTCGGCGACCATGCCGGCGTGGTGGAGTTCGAATCGCGGCCGCGACGCACCGTGTTCCGGGTGCTGCTGCCGATCGTCGAGGAGCGCCCGCGATGAGCCGTGGCTCGATCCTGGTGGCGGACGATGACCGCGGCATCAGGACGGTGTTGGATCAGGCGCTGGCCCGCGCCGGCTACGACGTGCGCACCACCAGCAATGCCGCCACGCTCTGGCGTTGGGTGTCGGACGGCGAGGGCGACCTCGTGATCACCGACGTTCTGATGCCGGACGAGAACGGCCTGGATCTGCTGCCGCGCATCAAGCGGCTGCGCCCCGACTTGCCGATTGTGGTGATGAGCGCGCAGTCGACCCTGCTGACGGCGATCAAGGCGGCCGAACGCGGCGCCTTCGAATACCTGCCGAAGCCATTCGACCTGAAGGAGCTTGTCACGGTCGTCGACCGCGCGCTTTCGACCCCGGCGTTTGCCGCCGCCAGCCAGGCTAGGCCACCCGACGGCGACGAGGCGCTGCCGCTGATCGGGCGCTCGCCGGCCATGCAGGATATCTACCGGACCCTGGCTCGGCTGATGCAGACCGACCTGACGGTGATGATCTCCGGCGAGTCGGGCACCGGCAAGGAGCTGGTGGCGCGGGCCCTGCACGACTTCGGCAAGCGCCGCAACGGACCCTTTGTCGCTGTCAACATGGCCGCGATCCCGCGCGACCTGATCGAGAGCGAGTTGTTCGGGCACGAGAAGGGGGCTTTCACCGGCGCCGTGTCGCGCGGCATCGGCCGCTTCGAACAGGCGGAGGGTGGCACCCTGTTCCTCGACGAGATCGGCGATATGCCGCCGGAGGCGCAGACCCGGCTGCTGCGCGTGTTGCAGCAAGGCGAGTATACGAGCGTCGGCGGACGCATGCCGATCCACACCGATGTCCGCATCGTCGCCGCCACCAACAAGGACCTGCGCCAGCTCATTCGGCAGGGCCTGTTCCGCGAGGATCTGTTCTTCCGGCTCAACGTAGTGCCGATCCGCCTGCCGCCGCTGCGCGAGCGGCCGCAGGATATCGCCGACTTGGTGCGCCATTTCCTGGCCAAGGGCGCGCAGCAGGGCCTGCCACCAAAGCGCCTGGAACCAGAGGCGATCGAGCGCCTCAAGCGCTACCGATGGCCGGGCAATGTGCGTGAGTTGGAGAACCTGGTGCGCCGGCTGGCCGCCCTCTATGCGCAAGACAATATCGGCGCCGATATCGTCGACGCCGAGTTGCATACCGGCACGCTGCTGCCGGCGGCCAAAGAGGAGGCAAGCGACAACGACGGCCTGTCCGGGGCGGTCGAGCGGCATCTGCGGCGCTACTTCGCCGCGCATGGCGGCGGCTTGCCGCCCAGCGGTCTTTACGACCGGGTCTTGCGCGAGATCGAGCGGCCGTTGCTGGAGCTCAGCCTGGCCGCCACCCGGGGCAACCAGATTCGCGCTGCCGCCCTGCTCGGTCTCAACCGCAACACGCTGCGCAAGAAGGTGCGGGAGCACGAGATTCCGGTGATGCGCGGCCTCAAGTGATGTAATCTCGTAACAATGTGGTAGTTTGGCAACGGGGCGGATTCCCCGGATAGGCCCTCGCCCATGCTGGATACCGCTGAACGATGGCTGCGCGAGCCGCCCGCCCTGGTGCTGCTTGCCTGGGCAAGGCGTTTCGATCTCGCGCGCAAGCTGACCTATCTGCTGGCCTTGCTAGCGGCGGCGGCGTTGCTTGCCACCTACGCGGTCTGGTCGGGCAGTGGCCCGTCGCGCGCCGACTCGCAGCAGGTCCTGCTGCTGTTGATCGTCGACCTGGTTCTGCTCCTGGCTCTGGGCACGCTGCTGGCGCGGCAACTTGCGCATCTGTGGTCGACGCGCCGCAGCGGCATGGCCGGGGCCCGTCTGCATGCGCGCTTTGTCGGCCTGTTCAGTCTGATCGCCGCCGGGCCAGCCATCGCGACAGCGGTGTTCTCGGCGGTCTTCCTCAGTTTCGGCATCGACGAGTGGTTCAACAGCACGGTCCGGCGGGCGGTCAACGAGTCGCTGGCGGTGGCCGAAGCCTATGTCGAGGAACATCGCAACGCCATGCGCGCCGACATGTTGGCCATGGCGAACGACCTCAATCGCGAGGCGACGCGCCTCCAGGGCAGCCCGGGGCTGATCGCGCGGGTGGTGCAGACCCAGGCCATGCTGCGCTCGTTCCAGGAGGCGACGGTGTTCGAGCGCAGCGGCCGGGTGCTGGCCCGCAGCGCCCTGAGCTGGAGCGCCTCGATCGAGACCATTCCGATCGACGCCATTGAGAAGGCAACGCTGGGCGAACTCGCGATTTTCCGCAACCACGCCGATGACGACGAAGTGCAGGGCTTGATCCGGCTGGATCGCTTCCTCGACGCTTACCTTTATGTCAGCCGGCATGTGGAAGCCAGGGTGATCAACCACGTGCAGTCGGCGCGCGCGGCGGCGGCGGAATATGCCGCGCTGGACCGCGCCCGGACCCGGCTGCAGCTGACCTCCGCGCTGCTGTTCGTCGCCATGGCGCTGCTGCTGCTGCTGCTGTCGGTCTGGCTGGCGCTGGTCTTCGCCAACCGGCTGGTGCGACCGATCGGCGAACTGGTGGCGGCGACCGAGCGGGTGCGGACCGGCAATCTGTCGGTGCGGGTCGAGCCGCCGCGCGGCGAGGACGAAATCGCCACCCTTGGCCTCGCCTTCAATCGGATGACCGAGCAACTCAACAGCCAGCAGAACGCGTTGGTCGAGGCCAACCGCCTGCTGGACGGCCGTCGCCGCTTCACCGAGGCCGTGCTGTCCGGCGTTTCGGCTGGCGTTCTGGGGCTCGATGGCGATGGCCGCATCCATCTGCCGAACCGCTCGGCGGCCGAACTCCTGGGCACCTCGGTCGAAGCCCTGGCCGGGCGACCGATCGGCGACGTGGCACCCGAGATTCTGGGCATCGTGGCGCAAGCGACAGCCGACATGGAGGGGCTGGGCGAGGGGCAAGTGGCGCTTGCCCGCGGCGGCCATCGACGTCAGCTCTTCGTCCGCGTCGCCCAGCAATTGGGCAAAGAAGGACCGCAAGGCCATGTTGTCACGTTCGACGATGTGACGGCCTTGCTGGCGGCGCAACGCGCCGCCGCCTGGGCCGACATCGCCCGGCGCATCGCGCATGAGATCAAGAACCCGCTCACCCCGATCCAGCTTTCAGCCGAGCGCCTGAAGCGCAAATACCTCAAGGACGTGACAAACGACCCTGAGGTGTTCCTGCAATGCACCGATACCATCATCCGCCAAGTGGCCGATATCGGCCGGATGGTGGACGAGTTCTCCGCCTTCGCCCGCATGCCGACCCCGGTCCTGCGCCAGGTCGATCTGGTCGAACTGGCCCGCCAGACGATCTTCCCCATGCGGTTGCAGCATGGCGAGATCGGCTTCGCGTTGCAGTCGCCGCAGACGAGGCTGAACTGGCGTTGCGACCCCCGGCAGTTCAGCCAGGTGTTCACCAACCTGCTGAAGAACGCGGCCGAAGCGATCGAGGGGCGCGCGGCCGACACGGGCGGCGTGTTGCCGGCCGGCCGGGTGGAGCTGCGCCTGCTGCCGGAGGACGACCGTCTGACGATCGAGGTGTTGGACAATGGCCGCGGCTTCCCGCGCGAACTGAAGGACCGCTTGACCGAGCCCTACGTGACCACGCGGACGAAGGGCACCGGACTGGGGTTGGCAATCGTGCGCAAGATCGTCGAGGACCATGGCGGCCGCCTGCTGCTGCGGGACGCGATCGGCGGCGGCGCCTGCGTGCGACTGGAATTCACCGCCAGCACCGTCGACCGACAGGCCGAGGGCGAAGGGACAAGAGTGCTGACCACGGGGCAGGATGCGCATGGCAATTGATGTCTTGATCGTCGACGACGAGGCGGATATCCGCGAATTGATCGCTGCCATCCTCGAGGACGAGGGCTATTCGACCCGGCTGGCCGCGCACGGCGATCAGGCGGTGGTGGAACTGGCCGGCCGCCGGCCGTCGCTGGTCATCCTCGACATCTGGCTGCAAGGCAGCCGCCTCGACGGCCTCGAAGTGCTGGACCACATCAAGCGCGAACATCCCGACGTACCGGTGCTGATGATCTCTGGCCACGGCAATATCGAGACCGCCGTCGCCGCAATCAAACGCGGTGCCTACGACTATCTGGAAAAGCCGTTCAAGACCGACCGGCTGCTGCTGCTGGCACAGCGCGCGTTCGAGGCGGCCCGGTTGCAGCGCGAGAACCAGGAACTGATGGCGCGCGCCGGCGGCGAAATCGAGCTGATCGGCAACAGCACGCTGCTGACGCTGGTCCGCGCGAACGTGGAGCGCGTGGCGCCGACCGGCAGCAGGGTGCTGGTGAGTGGTCCGCCCGGTTCGGGCAAGGAGGTGGTGGCGCGCTTGCTGCACCGCCGCTCGCGCCGCCACCAGGGCCCTTTCGTGGTGTTGAACGCGGCGACCATGGCGCCCGAGAGGGTCGAAAGCGAGCTGTTCGGCGTGGAACCGGACGCCGCCGGCCATGGCCGCAAGGTCGGGGTGTTCGAGCAGGCGCATGGCGGCACGCTGTTCCTCGACGAAGTCGCCGACATGCCGTTGGAGACGCAAGGCAAGATCCTGCGCGTGCTGGTCGACCAAGGGTTCAACCGGCTGGGCGGTTCGCGGCGGATCGAGGTCGACGTGCGGGTGATCAGCTCGACCGCTCGCGACTTGCGCGAACTGATCCAGCACGGCTGCTTCCGGGAGGATCTCTATCATCGCCTCAATGTGGTACCGGTTCGGGTGCCGGCGCTGTCGGACCGGCGCGACGACGTGCCGATGCTGGTCGAGCACCTGATGCGCCGTTCGGCGCTGGCGCTGGGGCTGGCGCCGCGCACGCTGGCGCTCGATGCGCTGGCGGTGCTGCAGGCCCATGATTGGCCGGGCAACGTCCGCGAACTGCGCAATGTGGTGGAGCGGCTATTGATCATGGCGCCGGGCGAGCCGGGCGCGCCGATCACCGCCGCCGCGCTGCCGGCCGGCATCCTGCTGCCCGCGCCGATCTCGCCCAAGGGCGAACGCGGCGAGGAAATCATGACGCTGCCGCTGCGCGAGGCCCGCGAGCTGTTCGAGCGCCAATATCTGCTGACCCAGATCGGCCGGTTCGGCGGCAATGTCTCGCGTACCGCCGAGTTCGTCGGCATGGAGCGGTCGGCGTTGCACCGCAAACTGAAGATGCTGGGCGTGCCTTCGCGGTCCGGCGAACGGCAGGGCTAGGACCGGGGCGCGGAATGAAAGTGATCATCTGCGGCGCTGGCCAGGTTGGCTATGCCATCGCGCGCCAGCTCGCCGCCGAGCAGAACGACGTGACCGTTCTGGAACAGGACCTGGCGCTGGTGCAGCGGATCAACGACACGCTGAACGCGCGCGGGATGCAAGGCTTCGCCTCGCATCCCGATGCCCTGGAACAGGCCGGCGCGGCGGACGCCGACATGCTGATCGCCGTCACCTTCGCCGACGAGGTCAACATGGTCGCCTGCCAGGTGGCGCACTCGCTGTTCAACGTGCCGACCAAGATCGCCCGCGTGCGGCACCAGAGCTACCTGATGCCCGCCTGGCGCGACCTTTATACCCGCAGCCACCTGCCGATCGATGTCATCATTTCACCGGAACTGGAGGTCGGGCGCGCGGTCCTGCGGCGGCTCGAACTGCCGGGCGCGTTCGACAACATCCCCTTCGTCGGCGACAAGGTGCGGGTGGTTGGCGTGACCACGCTGCCCGAGACGCCGATCGTCGGGTCGCCGTTGCGGCACCTGACCGGTCTGTTCCCCGACCTCAGCATCACGGTCCTGGGCATCGGCCGCGGTGAACGGCTGCTGGTGCCCAGCGCTGACGACCAGGTGCTGGCGGGCGACGAGGTCTATTTCGCCGCCGATAGCCAGCATATCAGCCGTGCCCTCTCCTTGATGGGGCACGAGGAGAAGGAGGCCCGCCGGGTCATCGTGGTTGGCGGCGGCAACATCGGCGGCCACATCGCCAGGCAGTTGGAGCAGAAAGGCTCGCCGGTCAGGGCCAAGCTGATCGAGCTGGATCGCGGGCGGGCCGAACGCATGGCCGAGCAATTGGATCGCACCGTAGTCCTGCAAGGCAGCGCCTTGGACCAGGAAGTGCTCAAGGAAGCCAACGTCCAGCAATCCGAGGCCTTCGTCGCCGTCACCAACGACGACGAGGTGAACATCCTCGCGTCGCTGCTGGCCAAGCGTTCTGGCTGCAAGCGGGTCATCGCCCTGGTCAACAACGTTGCCTTCATGCCCCTGGTCACGCCGCTTGGCATCGATGCCGCGGTCAACCCACGTGCCACCACCGTGTCCAGCATCCTGCAGCATGTCCGGCGCGGCAGCATCCGCCGCGTGCATTCCTTGCGCGACGGCGCCGCCGAGGTGATCGAAGCCGAGGCGCTGGAGACTTCCGGCTTCATCGACAAGCCGTTGCGTGCGGTGCAGCTGCCGCACGGGATCAACGTCGGCGCCATCGTGCGCGAGGACAAGGTGATCATGCCGCGCGCCGACAGCGTCATCGAGGTCGGCGACCGGGTGATCATCTTCGCCCTGGCCGAGCAGGTGCGCAAGGTCGAGAAGTTATTCGCCGTGCGTTTGGAATTCTTCTGAGCCGGCGATGTCGGCCTTCCGCATCACCGGCGCGCTGGGCGTCGCGCTCGTGCTCTTGGCGCTGGCCATGCTGTTGCCGGCCGCCGTCGCAGCCGGCACCGGGCAATCCGCGCTGGCCATCAATTTCCTCATGGCGGCGGGATTGACCGGCTTTGTCGGCGCCGTGGCGGCGCTGGCCGGGCGCGGGTCCAGCCAGCCGTTCGGCGACGGCGAGGGGCTGGTCGTGTTCGTTCTCTTCTGGCTCGTTCCGGCGCCTTTCGCAGCGCTGCCGCTCTACGCCTCTGGCCGCTTGGCCGATCCGCTGCCGGCGCTGTTCAATGCCCTGTCGGCGCTGACCACGACGGGCGCCACCGTGGGTTTCGATCCGGCCCGCGAACCGCTGGCAATCGTGCTCTGGCTATTCATTCTGGGCTGGCTTGGCGGCTTCGCCAGCATTGTGGCGGCGGTGGCACTGCTCACCCGGCTGGACCTGAGCGGACTGCAGATGCTGCATGTCGGCATCCGCCGCGGCGAAGGCGAGAGCCTGGCGCAAAGCCTCGGCGGCATCGCGCGACGGTTGTCCTCGGTCTATAGCGGGCTGACGGCGGTTGGCGCCATCGCGCTGTCCGCCGCCGGGCTGCCAGGCCACCAGGCGGTGCTGGCGGCACTGGGCGCGGTGTCGACCAGCGGACTGCCGTTCCGGCCGGAAGGGACGATGTTCACCATCGGCCCTGCCGCCGAGCTGGCGCTGACATTGTGCATGCTGGCAGGCGCCAGCAATCTGACCATGCTGGCGGCCGTGGCGGCCGGTCGCTGGCGCCCGATGGCGAGCGACCGCGAGCTGCGCTACCTGCTGCTGGCCTGCCTGCTGGTCGCCCTGGCCATCGCGTTTCTGCTGCGCCTTGACGGCGCGGCCGTCCCGCAGGCCGTGCTGGCCGGACTGTTCCTGGCGGTTTCCACCCTATCGTCGACTGGCTATGGGCCGGCATCGGCCGCTGGCGCGCTGGTCGCGGCGCCGGTGCTGCTGATCGGCGTGGTGCTGATCGGCGGCACCGCCGGCTCGGCCAGCGGCGGCTTCAAACTGCTGCGCACCGCCATCCTGTGCAAGCAGGCGAACCGGGAACTGTCGCGCCTGGCCTTTCCCCATGGCGTCATCCCGTTCCATCTCGGCTCGCGGCGGATTTTCGAGCCGACCGTTCGCTCGGTCTGGACGCTGTTCTACGTGATGCTGAGTTGCCTGGTGGCGGGCTCGCTCGCGCTGGCCGCGCTGGGGGTGTCGCCGGTCACCGCGCTGCTGGCCGTGGTGGCATGCCTCAGCAACACCGGACCGATGCTGAGCATGCTGGAGCCGGCTGGGGAGGGCTATGCCGCCTTGCCGCATTCGGGCAAGCTGCTGCTGATGCTGGCCATGGTGCTGGGCAGGGTCGAAATGCTGGCGTTCATCACGGCGCTGAGCCCGGCCTTCTGGCGGCAATAGGACCACCCGCATGAGTCGATGCGCCTATGTCAACGGCCGCTTCCTGCCGCTCGGCGAAGCCAGGGTGGCGGTGGAAGACCGGGGTTATCAGCTTGCCGACGGCGTCTACGAGGTGGTGTTGGCGGTGGGCGGCCGCTTGATCGACTGGCGCCCGCACGCCGAACGGCTCGATCGCTCGCTGGGCGCGCTGCGGATTGCCTGGCCGGTAGCACCGCCGGTGCTCGACCTGCTGGTGCAGGAGACCCTGCGGCACAACCTGGTGCGGGACGGCATCGTCTACCTGCAGGTGACGCGCGGCGTCGCCCGCCGGGAGCACGCCTTTCCGGCCGATGCCCCGCCGGCGCTGGTGATCATGGCGCGCCCCCAAGGCCTGCCCGCGGCCCGGCAGCGCGAAACCGGCATCGCCGTTCTGACCCAGCCCGACCAGCGCTGGCGCCGGCCGGACATCAAGTCGATCGCCCTGCTGGCCAACGTGCTAGCGAAGCAGGCGGCACGCGAGGCCGGCTGCTACGAGAGCTGGTTCGTCAATCCGGCCGGCACGGTGCTCGAGGGGGCCTCGACCAATGCCTGGATCGTCGCCGGCAATGGCGCGTTGGTCACCCACCCGGCGGACCGGCGCATCTTGAACGGGGTGACCCGGCTCCGCGTGCTGCGGTTGGCCCGCGCGGCCGGCCTGGCGGTGGAGGAGCGCCCGTTCAGCTTGGCCGAGGCCAAGGCCGCCCGCGAGGCCTTTCTCACCAGCACCACGGCGGGTGTGCTGCCGATCGTGCGGATCGACCAGGCCAGCGTCGGCAACGGCGCTCCGGGCGCGCTCGCCAGCGAACTGGGGCGGCTCTACGAGCGGTATGTCGAACAATCCGGCGACCAGCCCTTGTAGGGCTTGGCGAGGTTTGCCATCTATCACTGGCGTTGCCAGTCGCGCACGTCGGCGTGCGCGCGCGCACCCAGAGTAGCGATAACAACAACCTATAGACATACTCAGGATCGACTTCATGGCGGAAAAATCCCCCACAGTCCAGAACGTGTTACTGAACTATGTGCGCAAGAACGATACACCGGTCACGGTGTTCCTGATCAATGGCGTGAAATTGCAAGGCTACATCAGCGGGTTCGACAATTTCTGCGTGCTGCTGCGGCGCGACGCGCACGTGCAGTTGGTCTACAAACATGCGATTTCGACCGTGATGCCGGCGAATCCGGTGCAGCTCTACGAAGCGCCGCACGAGAAGGAGGCCGAAGCAACCGCTTGATTGGTTCGAAACTGGCCGGCGACGGGGCGGAGCAGGGCGGCGGCCGGGCGGTCCGCGCGCTGCTGCTGCATCCCTATAGACGCGGTGCCCAGCGCGGCCGCTCGCCGGCCGCCTCGCTGGAGGAGTTGCGCGGACTGGCCGCGGCGATCGAGCTGGACGTGGTGCGCGCCGATTGCGTCTCGCTGCTGGCGCCGCGGCCGGCCACGCTGATCGGCAGTGGCAAAGTGGCCGCGGTCGCCCAGCAAGTGGCGGACGCCCAGGTGGAACTGGCTGTGGTCGACGGCGCGCTGACCCCCGGGCAACAGCGCAATCTGGAAAAAGCCTGGAAATGCAAGGTTATCGACCGCACCGGCCTGATCCTGGAGATCTTCGGCGAGCGGGCGAGAACGCGCGAAGGGCGGCTGCAGGTCGACCTAGCCCGGCTGAGCTACCAGCGCGGCCGGCTGGTGCGGTCGTGGACCCACTTGGAACGCCAGCGTGGCGGCCTGGGTGCGGTCGGCGGACCCGGCGAAACCCAGCTCGAGGCCGACCGGCGCCAGATCGACGAACGCATCCTGCGCCTGAAACGGCAACTGGGCGAGGTGACACGGACCCGCGAATTGCACCGCAAACGCCGCCGCCAGGCGCCCTATCCGCTGGTGGCGCTGGTCGGCTACACCAATGCCGGCAAGTCGACCTTGTTCAATCGGCTGACCGCGGCCGGCGTGGTCGCGGCCGACATGCTGTTCGCCACGCTCGATCCGACCTTGCGGCTGCTGACCTTGCCAAGCGGCCGCCCCATCCTGCTGTCCGACACCGTTGGCTTCATTGCCGACCTGCCGACCCAATTGGTGGCGGCCTTTCGCGCCACGTTGGAGGAGGTTCTGGAGGCCGACCTGCTGTTGCACATACGCGACATCTCGCATCCGGACAGCGAGGCCCAAGGCCAGGATGTACGGCAGGTGTTGCGTGAGCTGGGCATCGATACGGCCGCGGCGGACGGTATCCTCGAGGTTTGCAACAAGCTGGACCTGGCCGACGAGGAGACCAAGACACGGCTGCGCCAGGCAAGCCGCCGCAACGGCGACAGCGTGGCGATCTCAGCCCTCGAAGGCGCCGGCCTGGAGGAATTGCTGGCTGCCATCGACCGGCGTCTGGGGCAGGCCCGCCGGGTGCTGGAATGCGAACTGGCCGCCAGCGACGGCGCGGCGCTGGCCTGGCTCTACCGCAACGGCCAGGTCTTGGAGCGCCAGGACCGCGACGGGCGCGTGCATCTGCGGGTGGGCCTCGATCCGGCCGATCTCGGGCGGGCCCGCAAGCTGCTGGGCCAGGCGGCGTAGGAGCGGCTGAACTAGGCCGACTTGGCGCGCTGCCAGAGCGCCTCCAACTCCTCCAGCGAGCACGCCTCGGGCCGTCGGCCGCCTTCGGCCAACCATGCCTCCATCCGCCGGAAGCGGCTCTCGAACTTGCCGTTGGCCCGGCGCAGGGCCATTTCGGGGTCGATCCGCCAATGCCGCGCCAGGTTGACCATGGCGAACAGCAGATCGCCGAACTCCTCCAGGCGCGTCTCGGCCGAAGCGGCGCGCAGCTCCGCCAGCTCCTCGTCGACCTTGCGCGAGGGTCCCTCGGCGTCGGGCCAATCGAAGCCCACGCGGGCCGCCCGCTGTTGCAGCTTGCGGGCCCGCAGCAATTGACTGAGCCCGGGCGGAATGCCGGACAGGGCGCTCGGTGCTTCGCCCGCCGGGCTCGGCTTGCGCGCGCGTTCGGCCGCTTTCAGCGCTTCCCAGGTTCGTTCGTGGCCCTGGTCTTGGCGGGGCCACTCGCCGGCGAACACGTGCGGATGTCGCGCCACCAGCTTGTCGGCGATGCCCTGGGCGACCGCCGCGAAGTCGAACTGGCCGGCTTCCTCGGCCATGCGCGCGTGGAACACGACCTGCAGCAGCAGGTCGCCCACTTCCTCCCGCAGGCCAGCCATATCGCCGACGGCGATCGCGTCGGCCACCTCGAAGGCTTCCTCGATCGTATAGGGGGCGATGCTGGCGAAGTCCTGCGCCCGGTCCCAGGGGCAGCCCCTCAGCGGGTCACGCAGCCGCGCCATCAGGTCGATCAGGTGGCGAAGAGCGCGGCCGGCGGCGTCGTCCTGCATCGCTCTCCCATAAAGCAGGGGGCCTTGGGCGGCAATGCCGAATTCGGCCCCGGCCGTTGCGGACCTCCGCTACTGCTGCTTGGGCGGCGGCGACCCGCCGTGTTGCGCCGTTCGCGCATCGCCTCGCGGGCGGCGCGGAACTCTTCCTGCGTGACGTAGCCGTCCTTGTCGCCATCCAACTGGAGGAAGCGCTGCTCGGCCGACTTCAGATACTCATCGCGGCCGCCGGGGTCAGGACCGGCCGGTCCCGGACCTTGCGCGACGGCCTGTCCCGCCAGCAGCAACAGCGTCGCGGCGACCGCGGCGCTCGACTCATTCTTCCTGTGCAGCATCATCCACTCCGGTTGGCCCGGCGAGCGGGGGGCATGGTCTGTCGGCTCGCTGAGAAGCAATACGCGTCGGCCGCCGGATCCCTACGCCGACGATAATTCGCATAAGGTATATTATGGAAACTAAGTCCGGTCAGGCGAGGGGAAGCAGCAGCGTCATGCCGTCATAGGCCGGCTCGACTCCGGCCGGAAGGCTGCGCTGCAGGCTCCGATAGTCCATCTCCCAGGTCATGTGCGTGAGGATCGCCCGGCGTGGCTTGACCCGCTCGATCCATTGCAACGTCAGCGCCAAATGGGCATGCGTGGGATGCGGCTGCGGTCGAAGCGCATCGACGATCCAAACCTCGACCCCCTCCAGCACGGCGAAGGCCTCCTCGGGCAGCGCCTTCACGTCGGTCGAATAAGCCAGCGGGCCGAAGCGGAAGCCCAGGCTGTCGATCGGCCCGTGCCGCTGTCGGAACGGCTCGACCGCGATCGCCCCGACCTGGAACGGGCCGTCGATCTGACGGGCTTCGACCACCGGCGGATAGCCGAGTTCGCCCGTGAAGCAATAGTCGAAACGGCGCTTCAGCACCGCCAGCGTGCGCGCATCCCCATAGGCCGGCAAGGGCGCGCCGCGTTGCAATGCGAACGCCCGAAGGTCGTCGATCCCATGGGTATGGTCGGCATGGTCGTGGCTGTAGAGCACCGCGTCCAGGCGGTCGATGCCATGCGCCAGGCACTGTTCGCGCAAGTCGGGCGAACTATCGACAATCAGGCGGGTATCGTCCTCTTCGACCGCGATCGAAACCCGACGTCGACGGTTGCGCGGTTCCACCGGATCGCACGCCCCCCAGTGATTGCCGATGCGCGGCACGCCGCCCGAAGTGCCGCAGCCCAGCACGGTCACCCGCATTTCAGGCGGGCCTCGGGAAGCATTGGAACAACCGGAAAAAATTCTCCGTCGTTCGGGTCTCGAAATCCCGCAATGCAAGCCCGCGCAGACCGGCCAGTGCTGCCGCCGTATGGACGACGAAGGCCGGTTCGCAGCGTTTGCCGCGCATCGGCACGGGCGCGAGATAGGGCGCGTCGGTCTCCACCAGCAGCCGGTCGAGCGGCACGCCGCGGGCGACTTCGCGCACCGCCTCGGCATTCTTGAAGGTCAGGATGCCGGAGAACGAAACGTAAAACCCCAGCTCCAAGGCTGCATCGGCCAACCGTTGGCTGGAACTGAAGCAGTGCAGAACCCCGGCGAGCGGCGCCTTGGCGGCGGCTGCGTGCAGCATGGCGGCGATCTCCGCGTCCGCCTCGCGGGCATGCACGATGAGCGGCAGGCCGCTCGCCTGGGCCGCCTCGATATGCGTCTGGAAAGCGCGGCGCTGCTCCTCGGGCGGGCTGAGGCGGCAGTGGAAATCGAGGCCGGTTTCGCCAATGCCGACGACCTTGGCTTGCCGGGCCAGGGTCAACAGGCGTTCCTGGCTGGCGTCCGGCTCGGCCGCCGCCTCATGCGGATGCACGCCGACGCTGCAGCAGACTTGCGGAAAGGCGGCGGCGATCGCCTGCACCCCGGCGAAGCCGTCCAGCCGGGTGCCGATCGTCAGCATCGCCCCCACGCCCGCGCCGGCCGCCCGCGCCAGCACCGCCGGCAGATCGTCCGCCAGGCCGGGAAAGTCCAGGTGGCAATGGCTGTCGACCAGCATGGCTCAGCCGGCGGCTTGCCCGGCCGGGCTGGCCTTGGCGTCGAACCGCGGAAAGACACCCAGGGGCTTGGGCAATGGCGTGCCCGGCTGCAATCGGCCGGCCGCGCCGTACGCGCGGAAGTCCCGTCCCTCCGCCGGCACGGCCAACTGGTCCAGCATGCGCTGCGCGCCCATCGGCACCACCGGTGCCGCCAGCAGCGCCAGGTTGCGCACTGCCTCCGCCAGAACATAGAGCACGGTGGCCATGCGCAAGGGATCGGTCTTGGCCAATGTCCAGGGCGCTTGGGCGTCGACATAGCGGTTGGCTTCGCCAATCACCCGCCACAGGTCGTTGAGCGCGACATGGATCTCCTGCCGTTCGAAGGAATGCCGCATGGCGCCCAGCAGGCTGTCGAGCATGCCGAGCATGGCTTCATCGGCGTCGCCCAGCACGCCCGGCAGCGGCACCCGGCCGGCGCAGTTGCGCTGCACCAGGGACAGCACACGCTGCGCCAGGTTGCCGAAATCATTCGCCAGGTCGCCGTTCATGCGGTTGACCATGGCACGATGCGAAAAATCCCCATCGTTCCCGAACGGCAAGTCGCGCATCAGGAAATATCGCACTGGATCAGGGCCATAGCGGTCGACCAGCGCGAACGGGTCGATCACGTTCCCGAGCGACTTGGACATTTTCTGGCCTTCGTTGGTCCACCAGCCATGGGCGAACACCCGGGCCGGCGGTTGCAGGCCGGCGGCCATGAGGAAAGCCGGCCAATAGACCGCGTGAAAGCGCACGATGTCCTTGCCCACCATGTGCACGGTGGCGGGCCAGTATCGCCGATAGAGTTCGCTGTCGACATCGGGATAGCCCACGGCGGTGATGTAATTGGTAAGCGCGTCCAGCCAGACATACATGATATGCGCGCTCTCGCCCGGCACCGGCACGCCCCAGCGGAAGCTGGTGCGCGAGATCGACAGATCCTTAAGGCCGCCTCGCACGAAACTGATGACTTCGTTGCGGCGGCTTTCTGGCAGGATGAAGTCGGGATGCTTGGCGTAATGCGCCAGCAGGCGGTCCTGCCAGGCCGACAGGCGGAAGAAGTGGCTCGGCTCCTCGACCCATTCGACTTCGGCCCCGGAGGGTGCCCGGCGCCGACCATCGGGGCCCAGGGTCAGCTCGTCCTCGGCGTAATAGGCTTCGTCGCGCACCGCGTACCAACCGGAATAGCTGCCCCGGTAGATCGCTCCGGCCCGCTCCAGCGCCTGCCAGATGGCCTGGCTGGCGCGGACATGCCGGGGCTCGGTGGTGCGGATGAAATCGTCGTTGCTGATCGCCAGCAGACGGTTCATGGCGCGGAAATTCTCCGAAACCTGGTCGCAGAACTGCTTGGCGGGAATGCCCGCCGCGGCGGCCGACTTCTCCACCTTCTGGCCGTGCTCGTCGGTTCCGGTCAGGAAATGCACGTCCCGGCCATCGGCGCGCATGAAGCGGGCCAACACATCGCAGGCCAAAGTCGTATAAGCGTGGCCGATATGCGGCTTGTCGTTGACGTAGTAAATCGGCGTCGTGATATAAAAGCTTTTGTGGTTGGCCATTTCCCATCCTCGGTTCGGCGGGCGCCCGGCCGCGAGGAGGCTGGCCGGCGGTCAGGCGGTGGCGCCCGCCAGTCGTTGCAGCGCCAGGAAAAAATTGAGTACCACCTGCTTGCGGTCGAGGTTGAGGGCGTCCGCGCGGCTCGCCGATGCGGCGAATTTCTCCCATAGCTCAAGCAGCCGTTCAAGGCCGAGGCCCTGGCCCAGCCGCTCCGCCACGGCCGCCTCGCCCGCCGCCGCCTCGCCGACCGAGCCCCTGCCGGCCAAATGCCGGCAAAGCCTCTGGAACCACAATTCCGCCATGTCGAGCCACAGCCGAAAGACCGCTTCGCCAGCGCTGCGCTGCATGCGCTCCGCCAGGGCGTGGACCCGGACAAGATCCAATGCCGGCAATTTTGCCAGCATGCCGACCAGTTCGGCGAACAGCGCAAGCCCCCCCTCCTCCGCCAGCGCCAAGGCGCGGCCCGGGCTGCCGCCGGCCAGCCGCGCCAGGTCGCGAACCTGCTCGGCCGGCAGCTGCGGGGCCACCTCGCCAAGCGCGCGCACGACATCGTCCTCGGCAAGCGGGCGCAGCGCCAGCTTGCGGCACCGCGAGCGGATCGTCGGCAAGACGCGGCCCGGCCGATCGGTCGTCAACACCAGCAGCGCCCGGCGCGGCGGCTCCTCCAGCAACTTCAGCAAGGCATTCTGGGCGTTCGCGTTCATCCGCTCGGCGCCGTCCAGCAGGGCGACCCGCCAACCGCCTTCGGCCGCGGTCACCGCGAACATCGCGGCCAGACGGCGCACCTCGTCGACCGTGATATCGCCCCGGGCGGACGCGCGCTCGGCATCGATGCCCTCCGGCCCCAGATAGAGCAAGTCGCCATGCGCCAGCGCCGCCACCCGCCGGGCGACGGGGTGTTCGGGCGGCAGCCGCAAGCCGCCGTCCGGCCCGCCGCCGGCGAGAACGAACCGCGCCAGCCGGAAGGCCAGCGTCGCCTTGCCGATTCCGGCCGGACCGTGCAACAGCCACGCATGCGGGAACCGCCCGCCGTCCCAAGCTCGCCGCAATGTCGCCTCGGCCGCGTCCTGGCCCACCAACAGGCTCTGTGCCCGCGCCAGCGGGCGGCTTGGCGAGGATGCGATCCGGCGCGGCAACGGCCGCTGGCTAGGGACCCGCCACGAGATGGCGGGCGGCAGCGTAGGCGCGGCCGAAGAAGCCTTTGCGGGGCACATCCTCGGCCGCCAGCAGCGGCCGCTCGATGGCCGGCATGTCGGGCACGGCGACGACCAGCGTGCCGACGCGCTGGCCCTTGGCGACCGGCGCGGGCAGCGGCCCGCTATAGCGCACCCGGGCCGTGATCTCGTCCCGTTTGGCGCGCGGCACCGTCACGCTCAGCAGCCCCTCCAGCTGCAGCGGCACGTCGGGTTTCTCGCCCAGCCAGACGGCGGCCTGGTCCAGCACGGCGGCCGACTTGAACAATTCGACATTTTCGAACTCGCGAAACGCCCAGGCCATCAAGCGCTCGGTTTCCTGCGCCCGCTGTTTCTCGTCGTTCAGGCCGTTGACCACCAGGATCACGCGCCGACCCTGCTGCTTGGCGGCAGCCGTCAGGCCATAGCCCGAGGTGTCGGTGTGCCCGGTCTTCAGACCGTCGGCGCCAAGATTCTTGTCCAGCAACGGATTGCGGTTTCGCTGTTTGATGTTGTTATAGGTGAAATTGATTTCGCTGTAATAGCGGTAATAATCCGGAAAATCCTCGATGATCCTCCGGGCTAACTGGGCCAGGTCGCGCGCCGTTACCAGCATGCGCGGGTCCGGCCAGCCGCTGGAATTGGTGAAGACGCTGCCTTTCAGACCGATTTCCTTCCCCCTTTCGGTCATCAGCTTGGCGAACGCTTCCTCGCTGCCGGCGATCGCCTCGGCGAACACCACGCAGGCATCGTTGCCCGACTGCACGACCACGCCGCGCACCAAGTCCTCGACCTTCACGCGGGCGCCGACTTGCACGAACATCTTCGAGCCGCCCATCCGCCAAGCGCGCTCGCTGACCGGAAGCTCGTCGCCCAGCCGCATGCGGTCCTGCTTCAGGTGCTCGAACACCAGATACATGGTCATCAACTTGGCCATCGACGCGGGCGGCATCGGCTCGGTCGAGCGCTTGTCGAGCAGCACCGTGTCGTTGGCCAAGTCGATGATGTAGGCCTGCTTGGCCGCCGTCTCGATGCTGGGCAGGCCGGCCGCTCGGGCGTGTCCGGCCGCGCCCAGGGCCGCCGCCAGCATGAGCGCCCGGCTACTGCTCGACCACGATATGCGCATCCGCGATCCCGTTGGCGATGACCTTCTGCAAAGCTTCGTCCGCCTCGGCCACGTCGTTCAGCGGTCCCAAGCGCACGCGATAATAGGGCTGGCCGTCGATGCGGACGTTCACCACGCGGGCCGGCGCGACGGCGAACAGCCGGGCCGCCAGGCGTCCGGCGTTATCGGGCTTGGTGAAGGCGCCCGCCTGCACGTAGAGCTGGGTCCGGGCGATCGGCAGGGTGCGCACCGCGTCGCGCGCGGCCGGCTCGACCAGGGCCCGGCTGGCG
>VGEV01000059.1 GCA_016869175.1 Alphaproteobacteria bacterium
AAGTGCAGGGCCGGCGGCCCTCGCTGCAGGTGGAGACCGGCCTGATGGCGCTCGACGGCAAGGTGGAGTTGCTCGGCTAGGTTGGCGGCGCCTGCTTCCGCTAGACTGGCCGGCGGCGAAACCAGGAAGGATGCCACGATGCCGAATCCGCACCTCAAACGCGTGCCCCGCGAGCGCTTGCCGGCCAACCTGCAGGCGCGCTGGGATGCCGACATGAAGACCCGCGACGAGGCGGTGTTCGTCGAGGTCGTGGCCAACGCTCCCGAACTGCTCGACTGGTATCTTGACGGCTTCTATGGCCAGATTTTCGCCAAGGGCCGGGTGGCGAACCGCATCAAGCAACTGGCCCGCATGAAGCTGTCGACCATGCACGGCTGCGCCTATTGCAACAAGGGCAATGCCAAGGCGGCGCTGGCGGCGGGCGTGACGCAAGCCCAGCTCGATCGTCTGCACGACGTCGACGGCGGCCCCTATGACCCGGCCGAGAAGGCCGTCTTGCGGCTGGCCGAACAGATGGTCATGCAGAATTTCGACGGCTATCTGTCCAAATCGCTCTATGACCAACTGCGCGCGCATTTCGACGACGGTCAGATCGTGGAGCTGGGCATCGTGCTGGCCGTGCTGACCGGCATGGCCAAGTTCCTGTTCGTCTACGATCTGGTCAGCCGCGAAGCCAACTGCCCGATCCGGCTGCCGCAAGCCGCGGAATAATCCCGCGACGTGAACGTTCTGCTGTTCAACAGCCACGTGGTCTATGGCCACGTCGGCGCGCAGGCGGCCGTGCCGGCCTTGCAGCGTCTGGGCCACGCGGTCTGGCACGTGCCGACGGTGCTGTTCTCGAACCATCCGGCGCATGGCGGCTTCGCCGGCGAGGTGATGCCGGCCGCGCGGATCGCCGACTTGCTCGACGGGCTCGCGGCTCGCGGCTTTCTCGGGCAAGTCGATGCCGTGGCTTCCGGCTATCTCGGCTCGCCCGAGACGGCCGAGGTGGTGGCGCGCGCGGTGTTGGCCGTGCGTCACGAGCGCCCCGGGGCGCTCTATGCCTGCGACCCGGTGCTGGGCGATGCCGGCCGGCTTTATGTCCGCGAGGGCTTGCTGGAGGCCTTCCGCGACCGTCTGCTGCCGCTGGCCGACCTGGCCACGCCCAATCGCTTCGAGCTGTCGCTGCTGAGCAATTGTCCGATCGCCAACCTGGACGACGCCTTGGCGGCCACCCGGGCGCTCGGCCGGCAGGGGCCACGGCGCGTCGCCTGCACCTCCGCCGTCGAGGACGAGCGCGAGATCGGCGCGCTCTTGCTCGGTCTCGAAGGCGCGCATCTCGCCAGCACCACCCGCCACCCGCAAGCGCCGCACGGCGCGGGCGACCTGTTCGCGGCCTTGCTGCTGGGCTGGCTGCTTCGCGGCGAAACCGAGCCGGCGGCGCTGGGTCTGGCCGCCGCCGCCGCCGCCGCCGTCATCGGCGCCAGCGCAGGGGCCAAGGAACTGGCCTTGGTGGCTTCGCAGGATTCGCTATTGCA
Organism: Alphaproteobacteria bacterium; assembly: GCA_016869175.1. GTDB lineage: Bacteria > Pseudomonadota > Alphaproteobacteria > VGEV01. Next base: position 1,518 of record VGEV01000059.1, read on the forward strand.
ACCAATTCGCAACGCAACTATGTGTCGCTTGGCTTGACCTCTTCCGAGTGAGGAAACGGCATGGCGGTTGTGCGGGTACTTGGCATTGTCGGCAGCCTGCGTCGGGAGTCCTACAATCGCCGGCTGATCGAGGCCGCCCGGGAATTGGCGCCCAACGGGATCACGCTCGAGGTCTGCGATATCGCCGACGTGCCGCTTTACAATGACGACGTCTACAAGCAGGGCTTCCCGGCCGCGGTCGTGCAATTGCGCCAACGCATCAAGCAAACCGATGCGCTGTTGATCGCCACGCCCGAATACAACTATTCCATCCCCGGGGTGCTGAAGAATGCCATCGACTGGGCTTCGCGGCCGCCCGAGCAGCCCTTCACCGACAAGCCTCTGGCGATCATCGGCGCCAGTCCCGGGGCGCTCGGAACCGCCCGGGCGCAGTACCACTTGCGGCAAGCCTTCATTTTCCTGGATGCCCGGGTCCTGTCGCGCCCGGAGCTGATGGTGGCGCAGGCCGGCAGCAAGCTCGATGCGCAGGGCCGGCTGACCGACGAGGCGACAAGGCGGCAACTGACCGAGCTGCTGCTGGCGCTGGGCGCCTGGACGCAGCGCCTGAAGACGGGCTGACCGCTGGCCAGGGCGATTTCCGCTCCAAACGCACCGGCCGGTTCGGTTTGACCGGAAGCCATTGCCCTAGAACCAGGACGGCTGCGCGATGGGCTCCGATCGGATGGCATAGCGATCCGCAATCGATCTGATCGGACACCGCGCTAGTCCAGCCCGGCCGCGGCGCCCAGCGCGTCAGCGATGGCGGCGCGGGCGCGACCGGGTTCGCGCGCATCGCCGATCAGCGTGACGCGCTGATCGCCTCGCGCCAGCGAGGCGAGCGCCGGACCGCTGGCCGCGCGGCCGCGTCCATAGAACCATTGCCGCACCGCCTTGAGCGCCAACAGCCCCGCCAAGGGCTGGCGCCGCGCCAGGCCCGCTTGCAGCAGCCAACGCAGCACCGGCCCCAGGCCGAGGCGCGGCCGTGCGCCGGTGGCAAGCACCAGTTCGGGGAATGGCACCAGCACTTCCGGCGTGGCCGCCACGTCGATGCCGAAGCGGAACTCGACCCCGGCCTCGCGCCCAGCGGCCTGCAGATCGGCGATGTAGCGCAGGAAGCTCGCCGGGGCGGCTTCGGTCTCCTCGAACAGTGGCGCCTCGGCCGCCATCCGCAGGGCACCGCCCAGGTACGCCTCGCGCTCGAACAGGGTCACGCGGTGCCCGGCTCTGGCCGCGGCGACCGCGAAATTCAGCCCGGCCGGGCCGCCGCCGACCACGGCAATGCGCCTGTTCCCGCTGGCCTGTGCCGGCGCCAGAAAGGTCGTCTCGCGCCCGGCCCGCGGATTGACCGTGCAGCTGATGCCACGGCCGCCGCGCATGCCGTCGATACAGGCATTGCAGGCCAGGCAGCGTGTCACCGAACGCCCGTCGCGCACCTTCGCCGGCCAGTCGGGGTCGGCAACGAGCGGCCGGCCGAGCGCCACGAAGTCAGCCTTGCCCTCAGCCACCGCCCGCTCGGCCAGCGCCGGATCGCCCAGGCGTCCGACCGCGATCACCGGCGCCGAGACGCCCGCCTTGATGGCCGCGGCGAAGTCCAGGAAGGTCGCCTCGGGAAAGCGCATGGGCGGGATCATCACCGCGCCCGAGGGCCGCGAACGGTAATGCCCGGCGGTGACGTGCAGCGCGTCGGCCCCCGCTTCGACCAGCCAGGGGGCCAGCCGCATTGCCTCGGCGAAGCCGAACGCGCCGGGGAAGAAATCGTCGCCGTTGAAGCGGAAGATGACCGGCAGGTCGGGATGCCCGGCCTTGATGGCGCGCAGGATGTCGAGACCGAAGCGCGCCCGGTTCTCCAGGCTGCCGCCGTAGTCGTCGCTCCGCAGGTTCTCCGCCGGGCAAAGAAACTGCGAGATGAGATAGCCGTGCGCGCCATGCAGCTCGATGGCATCGAAGCCGGCCTCGCGCGCGCGGCCGGCGGCGGCCACGAACGCAGCCGTGGTCCGGGCGATCCGCTCCAGGCTCATTGCCTGCGGCACGATCGTTCGCAGGTCGCCCTCGAACACGGGGTGCGGGATGGCGGAGGGCGCGATCGGGGTCTCGCCGCAGACGTCGGCCCGAGTATGACCGCCGCCATGGCCGAGCTGGATGGCCGCCTTGGCGCCGGCGTCGTGGATGGCGGCGACCAGCAGTCGCAGGCCGGCGATGTGCCGGTCCTCGGCTATTCCCGTCTCGCGCCGGCGGTGGATGCCAGCCCGTTCCGGCGACGCCATCTCCACGGTGATCAGGCCGCAGCCGCCGGCGGCGCGTGCCCGATAGTAGGCGATCTGCGCTTGCGTCACCGTGCCGTCGGCTTCGGCCAGCCGCGTCGTCATGGGCGGCATGACCAGGCGGTTCTTGAGCGTGAGTTTGCCGATCCGCCCCGGCTGGAACAGCGCGTCCATCGCCCGGCGCCTATTGCGCCGTCATGCCGCCGTCGACCGTCAGGATGCTGCCGGTCATGAAGCGCGCCTCGTCGGAGGCCAGGAACAGGATGCCGTCGGCGATCTCCTCGGCCGTGCCGAGCCGCCCCACCGGCTGGCGCGCTTCTAGACCCTTGCGCAAGGTCACCGGGTCGGCCGCTTGGCGCATGATCTGGGCGTAGTAGGGCGTGTCAATGGTGCCGGGGGCAATGGCATTGCAGCGGATGTTGTCGGCAACGTGGTCGAGCGCGACGGCACGGGTCAGCGCCGCGACGCCCCCCTTGGACGCCACATAGGCCGCGCGGTTGCGGATGCCGACCTGGGCGGTGACCGAGGCGGTATTGACGATCACGCCGCCGCCGGTCCGTTTCATGGCCGGGATGGCGTACTTGCAGCCGAGATAGACGCCCTTCAGGTTGACCGCCATCAGCGCGTCCCAGTCCGCTTCCTCGGTCTCCACCACCGTCGCGGCGATGCCGTAGCCGGCGTTGTTGACCAGGATGTCGAGCCGGCCGAAGCGGACGACCGTCTCCTCCACCATGCGTTTGACCTCGCCGCCGTTGGCCACGTCGACGCCGATGGCGATGGCCTCGCGGCCCGCCTGGCGGGCTTCCTCGGCTGCCGCCTCCGCGCTCTGCCGGTTCTTGTCGGCCACCGCGAGGCGCGCCCCCTCGCGCGCGAAGGCGCGCACCGCGGCGCGGCCGATGCCGCTGCCGCCGCCGGTGATCAGCGCTACCTTGTTGCTGAGACGCATGCGGCTAATCCTTCGCGCTAAGAAAATCCGTCAGCGTGCGGCGGAAGGTTTCGCCGTGCACGTTCGGATAGAAATGGCCGCCGTCGGGCAGCATGACGAGACGCGCATCGGGAATGAGGCGCGCCAGTTCCTGCGAGAAATAGGGCGGCGTCACGATGTCGTCGCGCGCCACGAACACCAGCGTCTTGTGGCGTATGCGGCCAAGCTCCGCCTTGCGATCGAAGCGGCAGATGGCGGCGATACGGCTCAGCATCACCTCGACCGGCGGGAAAGCGGCGATCGCCGCGGCTTCCAGCTCGGCCTCTTGCGCCAGGCGGTCGCGGGTCAGCACCGGCGGGCGCATCCACAATGCGTTCGACTTCACGTAAAGCGCCGGCCCGGCCGTGCGCAGGGTTTCCGAGCGCACCTCGAACAGCCGCAGGAAGTATGCATCCGCCTTCGTCCAGGTGGCCGACAGCACCAGCCGGTCCAGCCGCTCCGGCCGGTCGAGCGCCAGGGTCTGGCCGATGGCACCGCCCGTCGAATGGCCACAGAGATGCGCCTTGGCGATGCCCAGCGCGTCCATCAACTGCACCAGGTCGTCGGTCATCTGCGCCACCGAGTATTCGATGCGCGAGGGCGTGCTGCGCCCGGTGCCGCGATGGTCGTGCACGACCACGCGGAAACGCTCGGCCAGTTGCGGCAGGTGCTCGGCGAAGAACGTGCCGACCCCGCCCAGGCCCGGCACCAGCAGCAGCGCCGGCCCTTGGCCATGCACCTCGTAGTAGAGGTCCGCGCCATCGCGCAGCTTCAGAAGCGCCATGGCCTCAATCCCGCTTGGCCGGTAGCGGCGCGAATACCGTATCGCGCTCGATCTCGGCGACGTTCTCGGGCCTGGGAAAGGGGGCCGGCGCAGGCTCCCCCGGGCGGCGCGGCCGGCCGATGCGCTGGAAGAAGTCTTCCAGCCCGCCCGGTATCAGGAACCACAGCATTTTCAGGTCCCGGTCCGTGTCATTGACGATGCGGTGGCGGTTCCAGCGGCCGAGATAGGCGGTGGTGCCGGGCGCGATGGGGTGGACGTCGTCGTTCACCTCCAGCTTGCCGGTGCCTTCGATGAACACCAGCACTTCCTCGTTCTTGTCGTGCCAGTGCTCGCGGATGAACGAGTGCGGCGCGATCACCTGCAACCCCATGGCAAGCGAGTTGCCGCCGGTATTCTCCCGCGCCAGGCGCACCTCGGTATAGCCGTTCGCCGGCACCGGCTGCCAGAAGCTGGCCGCTTCGCCCGGCTGCACCACCACCGCCCTGCCGCGTTCCGTCTGCTGTCGCGCCGTGCCGTCCGCCATGGGGACCCCCTGCCTTGCAAAGGCCGCAAGCCAGTATAGCGCGCCCGCCCGCCTTTCCGGCATGGCCGGCCTCAGGCTATGCTGCCCGCCGCGGCAGGCAGAGGGAGGTCCGCCATGCACGATCTGGTCATTCGTGGCGCCAACGTCGTCGACGGTCTTGGCAACCCGGCGCAGCGTGCGGACGTGGCCGTCAAGGATGGCCGCATCGCCGCCATCGGCACGGCTAGGCTGGAAGCCGCCAAGACGATCGACGCAGGCGGCCTGACGCTGGCCCCCGGTATCATCGACCTGCACACCCATTACGACGCGCAAGTCACCTGGGACCAGACCTGCTCGCCCTCGCCGGCCTTGGGCGTGACCACCTGCATCATGGGCAATTGCGGCTTCGGCATCGTCCCCAGCCCGCCCGCGTTGCGCGAGACCATCATCCGCAACCTGGCGGTGGTGGAGGGCATGGACCTCGAATCCCTGCGCCAGGGCATCAACTGGGAGTTCGAGGACTTCGCCGGCTACCTGGCCGCCCTGCGCCGGCGCGGCAGCTATCCCAACCTCGCCACCTTCATCGGCCACTCGGCGGTGCGCACGGCGGTGATGGGCGACGGCGCCTGGCAGCGCAAGGTGCCGAGCGATGCCGAACTGGCGGAGATGAAACGGCTGGTCAAGCAGGCCCTGCAGCTGGGCGCCATCGGCTTCGCCAGTTCCCATTCGCTCAACCATTCGGGCCAAGGCGGCATTCCGATGCCGTCCACCATCGCCGACTTGTCGGAGGTGGAACACCTGGCGATGGCGATGCGCGAGGTCGGCACCGGGGTCCTGCAGTTCTCCTCCGGCGCCACCACGGTCGAGGCGATGGAAGAACTGGCCAGGAAGACCGGCCGGGCGATGTTCATGGCGACGGGCGTGGCCATGTACAACGAGGCCGATCCCGAGCGCGGCATCGGCGTGTTCGAGCGCTGTCGCCAGGCGCATGCGCGCGGCAACGGCGTCTATGTGCAGATCCCCTGTCAGCCGTTGTCGTTCGATTTCACGCTGGCGAATGCCTATCCGTTCTTCAGCCACGAGGCTTTCGCGCCGTACAAGGCGGCGGACGAGGCAACGTTGAAGCGGCTCTACGCCGACCCCTCGTTCCGCGCCAAGTTCCGCGACAACCTGCAGGCACCGCGCCTGGGTACCATCTTCAAGGGCAATTTCGAACAGGTGGTGATCGCCGCCGTGGCGCTGGAGAAGAACCAGCCGATGCAGAACCGCAGCGTCGCGGAACTGGCCAAGCAGAAGGGTGTCGATCCGCTCGATCTGATGTTCGAGCTGAGCCTGGAAGAGAACCTGGAGACCGCATTCCTCGGCAAGTTCCTCAATGTCGGCGACGACGGCGTCGCGCGCCTGCTGAAGCACGAGGCGGGCGTGATCGCGCTGTCGGACGCGGGCGCGCATACGATCTATTTCTGTGATGCCGGCTTCGGTCTGACCATGCTCGGCAAATGGGTGCGCGAGCGGCGCGATTTCACGCTGGAGGAAGGCGTGCGCCGGCTGACCAGCCACCTGGCCGACCTTTACGGCATCAAGGATCGCGGCCGCGTCGCGCCGGGGGCGTTCGCCGACCTGATGCTGTTCGATCCCGCCACCGTGGGCATCGGCGATGCCTACCGGGTGCCCGATCTGCCGGGCGGCGGCAAGCGCACCTTGCGCAAGGCGAAGGGGCTGCACGGGGTGTTCGTCAACGGCGTCATGGTGCATGACGGCCAGGACTACCTGGCGCACGCCAAGGGACCGGGCATGGTGCTGGACAGCTTCAACCCCAGCCGCGTCTCGGGACGCAACCGCTAGCCGGGGCCGGTTCGGGGGCTGGCGTGACAGGTCCGCTGGAGGGCGTGCGTGTCGTCGACCTGACCCAGGTCGTGCTGGGGCCGTGGGCAACGCAATCGCTGGCCGATTTCGGCGCCGAGGTGATCAAGGTGGAGCCGCCGGAGGGCGACACCACGCGCGCCTTGGGCCTGGCCCGCAACCCGGGCATGGCGGCGATGTACCTGACCCTCAACCGCAACAAGCGCGCCATCTGCCTGGACTTGAAACAGCCGGCCGCGATGGCGGCGCTGCACCGCTTGGTCGCCAGGGCCGATGTCTTCGTGCACAACCTGCGCCCGGCCTCGGTCAAGAGCCTGGGCATCGACTATGCGGCGATCCGCCAGGTCAGGCCCGACATCGTCTATGCCGCGGCGCGCGGCTACGCCGCCGGCGGCCCGGATGCCGAGCGCGCCTGCTATGACGGCGCGGTGCAGGCCGGCATCGGCTTCTCGCGGCTCAACGCCGGGGCCGACGGGATCGCCACCTCGGTGCCGTCCGTCGTGGTCGACAAGACGACCGCGCTGACGCTGCTGTCGGGCATCCTGGCGGCGCTGTTGCATCGCGCCAGGACCGGCCAGGGCCAGGCGCTGGAAGTCGCCATGTACGAGACCTTTGCCTGGTTCATGTCGGTCGAGCATCTGAACGGCCTGGCTTTCGAGCCGCCGGTCGGTCCCGCCGGATTTGTCACCTTGCAGGGCAATCGCAGCGCCTATCCGACCAGCGACGGCGCCATCTTCGTCATTCCGCATACCGACCAGCAATGGCGCGCGGTGTTCGACTTCGTCGGCGAGGGCGCGGTGATGGACGACCCCCGCTTCGCCAGCATGGACGTGCGCTATGCCAATCTGCCGGCGCTGATCGAGCGGGCAAAGCAGGCTTTCCTTCGCCACCGGACGGCCGACTGGCTGGCCTATCTGTCGCGGGTCAACGTGCCATGCAGCCACGTCAACCGCCTGGACGACCTGCCGGCCGATCCGCAGCTTCGCGGCAGCGGCCTGTGGCAGGAACTGCCGCATCCGAGCGAAGGCACCATCCGCCTGCCGCGTCACCCCGTGCAGTTCTCCGGCACGCCGAACGAGCGGGTGCGCCATCTGCCGCATCGGCTGGGCCAGGATACCCGCGCGGTGCTGGCGGAAGCCGGCCTGGGCACGGCTGACATCGAGCGGCTGATCGCCAGCGGCGCGGCCAAGGCCGGCTGAGGCGACGCCGACGGGGAGACGATCGGCCAGCCGAACCGACAGACCAAGGGGCCGATCCGCGTCGACGACGGATGCGTCGTTGCCGATACTTGGCAGATCGCGCGACACTTGGAGCACCGCTATCCTGGGCGGCTCTCGTTGTTCGGCGGCCCTGGCGGCGAGGCGCCGGCCTATGCCGATTACTTCTTGTTCGGCACCCTGCAATTCCCGCGCCTGGGCAGTCCGCGCGAGCTGTTGGCGGCGGATGACCCGGTGCACCGTTGGCGCGAGCAGGTGAGCGGGCTTTTCCGCAATCTGGGCGATCGCTTCCCCAGACATCCGCGAGCATGATCCAATAGGCAAGCTTGGTGCTGCCCGCATTCGAGGAGAGGCGTGCGACATGGCGATGCGCGTGATGCTGCGCCACCCGGGCTCGGGCCTGGTCAGGCCGGGCTTCATCGGCTTCTCCTGGACCAGCTTATTCTTCGGCGGCTTTCCGGCGCTGCTGCGCGGCGACCTGCTGGTCGGGCTCGCAGTGATCGCGGTCAGCATCCTGCTCGGCGCGTTTTCCTTCGGCCTTGCCTGGTTCGCCGTCAACGGCGTGTGGGCGTTCCTCTACAACAACAACTATTCCCGCCGTCTGTTGGAGCAGGGCTACGAGTTGGCCGACGAGCCCGGCATCGTGGCCGAAGCCAAGCAGCGGCTTGGCGTCTTCTGAGGCCCGGGCTCAGGCCGGCACCAGCGGCCGGTGCGGGCGGCGCCGGCCGTTCGACGGCGATCGCATCGCCCGGCTAACCCTGCCGTGGCGGGCAGCCCGCCGGCTTCAGCACCCGCCGGCTCGAAGCGGGATAGTGCAGCAGTCGGGCAAGCGGCCGGATCGGCCGGCGCACCAACTCGCCGCCGCAATTGGGGCAAAGGCCCTGCAGCACGTCCTCCGCGCAGTTCCGGCAGAACGTGCATTCGAAGGTGCAGATGCGCGCCAGGGCACTGTCCGGCGGCAGGTCGCGATCGCAGCATTCGCAGTTCGGCCTGAGTTCCAGCATGTGGCGACCTTCCCGACCTTACTCTTCACCCGCCGAGGCCGCGTTGCAAGGCCGACTGCAGCCGCTTGGCGAACCCCGCCACGTCGGCCAGCGGCTCGCCCTCCTGAATACAAGCCTGTTCGAACAGCAACTGGCAGGTATCGGCCAATTCGCTCGCCGCCCCCTTCTGAGTGGCCTGCTTGACCAGCGCCCGGATCAGCGGGTGAGCGGCATTGATCTCCAACACCGGCTTGCTGCCCTGCTCCAGCCGCTTGTGCGCCTTCAGCATGCGTTCCAGATGCAGGTCCAGCCCTTCGGCGTCGGCCACCAGGCAGACCGCGCTGTCGGTCAGCCGTTCGGAGCGGCGCACGTCCTTCACTTTGTCGCCGAGCGACTGGCGGAACAGCGCCAGCAGCGTTGCCACGTCGGCCTCGCGCGGCGGCTCGCCCGGTGTCGCCGTCGGCGCCTCGGCCAGCGGCAGCCCGGTCAAATCCGCGGCCCCGCGCGTCACCGACTGGAACAACTTGCCATCAAACTCGGGCGCGGCCATCAGCCAGAAGTCGTCGACCGCGTCCGCCAACAGCAGCACCTCCAGCCCGCGCGCCCTGAAGCCTTCGAGCTGCGGACTCTTGGCCAGCGCCTCGGCATCGTCGCCCAGGATGTAGTAGATCGCCTTCTGCTGCTCCTTCATGCGGCCGACATAGTCCTTGAGCGAGACGAAACCCTCGCCCGCGGTCGTCCGACAGCGCAGCAGGCCCAAGAGGTCGGCGCGGTGCCCGGTATCCTCATAGATACCTTCCTTCAACACCGCGCCGAAATTGCGCCAGAACGCGGCATAGGCTTCCGGCTCCTTGTCGGCCTTGCTTCGCAGTTCCGTCAGCACGCGCTTGGTCGCGTTTGCGCGGATGTTCTGCACCAGCGGATTGTTCTGCAGCACTTCGCGGCTGAGATTGAGCGGCAGGTCCTCCGCGTCGACCACGCCCGATAGGAAGCGCAGGTAGGGGGGCACCAGGCCTTCGCAGGCGTCGGTGATGAACACCCGGCGCACATAGAGCTTGACGCCATGCCGACGGGCAGGATCGAACAGATCGAGCGGCCGGCGCTCCGGCACGAACAGCAGCAGCGTGTACTCCACCTTGCCCTCGGCCCGGGCATGCAGCGTCAGCCAGGGCTCGCCTTGAGCGTGCGCGACATGGCGGAAGAATTCGCGGTACTGCTCGGCCGTGATGTCCTTGCGCGGTCGGGTCCACAGGGCGGACGCCTCGTTCAACGCCGTGCGCTTGTCGCCTTCCACCAGCACGATCGGAATGGCGATGTGGTCGGAGTATTTCTTGACCACACGGGCCAGCGTGCCGGCTTCCAGCCAGCGGTCTTCCTGCGGCTTCAGGTGGAGCGTGATGCTGGTGCCGGCGGTGGCTCGCTCGGCCGGCGCCACTTCGAAGCGGCCATCGCCGGTCGAACTCCAGCGCCAGGCCTCGCCGGCGCCGGCCATGCGCGAGACGACTTCCACCCGGTCGGCCGGGATGAACGCGGAATAGAAACCGACGCCGAACTGGCCGATGAGCCGCAGGTCCTTGGCATCGTCGCCTGTCAGTTGCTCGGCAAAGCCCCCCGTGCCCGACCGCGCGATGGTGCCGAGTTCGCGGATCAGCTCCTCCCGGCTCATGCCGATGCCGTTGTCGGCGACGGTGAGCGTGCGCGCCGCCGGGTCGGGAACGAGGTCCACCTGGTAAAGCCCAGCCGGCGGCGCCAAGGCCGGCTCGGCGATGGCGCGGTAGCGCAGCTTGTCGCAGGCATCCGAGGCGTTGGAGACCAGCTCGCGCAGGAACACCTCCGGCTCGCTGTAGACCGAGTTCACCATCAGCTTCAACAGTCGGGCGACCTCGGCTTCGAAGACGAAACTCTGCGGCGCGGTGGTGGCGGTCATGGCAGCTCACTTCGGCATTGAACGAGGGTGCTGGCTTGAATTATGGCGGGCGCAGGCGGCCTTCAAGGTCCCGGCGCGTGGCCCGACAGCAGCGCGAACAGCGTCAGCGAGATGGTCGGCAGGGCGGCGACATGCGACAGCAGCACGGCGGCGGACGCGGTGCGCGCCCCGCTGCCATATTGCGTGGCCAGCAGATAGACGTTGACTCCGACCGGCATGCTGGCGGCCAGCACGGCGGCGGCGCGCATGCTGGGGTCGAGCCCGGGCAAGAAGGCGGTCGCCACATAGACCAGGGCCGGGTGCAGGAACAACTTGGTCGCTGTCATGAAGCCGACCTCCGGCAGCCGCTCGCCCAGCGGCTTGCCAGCCAGCGTGACGCCCAGCGCGAACAGCGCGCCAGGCACCGCGGCCGCGGCCAGCAGCCGCGCCGCGCCGTCGATCGGCCCTGGCAGGCCCAGCCCGGCCAGGTTGGCCGCAGCGCCCGCCGCCACCGCCAAGATCACGGGGCTGCCGGCGATCCGCCCGGCCAGCCACAACGCCAAGAGCCAGGCCGGCCCCGTCCGGCGGCGCGCCATTTCCAGCAGCAGCATGGTGACCGGAATCAGCATGGCGTTCTCGAACACCAACAGCAGGGCGAGCTGCTGGGTCGCGGCCGGTCCGAAACTGGCGGAAATGATAGGCAGGGCGATTAACACCACGTTGCCGAAGGACGCCGCCATGCCCTGGATGGCGGCCTCTCCCAGGGCCAGGCGGAGGGACCAAGCGGCCACGCCGGCACCCGCCAGGAACGCCGCGGCACCGGCCGCCATATAGGCCAGCACGACATCGGCGGCGAACACCTCGGCCAACGGCGCCGCCAGCATCGTGCGGAACAGCAAGGCCGGCAGCGCGAAATAGAACACGAAGTTGCCAAGGCCCTTCAGCGCCGCTTCCGGAAACAGCCCGGTGCGCTGCGCCAGATAGCCCAACGCCAGAACCAGGAACAGCGGCACCGTGATGGCGAAGACCGCGCCCATTGCACCCTCGCGGGGCGGGCGTCTATGACTTCGGCTTCTCGGGCTGCTCGTCGATCAGCAGGCGGCCGGCGTCGGTCAAGAGGTCGCTGGCCTTGTATTTCGGCAACAGATAGGCCCAGCCCGCCACCCGCTTGTTGATCGCCGCGATCTCCTTGGCGACGTCCTCGGCGGACTTCAGATCCTTGCGTTCCGCCTCCGGCCAGCTTTCCAGCTTGGCGCTGCGCTCGCCGGCCTCCACGCGGAAGCGCGCCCAGCGGGCCGCTTCCTCCGGATTGCTGGCATCCAACTCGATACTGATGCGCAACCCGTCGAAAGTTGTGAAGGTGGCGTGCGCCAGCTTGGAGAAATCCACGTCGCCCTCGCGCTTCACGTCGTCGAAGCCAAGAAAACCCAACGCGGCGCCAAGCGAGTTGGGCGCGGTGTCATAGGCCACCTTCTTGCCGGCCGGCACGTCTGCCACCTTGAAATTAGCCTCGCTCGGCGCCTCGCGGAAGACCGTCAGCTTCTCGCCGCCAAGCTGCTCCGACACGGCGCGCTCGATGCGCGGCCGGGCGATCACCATCAGTTCCGTATCGAGCCACGCCGTCGCCTTGTCCCACACCTCGATGCGGCCCGAGGCGAGCCAAGCCTGGTTGTCGCCCAGCCGGCGCACATAGTACCAGCCCTCGCGGTCGCTGGTGGCGATCGAGCGGGTCTTGCCGATCATGGCGCCTTCCAGCGGCTGGCCCGACTTGTCGAGCAATTGCACGGCAACCCCCTTGTCCAGGGCATTGGCCTGCCCGCTCGGCTCGGCCAGCCGCAGCCGGTGATGCATCTCGGGCCGCGCCGTGCGCGCCTCCAATGGCCGCAAGCTGGCCAGGCCGACCACGAGTTGCTTCACCTTCTCGTATTTCACGGGATAGTCGGAACGCTCGACCAGGTGCCAGTCGTCGCCTTGGCCGCGCCGCACGGTGAAACTGCCCTCGGCCGCGGTGATCTTGATGCTGTGCACATCGTTCACCCGGTCCAGCAGGCCCGGGAACATCTGCGCCGGAGCCGCCGCCAGGTCGCCGCCGCGCTCGCCCAGCACCGTCGCCACCGCCCCCGCCACCGCCAGCGCGGTGACGGTCGCCAGAATCAGCATGCCTCTTGACTGCATGGCCTTCCCCGCCCTCAGGCGCGCGCGGTTTCAAAGTGCCGGCGCCGGCGCAACTGGCGATAGCCGGCGAGGCCGATGGCGAACAATGCCACCAGCAACGGGATCGCCGCCAGGTTGGCCGCCCGCAGCCGCGTCTCCAACGTCTCGATGTCGCGGTTCAAGTTGTGCTGGACATCGCGCAGTTCCTTGCGCGTGCGCAGGATCTCCTCGCGCGCCTTGGCGATCTCTTGCGCCTGTTGCGCGGAGAGCAGGGCGCCGCCGCCGGCCGAGGCACGGCCTTGCAGCTCCTGCAGCCGCTTCTGCAAACTCTCCAGCTTGCCGTTGAGTTCGCGCTCCTGCTCCTGGAAGCGCTGTTCGGCTTCCCGCCGCAATCCATCCACCACCAGGAACGGCCGGGTGGACTTGCCGCGGCTGCGCAGCGAAATAAGGTCGTTGGAGCCAGCCAGGTTGTCCAGCGCGTTGATCAGCATATCGGCGTTGGCCGCGGTCGGCACGATCATGCGCTGGCCGAACAGCTCTTGCGTGCGGGCCCAGAACTGCTCGAACAGCAGGTCGCTGTCGGCCACCACGATGATGTTGATCGGGTTGGCGCTCTCGGCCAGGTGCGGCTTGTCGGCCGGGCGCGGCTGGCCGTCCTTGCCGGCCTCCGTCGGCGGCGGCGCGGCGGCCGGGGCCGCCTTTTCCTCCGCCTTGGGCGGGCCATCGGGGAAGGCCGACTTGACCTTGCCGCGCAAGCGCGCCGCCAGCACATAGCTGACGCCGGTCGCCTTGAAGTCGCGGATCAGCCGTTCCGGATTGGGCGCGAAGCGCACCAGATCGGCATCGAACAGGGCTGCCTGGCTGCCGGTAGTAAGCAGCGGCACCACCTCGGTCGCAGCCCCCTCCAGCCGCACCAGGCTGCCGGCGGTCGCGGCGTTGATGTTGCCGATGTTGGCGGTGACCACGTCGTCCCGGTTGATGTTGTTGGGGCCGAGTTCGAGCCAGGGCAAGTAACGCAGGATCTTCATGCCGCCGGGTCCCGGCCCGCCGGCATTGACCTCCTGCGCCGCCTGCCAATCGCCGACGATGCGGTTCGCCTCCAGCTTCACGCCCCATGCCTTCAACAGCTCCGGCAGGTCCGATTCGGTCTGCCCGCGCGCTCCGCCCATGCCCATCGCGCCGCGCTGCTGGCCGAACGCCATCGCCACCTCGGAGAAGGGATCGACATAGACCAGCGCCTTGCCGCCGCCCAGCACATACTGGTCGATGGCGTATTGCAGCCGGGGCGACAGCGCCGGCGGGTGCACGATCAGCAGCACATCGACGCCAGCCGGCAATTCGGCGCTGCCGGGATCGATGAATTTCAGGTCGAAGGCGCCGCGGATCTGCGTGACGATCGGCCAGGGCGGGTTGCCGCCGCCCACCTGCATCATGGGCGAGACCTCGGCATTCATCTGGTGCCCGGTGATCAGACCGACGACCGGCTTCTTCGGGTCGGACAGGACATGGACGAGACGCGCCAGATCATATTCCAGGAACTGCTCCTTCTCTTGCTGGAAGAAGCCGACGACCTGCTGGTCGTCCAGCATGTTGGTGCCGACCAGGCCGAAATAGAGCTGATCGCCGGCGCCCAGCGGCACGCCCTGCAATCCCGCGCGGACCGCCTCGTCCTCCGCTTCGGTGAACGGCTCGGGATCGATCTCGACGAGGCGCAAGCGGCCGTTCGACAGCCGGCGGAACTCCTGCAGCATCTCGCGCACGCGCTGCGCGTAGCCCATCACCTGCGGCAGATCGTTGGCCACCTTCTTGGAGAAGTAGAGCTTGAGCGTGATCGGCTCGGGAATGGCGTTCAGCACGTTGCGCGTGCCTTGGCTCAGCGTGTAGAGGCGGGCTTGGGTCAGATCAATGCGCGCGCCGGCCAGCCAGCGTTCGGCCAGCACGTTCAGCGCCACGAACAGAATCGCCGCCAGGATCAAGCCGGCGCCGGACAACAGGTTTCGCTGCATCGTCCTAGCCCGCCTTCTTGACTTCTACCACGATCAGGTTGGCGAACAGCCAGAACCCGATCAGGGTGATGAAGTAGACCAGGTCGCGCAGGTCGATCACGCCGTTGGCAATCGCCTGGAAGCGACGGAAGAAACTGAACTGCGCCACTTGCTCGATCATGCCCTGCGGCGCCCAGCCGGCGAAGAAATCGAGCACGATGGGCGCGCCGGACACGGTGAACAGGAAGCAGACCACGACGCTCAGCACGAACGCGATCACCTGGTTGCGGGTCAGTGCCGAAAGACAGCTGCCGATGGCCAGATAGCCGCCCGCCATCAGCGCGCTGCCGACATAGCCGGCCACGATCACGCCGTGATCGGGATCGCCCAGATAGGCGACCGTCAGCCACATCGGGAAGGTCAGCGCCAGCGCGATGGTGGTGAACGCCCAAGCCGCCAGGAACTTGCCCAGTACGGCCGCGGCCAACGACACCGGCAACGTCAGCAGCAGTTCGATCGAGCCTTGCTTGCGCTCCTCCGCCCACAGCCGCATCGACAGAGCCGGCACCAAAAAGAGATAGAGCCAGGGATGGAAACTGAAGAAGGCCCGCAAGTCGGCCTGCCCGCGCTGGAAGAAGTTGCCTAGATTGAAGGTGAAAATGCTGGTCACGAACAGGAAGATCACGATGAAGACATAGGCCAGCGGAGTGTTGAAATACGCCGCCAGCTCGCGCCGAAAGATAGCCAACGTGCCGTTCATGCCGCGTGCCTCCGGCCGCCACCGGTGATCTGGCGAAACACTTCGTCCAGCCGGCCGGCCTCGACGGCCAAATGGTCGATGCTCCAGCCGCGCCGGCGGGCCAGTTCCGCCACCGCGGCCAACGGCTGTCGGCCGGCCCGCGGATAAATCCGATAGGTGCCGGCGGCCAGCGTCTCCACCCGCGCCACGTCGGCCAGTTCGAACAGCGCCGCCTCCGCGCCGTCGGCCGAGGTCCGCACCACCACGGCATTATGCCCCGGCGAGCGCGCTTGCAGCATTTCCGGCGTGCCGTCCGCCACCATGCGGCCCTTGTCGATGATCATCGCCCGGGTGCAGACCGCGTCGACCTCTTCCAGGATGTGGGTGGAGATGATGATCGCCTTCTCGGTCGCCATGTTGGCGATCAGCGTGCGCACTTCGTGCTTCTGGTTGGGATCGAGGCCGTCGGTCGGCTCGTCCAGGATCAACACCGGCGGGTCGTGCAGGATGGCCTGCGCCAAGCCGACCCGGCGCTTGTAGCCCTTGGACAGCGTATCGATCGATTGCTCCAGCACGTCGCCGATGGCGACGGTATCGACCGCCTGGGCGATGCGCTGGCGCGCCGTTTCGGCGGCCAGGCCCCGGGTCCGCGCGCAAAACGCCAGAAAGCTCGCCGGCGTCATGTCGGGATAGGCGGGGGCGCCCTCCGGCAGATAGCCGATCAGCGCCTTGGCGCTCAGCGGCTCCTGCACCACGTCGAAGCCGCAGACCCTGACTTGCCCGGCGCTGGGCGTCAGATAGCCCGTGATCATCTTCATGGTAGTCGACTTGCCGGCACCGTTCGGACCGAGAAAGCCCAGCACCTCGCCTTGCGTTACCTGGAAGGTCACGTCGTCGACCGCGGTCAACGGGCCGAACCGGCGCACCAAGCCGTCCACCTCGATCTTGGCCTGCATGTGACCATCGCCCCCTGGCGTTGCCCCCCATTGCGGGGCTTGTTCATTCTCGGATCGCGGCCGTTAGATATTCGCCCCGGGTCGCGGTATCAAGACATCTGATCGTGGCCGCCGCCCGGTCGGGCCAAGCCCGCGTCGGCGAAGGTCTGCATTCCAGCATGCGCGAAGGCGGCCGCCCGCGCCAGCGGCACCGCCAACAGCGCGCCGGTGCCTTCGCCCAGCCGCAGGTTGAGGTCGAGCAGTGGCGCAAGGCCAAGCCGGGCCAAGAGGCGCCGGTGACCGGGTTCGGCCGAGACATGCGCCGCCCGGCAATGCGCCAGCGCGGCCGGCGCCGGCACCGCCAGCGTCGCCGCCGCCGCGCCGATGGCGAAGCCGTCCAGCAGGACGGGGACGCGGGCCAGCCGCGCCGCGACGATCGCCCCCGCCGTCGCCGCCAATTCGCGCCCACCCAGATGGCGCAGCACCTGCAAACCGTCGGCCGGGTCCAGGCGATGGCGCGCGACGGCCCGTTCGATCAGCGATGCCTTGCGCCTGACGCCCTCGGCCGAGAGGCCGGTGCCCGCGCCCGCCCAATCGCCGCCGGCACCGCCGAACAGTGCCAGCGAGATCGCCGCCGCCGCCGTGGTGTTGCCGATGCCGACCTCGCCCAACGCCAGCAGGTCGAGGCCGGGCTCGACCGCCGCTTGTCCTTGCGCAAACGCCTCCAGGCATTCCGCCTCGCTCATCGCCGGCCGCAGCGACAGATCGGCCGTCGGCCGCTCCAGTGCCAGTGCCAGCACTGCGAGCTCGGCGCCGGCGGCACGGGCGAGTTGGGCAGCCGCCGCCCCGCCGCCGCCCAGCGCCGCCACCACCAGCCCGGTCACTGCCGGCGGATAGGCCGAGATGCCCTGCGCCGTCACCCCGTGGTTGCCCGCGAATACCACGAGACGCGCCCGCTCCAAGCGGGGCATGGTCCGCCCTTGCCAGGCGGCCAGCCAAACCGCCAGCTCCTCGAGCGCTCCCAGCGAGCCGGGCGGCTTCAGCAATTGCCCCTGCCGCTGGCGCGCCGCCGCTTCGGCCGCCGCATCAGCCGGCGGCAACCGCGACAGCAGAACGCGCAACTCGGCGAAGGAGCTTGGCCTCGAACCATGCTTCGGCATATCCAGGTCAGCATGACCGAGCCCAACCAGGATGGCGAGCGGCGGGGCAGCCTGCTGGCGGACCTGGCGACGGTCCTGGCGTTCCTCAGCGTGCTGCCGTTGCCGCCCGCTTGGCGCGCCGACCCGCGCCGGCCGCTGGCCCAGGCGGCGCGCGCGTTCCCCCTGGCTGGCGCCCTCTTGGGTCTGCTCGCCGGCTTGCCGCTGGCAGCGCTGCACAACCTGGGATTGGCACCGTCGGCGGCGGCGTTGCTCGCGGTGTTGACGCTGGTGCTGCTGAGCGGCGGCCTGCACGAGGACGGGCTGGCCGACAGCGCCGATGCATTGGCCGGCGGCACGCCGACGGCGCGCCTGGCGATCATGCGCGATTCCCGAATAGGCACCTTCGGCGCGCTGGCCGTGCTGTTCTCGGTCGGACTGCGCTGGGCGGCCCTGGCCGCGCTCGTCCCGAGCGGTGCGGTGTTAGCCGCCGCGATCGTCGCGGGCGCGCTCTCGCGCTCGGTGCCGGTCGTGCTGCTGTTCTGGCTGCCGCCGGCGCGGGTCGACGGCCTTGGCCAGGCGGCCGGTCGCCCGGCCGCGAGCGGCTTGCTTGCGGCGCTGGGCCTTGCGGGCATGTTCACGCTGCTGCTGGTCGGCGTGTTGGCCGGGCTGGCGGCGCTGGCGGCCGCGGGCATCGCCACCCTGCTGGTCGGCCGGCTGGCGGACCGCGGGCTCGGCGGACAGACCGGCGACATCCTGGGCGCCGGGCAGCAGGTGGCGGAGTGCCTGGTGCTGCTGACGCTGGCCGTGGTGCTGGTATAGTTGGACGACGGGCCCAAGGGGACAAACGTGAGCGACGACGCGGCACCTGACGTTCCCAGCCCCTGCGTCGCCATTTGCCGGTTGAGCCGCGATACCGGCAACTGCGTCGGCTGCTTCCGCACGCTGGAGGAGATCGCCGGCTGGCTGGTGATGCCGCGCGAGAAGCGCCTGCAGGTGCTGGCGCAATTGCCGGCCCGCAAGGCCCAGGAGATCGCCGCCCGGCAGGCCCGCCGCGCGGCCCGGGCGGCCGCAAGCCCGAACTAGGACACGGACTCATAAGCACGCATCCAGATTCGTGATGCGGCGAGCTTGATGAGGGCGAGGTAGTTGGCGTCGTGCTTGTCGTAGCGCGTGGCGATGGCTCGGAAGTGTTTGACCCTGTTGAAGAAGCGCTCGACCAGGTTGCGGTAGCGGTAGAGGAAGGCGCTGAAGG
>VGEV01000060.1 GCA_016869175.1 Alphaproteobacteria bacterium
CTACCTGCCGCCTTATTCGCCGGACTTCAATCCGATCGAGCAGGCCTTCGCCAAGCTCAAAGCACATCT
The DNA here is from genome assembly GCA_016869175.1 of Alphaproteobacteria bacterium. GTDB lineage: Bacteria > Pseudomonadota > Alphaproteobacteria > VGEV01. The sequence goes on from VGEV01000060.1 coordinate 70, forward strand.
GCGAAAGGCTGCCGAACGATCCATCCCGGAGCTCTGGGACAGAATCGACGCCATCCTCGACACCTTCTCAGCGGCCGAATGCCAGAACTTCTTCAGTCATGCCGGTTATGCGTAATCTCAAACCCAAATGGCTCTAGAAGCACATCGTCGCCGAGTTCCAGGATGCGGCAATAGGTGTCATTGACCAGCCGCAGCCGGTCCTCGGCGTCGAACAGCGCGAAGCCGATCGGCAGCGCCTCGATGGCACGGTGCAGGAAGCGCTGTGCTTCTTCCACCCGCTGCTCCGCCAGCTTGGTGGCGGTCACGTTGGTGCCGGTGCCGCGATAGCCCAGAAACCGGCCGTCGGCATCGTGGATCGGCAAACCGGTCGAGCGGATCCAGACCGCGCGACCCGCGATGGTTGCCGGGAGACAAGGTCGCACCAGGGTTCGCGCGCCAGCCATAGTCGCCGCAACTCGACGTGGATCTCGGGCGCGATTTCGTCGCGCATCAGTTCCAGGCGATTGCGGCCGACATACCAGTCCGGCCCTGAGTTGCGCACTTCGGAAATGCCTTCCGATACCCAGACGAACCGGTCGCTCTCGTCGGTTTCCCAAAGCCAGTCGGTGCAGGCGTGGGCGAAGTCGCGGAAACGCTCCTCGCTGTGGTGCAGCGCCTGTTGCAGCCGTACCTGCTCGGTGGCGTCGGAACCGCTGCCGCGATAGCCCTTGAACCGGCCCTGCTGATCGAAGACCGGGATCGCGCTAAAGCGCACCCAACGGTCACCGTCCGGCCCGCGACGCACGATCAGCACGTTGCGCCACGGCTTTCGTGCCTCCTCGCAATCGATCAGTCGCTGCATGATGGCCGGGTCGGCGCCCGGCGGCTGAGGATCCCGACGACGCTTGCCGTAATGCCATTCCGGAGCGACTCCGACGACCCTCCGCACGTTCTCCGAGAACCAGGTGTAGCGGTGTTGCTCGTCGGTCTCCCACAGCCAGTCGGTGGAGGCCTCGGCGAAATCCTTGAACCGCTGCTCGCTCTCGCGCAGTGCCAGCTCCAGGCGCTTCTGCGCGGTGACGACGCGGCCGATGCCACGGTAGCCGCGGAAGCGGCCGGCCTCGTCGAAGATCGGCATGCCGCTTGTCTGCGTGTGCACGACCTCGCCGTCGGGCTGGCGCCGCCGCAGATCGACATCGCGCCAGGGTGCCCGCGCTTCCTGCAGCCCGCGAAGGACCGCCAGATCCTCGGGCAGCGCGTCCTGCGCCAGCACCTCCAAGCGCTGCTTGCCAAAATATTGTTCCGGCGTCGTGACGAGTTCGCGGACGCGGTCGGAGAACCAGACGTAGCGACCCTCTGCGTCGGTTTCCCACAGCCAGTCGCTGGCCATCTCGGCGAAATCGCGAAACCGCCGCTGGCTCGCCTCGAGCGCCTGCTCCAGCCGGCGTCGCCCGCTCACCTCGCGACCGACGCACACATAGCCGACCACCGCCCTGCCCGCTTCGAACAAGGCGCCAATCCGCCAGCGCAGGATGCGCCCGGCACCGCAAGCGGCCTTGCCTTCGCTGGTGAACTCGAATTCGGCGCATTGCGCCGTCAGTAGCCTCAGATGCCGCTCCAGTTCCGTCCAGAGCTGGGCTGGCAGCAGATCGCGGGCCGACTACCCGGCCGCTAGCGGTACAGCCAGGCCCAGCAGATCGGTGGCGGCCTTGTTGGCCAGCAGCAAGTTGCCAGCCCCGTCCAGCCGCAGCACGGCCTCGCTTTGCCCGGCCAAGGTCGAACGCAGCAGTTCGACTTCCGCCGCCAAGGCGGCGGCGCGGCCGCGCGGACGGCGGGCTTTCGCTCGCCCGCCATCGCGGGTGCGACCACGGCCGCCGCCGGTCGAGCTATCCATGCCTGGGTACCTTCGCGACAATAGCCCTTGGATTGTCCGACCAAATCGTTAACGCTCTCTGTCCGGCACAGGCGCCCTGGCGGGCGTTGGAGGCGGCAATGTCGGCGATCCGCAACATCCTGTTCGTGATGTGCGACCAGTTGCGCGCCGATTACCTCGGCTGCGCGGGCCACCCCAGCCTGGCGACGCCGAATATCGACGCGCTGGCCCGGCGCGGCGTGCGCTTCGCGCGGGCCTATTGCCAGTCGCCGGTCTGCGGCCCCTCGCGCATGTCGTTCTACACCGGCCGCTACATGTCCAGCCACGGCGCCACCTGGAACAACGTGCCCCTGTCCCTCGCCGAGTGGAACCTGGCCGACCACCTGCGAGCGACCGGCGTGCGGGTGGCGCTGGTCGGCAAGACCCATATGCGCGCCGATGCCACGGGCCTGGCCCGGCTGGATATCCCGGCGGACAGCCACGTCGGCCACTTTCTTGCCGAATGCGGCTTCGAGGCGATCGAACGCGACGATGGCTTGCACCCCGACCCGGGCGCCGATCCCGACCTCGCCTACAACCGCTACTTGCGGGAGCACGGCTATGCCGGGGCCAATCCCTGGCATGATCATGCCAACGCGGCGCAGGGTCCGGGCGGCGAGGTGCTGAGCGGTTGGTTGATGCGCCATGCCCGCCTGCCGGCGCGCGTTGCCGAGGCGCATTCCGAGACGCCCTACATGACCGGACGCGCCATCGATTTCATCCGGCAGATGGGCGAGTGGCCCTGGTGCTTGCATCTCAGCTACATCAAGCCGCACTGGCCCTACATGGCGCCGGCCCCCTATCACCGGCTGTATTCGGCCAACGAGGTGCTCTCCGCCAAGCGCCATCCCGGCGAGCGGGAGGCGCCGCATCCGGTGCTGGCCGCCTTCATGCGCCACGAGGACAGCCGCAACTTCCAGAGCGAGGAAGTACGGCACCACGTGATCCCGACCTATATGGGCCTGGTCAAGCAGATCGACGACCAGTTCGGCCGGCTCATGGCGGAACTCGCCGCCATGGGCCGGCTGGCCGATACGCTGATCGTGTTCACCAGCGATCACGGCGACTATCTGGGCGACCATTGGCTGGGCGAAAAGGAGTTGTTCCACGAGCCGAGCGCCCTGATCCCGCTCATCGTCAGCCATCCCGGCGGCGAAGCCGACGCGACCCGCGGCCGGGTGGACGACCGGCTGGTGGAAGCCATCGACCTGTTGCCGACCTTCGTCGAGGCGCTGGGCGGCAGTCCCGCCTGGCACCGCCTGGAGGGCCGCTCGCTGCTGCCGTTGCTCGAAGGGCGTGCCGTCACCTGGCGCGAGGCGGCGTTCAGCGAGGCCGACTATGCCTTCCGTCCCGCCCGCCTGGCGCTCGGTCTGGCGGCCAACGAGGCACGCGCCTACATGGTGCGCACCGAGCACTGGAAGTACGTGCTCTACGAACGGTTTCGCCCGCAACTGTTCGACCTGGCCGACGATCCCGACGAGTTGCGCGACCTGGGCGGCGATGCCGGCCATGCCCGCATTCGCGGCGAATTGCACGAGCGACTGTTCGAATGGCTGCGCGGACGACGGGTTCGCACGACGCTGTCGGACGACGAGGTGGCGCGCCGTACCGGCACGGCAAGGCAGCGCGGCATTCTGATCGGCGTCTGGTGAGCCCGCGATGCGCGAAGTGGCGATCCCCCGCGTCGGTCATCTGTCGAACGCGCCCGACGAGATGTTCCAGCACGAGCGCATCGCGCGTGGGCCGGGCATGGCGGAAACCAAGATCACGGCGCTGAAACGGGGCGCCCAATCCTCGGCCTTCTCGCTGCCCGAAAAGGCCGCCTTGCGCTTCACCGATGACGTGGTCGCGGATGTGCCGGCGGGCGACGCCGGCTTCGCCGCGGCGGCGCAGTTCCTCAGCCCGCGCCAACGGGTCGAGCGCAACCTGACCGTCGGCTATTGCATGCTGACCTGCCGATTGCTGGAATCCTTCGCAGTGACAATCGAGCCCGAAGGGGTGACCCAGGGCCGCAAGCTCAAGCGCTGAGGGTCGGGCCCGCCACCACGCCTTCGTCATGCAGCTTGCCGATGGCGCCGGTATCGAGGCCAAGCACTTCGGCCAATACCTGGTCGGTATGTTCGCCCAATTGCGGGGCCCGCACCGGCGCCTGGCGCGGACTGGCGGCAAAGTCGAGTGGCGAGCCGGGCACGCGGAAGCGGCCGATTCCGGGCTGCTCCAGGGGACTGAATAGCGGGCCGGCGGCGGCGGCGCGGACGTCCTCGGCCAGCAGTTGGGTAACGCTCTGGTAGGGACCAAAGGCTGCCCCCGATGCCCGCATCGCCCGGGCGATCTCGGCCAACGTGCGCTGCCGGCACCATGGCGCCAGCAGTCCGGCGATTTCCTCGCGCGCGGCGAAGCGGTCGCCTTCGCGGGCCAGGTCGAGGCCGAGCCTGCCGCCGAGCGCGTCGAACGCCTCTGCCAGGCCGGTCGCCGCCCGCAAACCCTGCCATTGCCGTTCGGTAATGGCGACCAGCATGACCCGGCGACCGTCCTTGGTGGGGAAGTCCCGGCCGAAGGCGCCGAACAGGTCGTTGCCATAGGCCGGCCGGTCGCGGCCCGAAAGCTCGGCCTCGGCGATGAAGCCCAGCGCCGCCAGCGCGCCCAGCGCCACGTCGGACAGCGCGACACCGACATACTGGCCCTGGCCGTCCCGTGCCCGCTTGCGCTCGGCTGCCAGCAGGCCGTTGACCGCGCTGAACCCGGTGGCGAGGTCCCAGGCGGGCAGCACATGGTTGACCGGCACCCGTCCGTCCCCGGTCATCAGCGGCAGACCCATGGCGGGGTTGATCGTGTAATCGACTTCCGAACTGCCGTCGCGGTTGCCCAGGATGTTGACCATGATCAGATCGGGCCGGCGCGCCCTCAGGCCGTCATAGGCCAGCCAGCCGCTGGGGGGGAAGTTGCTGAGAAAAATGCCGGCCTCAGGCCCCGGCGCGGCGATCAGGGCGGTTGCCAGTTCGCGTCCCGCCGGCTTGCGGATGTCGAGGGCGATCGACTGCTTGCCCTTGTTGAGGCCCGCCCAGTACAGGCTCTGGCCATCGGCCGTGACCGGCCAGCGCCGGAAATCGAGGCCGCCGCCAATGGGATCGAAGCGGATCACCCGTGCGCCCATCTGCGCCAGGGTCATGCCCGCGAGCGGCGCCGCCACGAACGCCGAACCCTCGATCACCCGCATTCCCGCCAGCATGCGGTTCATGTCGCCCTCCCCGATCGGTCATCGCCGGCGTGAAACTACGGCGCGCCCGGCCGGGAGGGAACCGGGCGCGCCGGCGAGCGGGCGGCGGCGGGGGAGGAGGACGCCAGCCGTCCGGACCCGGTCAGGCCCGCCAGAACGGCTTGCCGGCCTCGAAGACGGCCTGGCTGTCGCTGAGGCCGATGTCCTTCAGATCGCGGACCGAGAGCTGGGCCAGCGCTGCCCGATCGCGCTGCCGGCGCTGCCAGGTGGCGAGGGTCGCCAGCACCGCCAAGACCCCTTCGCGCAGCAGATCGACGGCGCTGGTCTCATGAGCAAACTTCAGGTCCTTCAGGGTCAGGTCGGTCATGGTTCATCTCCAGTGCGTTCGCTGGAGACAAATTTGACTGTTGACGTTCCCTATATCAAACGACTATATGTCCGACGATAAATGAGGTAATGTCATGCAACGACCACTGCCTTCATTGACCGGCCTGCGTGCGTTCGAGGCGGTGGCGAGGCTGGGCGGGGTGGCGCAGGCGGCCGCGCATCTGCGGGTGACACAAACCGCGATCAGCCATCAATTGTCGCGGTTGGAGGAACAGCTTGGCCTGCCGTTGTTCCGCCGACAGGGCCGAAAGCTCAAATTGACCCTGGCGGGCGAGGCCCTGTTCCCGCCCGCCCGGATCGCCTTCGAGCAGTTGAGGCGGGCGGTTGACCGGCTGCATGCGGTCGAGCGGCCGAACGTGCTGACCGTCTCGACCTTGCCGTCCTTCGCCACCAAGTGGCTGGTGCCCCGGCTTGCCGGCTTTCAGGCGCGTGCCCCGGAAGTCGACGCGCGCATCACCACCTCTTCGCACGCCGTCGACTTCGCCGCCGAGGAAGTGGACGTGGCGGTGCGTTTCGGCCGCGGCAACTGGCCTGGCACGCGGGCTGACCGGCTGTTCAGCGAGGACATCCAGCCGGTCTGCGCTCCGCGACTGCTCGCGGGCGAGCCGCCGCTTCGCGAGCCGGCCGACCTGGCGCGCCACACCCTGTTGCATGTCAGCCCGTTCGACGACGACTGGCGGCTGTGGCTGACCGCCGCCGGCCTGGGCCACATCGACCCTCGGCGCGGCCTCAGTTTCGATCTGTCGATCAATGCACTGCAAGCGGCGATGGACGGCCTGGGCGTCGCTATCGGCCATTCCGCCTTCGTCGCGCGCGATTTGGCGGCGGGCCGGCTGGTGGCGCCGTTCGCGCTCAAGGTGCCGATGCACGCGGCCTACTATGTCGTCGCCCCGCTCGCCACCGCCGAGCGGCCCAAGGTCAAGGCGTTCCGCGACTGGCTGCTGGACGAGGCAGCGGAAACGCCGTCCGGCTAGGGCTCAATCGCCGTCGAAGCGCACCCAGTCCGAGAGCGGGGCGCGCTCGGTCGTAAGCGCGTTCTCCGGCCGCACGGGGTCGGCATAGCCGAGCGACATGCCGCACATCACCACCTCGCTGTCGGGGATGTTCAGCACCTGGCGGATCACCTTGTGGTAGCTGGCGAAGGCCACCTGCGGGCAGGTGTCTAGGCCGCGGCCGCGCGCCGCCACCATGATGTTCTGCATGAACATGCCGTAGTCGAGCCAACTGCCGATCTCCAGCCGCCGGTCGATGGTGAAGATCATGCCCACGGGCGCATCGAAGAAGACGTAGTTGCGGCCCGACTGGCGGTGCATGCCTCCCGTGTCGCCCTTCTTGATGCCGCAGAGCGCGTACAAGTCCCAGCCCACCTTGCGCCGGCGCGAGAGATAGGGTTCGAAGAACTCGTCGGGGTAGTACTTGAACTCCCGCGCATGCGCCTTGGAATCGCCGAAATGCGCTTCAAGGATGGCTTTGGACAACTGCTCCTTGGCGGCGCCCACCAGCACCCGCACCCGCCATGGCTGCATGTTGGTGCCCGATGGTGCGCGTGCCGCGACGCGCAGCAGGGTCTCCACCGTCGCGCGTGGCACCGGCTTCGGCAGGAAGCCGCGCAGTGAGTGGCGACTTTCGATGGCGCGGTCGACGATCTCGGATTCGGGCGTCGCCAAGGGATCGGCGCTCTGGCGCTCCGCGGCCAGCGTCATGGCGGTTGTCCTTTCAGCTTGTTCGCGGGCTGCCTTCTAGCACGCTCCGTCGGCCGCGCCAGCCCCGTGCCGGGCAAGGCAAGCGGCAAGGCTGTGCCGCTGCCGGCCGGCAGCGTCGAAATTCGCCGGCGCCAGCCATTCCCGGTAGCCGGCCTTCAGCGCCGGCCAGTGGCGGTCGATGATCGAATACCAGGCGGTGTCCCGGTTCCGGCCCTTGTAGATCGTCGCCTGCGGAAAAATGCCGTCGAAGCGAAACCCAAAGCGGATGGCCGCTCGCCGCGAGGGAGCGTTCAGCGTATCGCACTTCCATTCGTAGCGGCGATAGCCGAGTTCGTCGAACACCCGAGCCAGCATCAGGTACATGGCCTCGGTTGCCGCCGGGGTGCGTTGCAGCGCCGGCGCATAGTTGATGTGGCCGACCTCGATCACGCCGGGCGCCGGCTCGATACGCAGATAGCTGGCCACGCCCAGCGCCTTGCCGCTGGGCTGGTCGACGATGGCGTGGAACAGCGGATCCTCGCCCAGGCAGGTGCACGCGAGCCAGGCGTCGAACTCAGGGCGGCCGGCGAACGGGCCATAGGCGAGATAGGTCCAGATGCGGCCCTCGCGGTCGGCCGCGAAGGCGTCGTAAAGGTCGGCCGCGTGCCGCGTGGCCGCAACTGGCTCGACCCGGCAGAACCGGCCCGCCATCGTCGTGCGCGGCGGCCGCGGCCGGGCCCGCCAGTCCGGCAAGGCACAGCCGATCGGCTGGCCGAGTTCGTTGCTGCTCGCCGACATGCCCCGCGATCCCCGTCCGCCATGCTTGGAATGGAGCCAATGGCCGGCCTAGCATGCCCCAAGCAGTGAGCTGGACGAAAGGACGATGGCGATGCGCGGCCTGATCATGGACCTGCCGCTTCTGGTCAGCGAGATGATCGACTACGCGGCCGATTGCCATCCGCAGGTCCAGGTGGTGGCGCGCCAGGTGGACGGCCGCATCCATCGCCATGGCTATGGCGAGGCGCAGCAGCGGGCCAAGCGACTGGCGCAGGCGCTTCAGCGACTGGGCGTCGCTCCCGGCGAGCGGATCGGCGCGCTGGCCTGGAACACGCACCGCTATTTCGGGATGTTCTACGGCGTCTCCGGCCTGGGCGCGGTGCTGCACACCATCAATCCCCGGCTGTTCGACGAGCAGATCGTCTACATCGTCAACCATGCCGAGGATGCTTGGCTGTTCATCGATGCCGGCACCTTGCCGCTGGCCGAGCGTCTGGCGCCACAATTCACCGGCCTTAAGGGCTATGTCTTCATGGGCGCGCCCGCGGAGGTGCCGGCCAGTTCGCTGCGGCCGCTGCTCTGCTACGAGGATCTGCTGGCGGCGGCGGACGGCCGGTTCGAATGGCCAAGCTTCGATGAACGCACTGCCTGCACCATCTGCTACACCTCCGGCACGACCGGCAACCCCAAGGGCGTCGTCTACAGCCATCGCTCGGCCACGCTGTCGGCCCTGATGGTGGGCCAGTTCGACATGCTGGGCGACCACCGCTCGGGCGAGATCGAGGTCTACATGCCGATCGCGCCGCTGTTCCACGGCAACGGCTGGATGATGCCCTACCTGGCCCCGATGCACGGCGCCAAGCTGGTGCTGCCCGGCCGCAACTACGAGCCCGACAGGCTGCTGGAATTGATCGAGGGCGAGGGCGTGACGGTGGCGGCGGGCGTGCCAACCGTCTGGCTGACGCTGGTCAACCACCTGAAAGCGACCAACCGGCGCTTCGGCAAGCTGAAAGCCGTGCTGATGAGCGGCGCCAAGCCGCCGGAAAGCCTGATCCGCGCGCTGGAGGAGGATTTCGGCGTCGACGCCATGCAAACCTGGGGCATGACGGAATCGCTGACCGCGGGCAAGTGCAGCCTGCCGCCGGGCCTGGCCGACCGGCCGTTCGCCGAACGGCTGCCGCACAAGCTGCGCCAGGGCCGCCGCGCTTTCGGCACGCGCTTCCGCATCATCGGCGATGCCGGCGAGGAATTGCCGCAGGACGGCCGGGCGACCGGCCACCTGCAGGTGCGGGGGCCGATCGTCGCCGCCGGCTATCTCAAGCAGGACGGCGTGGTCGGCGGAACGGGCGTCGCCGACGGCTGGCTGCATACCGGCGACGTCGCAAGACTGTATCCCGATGGCGGCATCGAGCTCGCCGACCGCTCCAAGGACGTGATCAAGTCGGGCGGGGAGTGGATCAGCTCGGTCGAGTTGGAGAACCTGGCGATGGGCCACCCCGACGTGCTGGAGGCCGCTGCCATCGCCGTGGCGCATCCCAAATGGCAGGAACGGCCGCTGTTGATCGTGGTGCGCCGGCCTGGCACCCATGTCGACGCTGCGGGCATCCTCGACTACTTGAAGCCATGGCAGGCCAGTTGGTGGCTGCCGGACGCGGTGGAGTTCCTGGACGAACTGCCGCACACCGCCACCGGCAAGGTGCACAAACTGTCCTTGCGCGAGCGCTTCAAGGACTTCCGGCTGCCCAACGCCTGAGGGAACAAGGCGAGACCCCATGCGCATCCTCGACATCCGCGACGCCACGGAATCGATCCGCTCGGGCATTCGCAACGCCTTCATCGATTTCTCCGCCATGACCGTCTCGGCGGTGGCGGTGGCGACGGACGCGGTGCGCGACGGACGGCCGGTCATCGGCTTTGGCTTCTGCTCCAACGGTCGCTATGGCCAGTCCGGCATCCTGCGCGAGCGTTTCCTGCCGCGGTTGCGGGCGGCAGCGCCCGACAGCCTGCTCGACGACAGCGGCGGCAACCTCGATCCCTTCAAGCTCAGGGCCTGCTACTTGGGCAACGAGAAGCCGGGCGGGCATGGCGACCGGGCGGTGGCGGCCGGCGCCTTGGACATGGCGATCTGGGACGCGGTGGCCAAGACGGCGGGCCTGCTACTGTGGCGCCTGCTGTCACAACGCTATAACGATGGCAAAGCGGATGACCGAGCCATGGTCTATCCGGGAGGCGGCTATTATTACCCGGGCAAGGACCTGACCGCCTTGCAGGACGAGATGCGCCGCTATGGCCAGCAGGGCTACCGTGTCGTCAAGATGAAGATCGCCGGCGCGCCCCTGGCGGAGGATCTTCGCCGCATCGAGGTGGTGATCGCGGTGCTGGGCGAGGGCGGCCGGCTGGCGGTCGATGCCAATGGCCGCTTCGACCTGCCGCAGGCGCTGGCCTGCGGCGAAGCCATGCGGCCCTATGTCCTGTTCTGGTACGAGGAGCCGCTCGACTATCGAGGACATGCCGTCTTGGCGGAGACCTATCCAGGCGCCATCGCCACCGGCGAGAACCTGTTCGCGCGGATCGAGGCGGTCAACCTGTTGCGCCATGCCGGGCTCAGGCCGGACCGCGACTGGATCCAGGTCGATCCGGCCCTGGCCTACGGGCTGACGGAGTATCTGGGGGTCATCGAAACGGTCGAGGCGCATGGCTGGTCGCGCCGGCGCCTCATCCCGCATGGCGGCCATCAACTGGCGCTGCATGCCGCGGTCGGCCTGCAACTGGGCGGCGCCGAAGCCTATCCACTGGCGTTCCAACCGTTCGGCGGCTTCGCCGACGACTGCAGGATCGTCGATGGCCATGCCCATCCCGGCGAGCGGCCCGGCCTCGGCATCGAAGGCAAGGCCGAACTTTACGCCATCTTCCGCAAGCTGGTGGGCAAGTGATGCGCGCGCTTCTGGTCGTGCTGCTGCTGATTGCGTTGCCGGCGCTGGCGGCCGAGCGCGTTGACCTGGAACTCGTGCTGGCGGCCGACGGCTCGGGCTCGATCGACGACGAGGAGTTCCGCTTGCAGCGCCAAGGCTATGCCGCGGCCATCCTGCATCCCGAAGTGCTGGGCGCCATCCGCGCCGGCCCGCATGGCGCCATCGCCATCGCGCTTTTGGAATGGGGTGCGCCGGAATCGCAGCCGGTGATCGTCGACTGGACGCGGATCTCCGACCGTGCCTCGGCGGAAGCTTTCGCCCAGAAGCTGTTGGCGGCGCCGCGTCAGGCCCATGGCTACAACTCGATCTCCAACGCCCTCCACCGCGCGGCCGAGATGCTGCGCGAGAACGCGTTCGCCGGCACGCGCCGGGTGATCGACGTTTCGGGCGATGGGCCGCAGATCGGCGGCCGGCCGCTGGAAGCAGTGCGCCAGGCGATCCTGGCGGAAGGCATCACCATCAATGCGCTGGTGGTGAAGACCGCGGGCGGTGGGTTTCGCGGGCCGGGCAGCACGCCGCTCGACCAGCATTACCGGCTGGACGTGATCTGCGGTCCTGGCGCTTTCGTCAAGGTGGCGGAAACCCTCCAGAACTTCGCCGAGGCGATCCTGGCCAAGATGCTGTTGGAGATCTCCGGCCTGCCGGCGCCCGCCGAGCTCGCCTTCGGCCAGAGCGACTGAGAAGGAAACCACGCATGACCCGTGAAGCGCCCGCGGTGCTGCAACATGTGCTCGATCATGTCGGCGTGATCGAACTGAACCGACCGGACAAGTTCAATTGCGGGTCCAGCGCCATCGTGCAGGGCATCGCCGCCGCGCTGGACACTTTCGAGGCCGATCCGGCCATCCGCGTGCTGCTGCTGCGGGCCAACGGCAAGAATTTCTGCACCGGCGCCGATCTCGACGAAGTGCTCGCGGCGCGGCAGGACGTGGCCAAGCTTGCCGCCTTCATCGCCGCCGGGCATGGCGTGCTGCGGCGGCTGGAGGCCTCGCCCAAGCCGGTGGTCTGCGCGGTGCAGGGCCTGGCCCTGGCCGGCGGCCTGGAAATCCTGATGGCCTGCGATGTGGTGTTCGCCGCCGACACGGCACGCATCGGCGATCAGCACGCGCGCTATGGCCTGTCGCCCGGCTGGGGCGGCACGCAGCGGCTGCCGCGGCTGGTCGGCCTGCGTCGTGCGCTGGAACTCATGTTCAGCGCCCGCTGGCTGGATGCGGGCGAGGCCCTGCGCTGGGGCCTAGTCAACCATGTCGTGCCGGAAGCCCGGCTGCGCGAGGAATCGCTCTCGTACGCGGCGCGCATTGCCGAAGGCTCGCCGGACGGGCTTGCCTTCATGAAGCGCCTGGCGCGGCGCGGCCTGGAGATGACGCTCGACCAGGGGCTGCAGGCCGAAGCGGCCGAGGTGCCGCACGCCCTGCGCACCGCCAACGTGGACGAAGGTCTGGCCGCCTTCCAGGCGCGGCGCAAACCGGCATTCAGGTAACCCGGAGGAAGCACGCGATGAAGTTTTTCCATGTCCCGACCTCGCCCTTCGCGCGCAAGGCGCGCGTGGTGGCGGCCGAGTTGGGCCTTGCCGACCGGCTGGAGCTGGTGACGGTCACCTTGCGCGATCCGGCCAGCGCGCTGTTGCCGTTCAATCCGGTGGGGCGCGTGCCGTCGCTGGAAGTGGCGCCCGGCACCGTGCTGAGCGAATCCTCGCTGATCTCGCTCCACCTGGATGCCGAGGCCGGAAACAAGCTGCTGCCGGCCGCCGGCCCGGCGCGGCGCGAGGCGCTGGCGCGCGAGGGCCGCGCGCAAGGCTTCCTCGATGGCGTCATCGCCTGGCTGCGCGAAACCCGCCGGCCGGCCGACAAGCAGCTTGCCGCCAATCTCGAATTGGAGACGAGCCGCGCCGGGCGCTGCCTCGACGTTTTCGAGCGGGAGGCTTCGGCGGGCACCTATGACGGCGCCGTCGACATGGCGCAGGTCACGCTCGCCATCGCGCTCGATTTCGTCGACCGGCGGCTGCCGGGCTTCGATTGGCGCAAGGGCCATCCCCGGCTCGCGGCCTGGTTCCAGCGTTTCAACGCGCGGCCGTCGATGACGGCGACGGTGCCGCCTGCCTGATGGGCGTACGGGAGTTGGCCAGCGCGACATGGCAGCAAGGGGGACAGGTGTGAGCGACGCGGCTGCCCGACCCGGCCGGCTCGGCTTGGCCGACGATCTGGCCGCGCGTTGTTCCGGCGTGACGTTCGGTGACTTGCTGGAACGCCATGCCAGGATGCAACCCCATGCCCCGGCGGTGCAATGCGATACGACATGCCTCGGCTATGCCGCGCTCGACGCCCGGGTCAACCGGCTGTCGCGGGCACTCGCCACGCATGGGATCGCGCGCGGCGACCGGGTTGGCATCCTGTCGGAGAACCGCGTGGAATATGTCGAGGCCATGTTCGCGGTTGCCAAGCTGGGCGCCATCCTGGCCAACCTCAACTGGCGCCTGCGTCCGGAGGAACTGCTGTCGGCGATCGGCGTGACCACGCCGAAACTGATCCTGGTCTCGCCCCGTTATGCCGCGGTTCTGGCCGGTCTGGCGCATGGCGCCGAAACCGTGCTGGAGTTCGGCCGCGGCTACGAGGCGTTGCTCGAGCGGGCGAGTGCCGAAGCGGTTCCGATCCGGGCCGAGCCCGAGGACGGGCTGGTGGTGATCTACACCTCCGGCACGACCGGCGTGCCGAAAGGCGCTCTCGTCAGCCATCGCGCGGAGATGGCGCGCATGCAGATCGCGCAGATCTCGTATGGCCTGACGATTGCGGACGCGGCGCTCGCCTGGACGCCGTTGTTTCACGTGGCGTCGGTCGATCCGGCCTACGCGGCGCTCGGCATCGGCGGCAAGCTTATCGTGGTCGACGGCTTCGACCTCGATCGGCTGCTCGCCATCATCGAGCGCGAGCGGCTGTGGTGGCTGGTGCTGATTCCCGGCATGCTCGATCGGCTGATCGCGGCGCTCAAGGAGCGACGGATCGAGCCCAAGGGCATCAAGCTGGTGGGCGCGCAGGCCGACCTGCTGCCGCGCCACCAGATCGCGGAAGTGAGTGGCCTGCTGAACGCCCGTTTCTGGAACACCTACGGGCTGTCGGAATGCGGCATCCCGGTCGCCTCGGGCAACAGCTTCGCGCCGGGCGAGCTGCCCGCGCGGCTGTCCAAGACGGTCGACATCCTCTGCCGCTACCGCCTGGTCGACGCCGACGACAACGACGTGCCCGACGGCATGCCCGGTGAACTGTGCTTCCGCGGCGCCAGCCTGTTCAGCGGCTATTGGAACGCCGCGGAGACCAACCGGCACGACTTCCGCAACGGCCATTTCCATACCGGCGACGTGCTCAAGCGCAATCCCGACGGCACGCTCGATTTCGTCGACCGGGTGAAATACATGATCAAGTCGGGCGGCGAGAACATCTACCCGGCGGAGATCGAGGCGGTGCTGCTGGCGGACAAGCGGGTTGACGACGTGGCGGTGGTGAAACGGCGCGACCCGCAGTGGGGCGAGGTACCGGTGGCCTTTGTCTCACGCAACGACGACAGCCTGGACGAAGCGGAACTGATGGCGCGCTGCCGCGAGCGGCTGGCCGGCTACAAGCGGCCGAAGCAAATCCGCTTCGTCGCGTTGGCGGATTTTCCGCGCTCGACCGCCGGCAAGATCCAGCGGTTCATTGTCGAGAAATGGCTGGAAGAGCCGGCCGGCAAGGGAAGCTGACGCCATGCAGCAATCGCGCGATCGCATCCTGACCAGTCATGTCGGCAGCTTGCCCCGCCCCGACTATCTGAAGCCGCTGATCCTGGCCAAGGAGGACGGCAAGCCGGTCGATGGCGCAGCCTTCGACACGGCGGTGGCGCGCGCGGTGGACGAGCTGGTCGTCCGGCAGGTGGCGATCGGCATCGACGTGGTGAGCGACGGCGAGGCCAGCAAGGCCAGCTATTCCACCTACATCAAGGACCGGCTTTCCGGTTTTGGCGGGCCGCCCGGCAAGGGACACGCCGCCAAGGACCTGCTGGAATTCATCGACTACGCCCGTTGGCTCGTCTCCATCGGCGGCACCGTGCGGCGGGCGACCGGTCCCACCTGCAACGGCCCGATCGCGGCCGGGGATGGCGCGCCGCTGCGCAAGGACCTGGCGAATTTCGCCCGCGCCCGGGCGGCGTCCAGGCCGCTCGATGCCTTCCTGACCGCGGCCTCGCCGGGCGTCGCCGCGGTGTTCCTGGCCAATGCCTACTATCCCAGCCACTCGGCCTATCTGGCGGCCCTGGCCGAGGCGCTGCGTCCGGAATACGAGGCCATCGTCGCCGCCGGCTTCGTGCTGCAGCTCGACTGCCCCGATTTGGCGATGGGCCGCCATCTGATGTTCAAGGCGCTCGACACCGAGGCGTTCCGCCGCCAGGCGGCCGAGCATGTCGAGGTGCTGAACGCCGCCACCGCCGGCATCCCGCCCGACCGTCTGCGCCTGCATCTCTGCTGGGGCAACTACCAGGGACCGCACCACCACGACATCGCCTTGGAAGATATCCTCGACATCGTGCTCGGCTCGCGCGCGCAGGCGCTGTCCATCGAGGGCGCCAACCCGCGCCACGAACACGAGTGGGAGGTCTTCCTGAAGCACAAACTGCCGGAGGATCGGATCGTCGTTCCGGGCGTGATCGACAGCGTTTCCAACTTCATCGAGCATCCGCGCCTGGTGGCGCAGCGCATCTGCCGCTATGCCGAGCTGGTGGGGCGCGAGCGCGTGATCGCCGGCACCGATTGCGGCTTCGCCACCTTCGCCGAGCAGCCGGGCGTGCATCCCGACATCGCCTGGGCGAAGCTGTCGGCGCTGGTGGAAGGCGCCGCCATCGCCAGCGAACGGCTGTGGCGCCGGCGGGGCGCCGCTTGATGCCGGCCGCGCGGCCGGGTTCGCTGCAAGCGCTGGTCGAGGCGGCGGGCAACGCGGTCGCCAGTCTGCCGCTGGGACGGGCGCTGGCGCTGCACGGCCGCGCCGACGTGCTGTTCGTTGACGTGCGCGACGTGCGCGAATTGTGGCGCGATGGCACCATCGCCGGCGCCTTCCACTGCCCGCGCGACATGCTGGAGTTCTGGCTGGATCCCGAGAGTCCCTATGCCAGGCCGCAATTCCAGGCTGGCAAGCGCGTCGTCTTCTTCTGCGCCAGCGGCGAGGGCTGGCGCGCGGGCCTGGCGGCCGACGTGGCGCGGCGCATGGGCCTGTCCGACGTCGCCCGCCTGTCCGGCGGCTTCAAGGCCTGGGCCGCGGCGGGCGGCCCCATCGAACACCGCCACCCCTGAAGGAGGCGAGCATGGAACTGACCGGCGGTTGTCTCTGCGGTCAAGTGCGGTACCGTTCAACCGGTGCGCCCTTGCGCCAGTTCCTCTGCCATTGCCGCGATTGCCAGCGCAGCAGCGGCAGTGCTTTCCACCATGGCGTCGCCGTGCCGCGCGAGGGCTTCACGCTTCTCTCCGGCCAGCCCGCGGTCTATCGCAGCACCGCCGACAGTGGCCGCGCCATCGCCCGGCATTTCTGCGTCAATTGCGGCTCCGGGCTGTGGAACGAGATCGAGCTGCGGCCTGGCGTGTTGGGCTTGCGCGCCGGCACGCTGGACGATCCGGGCCTGGTGCCGCCCCGCTATGAGATCTATGCGCGCAGCAAGGCCGGCTGGCTGGTCACCGACGTGCTCGAATCCCATCCCGACATGACGCCCGTGCCGAAACCCACGCGTTGAAGCGAGGTCAGGCGGCGGAACTCTGCTCCGGCGCGCCCGCGGCCGGGCGCAGCCGCAGCGAGGTGAGCTGGTTGCGCTGGCGTTTCAGCACTTCGAACTCGAAGCCGTGGAAGTTGAAGCGCTCGCCCACTTCCGGCAGCCGCTTGGCTTCGGCGATCAGCAGGCCGGCGACGGTGGCGGCCTCGTCTTCCGGCAGTTCCCAGTCGCAGGCGCGGTTGAGCTCGCGCACCGTCACCGTGCCGGCCACCAAGTAGCTGCCGTCCGCCTCGCGACGGAAGCGGCGCTCGGCCGTGGTGTCGCTGCCGACGATCTCCTCCAGGATATCCTCCGGCGTGATCAGGCCCTGGATCGCGCCATATTCGTCCACCACCAGCGCCAGTTCCTCGTCGCGCTGACGAAACGCGTGCAACTGCTCGCGCAAAGTCGTGGTCTCCGGCACGAACCAGGCCGGCCGCGCCAGCGTCAGCAGGTCAAGTCCCTCGAGCTTGCCGGCCCGCTCGGCCGCGACGCGCAACAGGTCGCGGATGCGCAACACGCCGACGATGTTGTCGGGATTGTCGCGGAAAAGCGGCAGCCGGCTGAAGCGACTGCCGAGCGTCGCTGCCAGCAAGTCGACCGGCGGCAGGTCGGCGTCGAGCGCCAGCATGTTGCGTCGGTGCACCATCACTTCCGACACCTCGACCTCGCTCAGGTCCAAAAGGCCGTGCAGCATGTCGCGCGCCGACTTCTCGATGCGGCCTTCGGCCGAGTGCAGTTCCAGCACGCTGCGCAGCTCGTCCTCTGACGACTGCTCGGGCGCTCGCTCGCCGGCGCCGAACAGGCGCAGCGCCCCCTGCACGGCGCCGTGCACCAGGAAAAGCAACGGCGTCAGCAATCGCACGAGGAGGCGGATCGGCGGCGCCACCAACAAGGCCGCCCGATCGGCGTGATGCAGGGCATAGGTCTTCGGCAGGATCTCGCCGAACAGCACGATCAGCACGGTCATCAAGGCCGCGGCATAGACCACGCCGGCATCGCCGAACAGGGCGATCAGCGTGCCGGTCGCCAGCGAGGAAGCCAGGATGTTGACCAGGTTGTTGCCGATCAGGATGGCGCCCAGCAGACGGCCCTGGCGACCCTGCAGCCAGTTGACATGCGCGGCGCGCCGATTGCCTCGTCGCTCCAGCTGGTGCATGCGCGGGCGCGACGAGGTGGTCAGCGCCGTCTCCGAGCCCGAAAGCAGCGCCGAACAGAGCAGCAGCACCAGGATCGCAAGGCCGCTCAACAGAAACGTCAGATCCATCGCTTGCCGCCCCCACTCGGCAAAGCCGCGAAGCCGCCCATCACGCCGCCGCCGCGCTCCGCAGCAGCGCTGCGACCTCGGCCGCCTCGACCGCGCGGCTGATGAAGGCCTGGCCGATGCCGCGCACCAAGATGAAGGTGAGCCGGCCGTCGCGCACTTTCTTGTCTTGCGCCATGTGTTGCAGCAGACGCTCGGGCGGAAAGTCCGGCAAGCCGAGCTCGGCCGGCCGGCTCGGCAGGCCGACGGCGGCGAAATGGCCGAGAACGCGGGCGACGTCCGCCGTCGGGCAATGGCCAAGGCGCGCCGACAGTTCGAAGGCCATGACGCAGCCCAGCGCCACCGCCTCGCCATGCAGCAGCCGCGCGCCGAAGCCCGCCTCGGCCTCCAGCGCGTGCGCGAAAGTGTGTCCCAGGTTGAGCAGTGCCCGCTCGCCCATCTCGCGCTCGTCGCGCGCCACGATGGCGGCCTTGTCGCGGCAGCATTGCGCCACCGCGTGAACCAGCGCCGCGCTGTCGCCGGCCAGCACCGCCCGCCCGTTGCGTTCCAGCCAGGCGAAGAAGGCGGGATTGCCGAGCAGGCCGTATTTCACCATTTCCGCATAGCCTGCCAGCTTTTCACGCCGCGGCAGGCTGGCCAGCGTGCCAACATCGCTCAGCACCAGGGCGGGCTGGTGGAAGGCGCCCACCAGGTTCTTGCCGTGCCGGGTGTTGATCGCGGTCTTGCCGCCAACCGCGCTGTCCACCTGAGCCAGCAGCGTGGTCGGCAGCTGCACGAAGGGCGAGCCCCGCCGGCGGACCGCCGCGACGAAGCCGGCCAGGTCGCCCACCACACCGCCGCCCAGCGCCAGGACCGGCTCGCTCCGCTCCACCCGCAAGGCCTCCAGCGCGTCGACCAGCCGTTCCACTTCGGCGAAGCTCTTGCTGCCCTCGCCGGGCGGCACCGTGAGCAGGGTGGTGGCGATGCCAGCGGCTTGCAGACCCCGGGACAGGGTCGGCGCATGCAACCGGGCGACCGTCTCGTCGCTGACCACGATGGCGCGTCGGCGCGGCAGCCGTTCCGCGAGGAAGCGGGCCGCCCCGCCCAGCAGTCCTTCGCCGATGACGATCTCGTAGCCGCCGTCCGGCAGCCTCACGTCAACGCGCGTCGGCGCCAGGCTCACGGCGCGCTGGCGCTCAGCCGGGGTGCCCGGCACGCCATCTGCTCCTCCAGCCGCGCCACGATGATGCTCACCAGTTCCTTATGCGGCTGATCGCTGGTTGCCACCGTGATGTCGGCCTCGGCGTAGATCGGGTACCGCAGCTGGATCAACCGCTCCAGTATCGCCCGCTGGTCGCCCTGTTTCAGCAGCGGCCGGTTGTTGCGCCGCTTGACGCGATGCACCAGCACGTCGAGCTCGGTCTGCAGCCACACGGCGATCCCCTTCTCGCGGATCGCCGCCCGCGTGTCGGGGTCCATGTAAGCGCCGCCGCCGGCCGCGATCACCCGCACCGGGTCGTCCAGCAGCCGGGCCATGATGCGGCGCTCCCCGGCGCGGAATTCGGCCTCGCCGAACTGTTCGAAAATCGCCTCGATCGTGCACCCGGCCGCCGCCTCGATCTCGGCGTCGGCATCGACGAAGGGCAGGCGCAGCCGCTGCGCCAAGCGCTTGCCAACCGAACTCTTGCCGGCCCCCATCAACCCCACCAGCACGACGCTGCGGTCAAGCGCCGGCAGCAGCGGCGGGTTCATGCCAGCCCGAGGCGGGCATCATCTGTCCTCGCCGCCCTGCGCACTCGCAGTGCATCGACAGTCGGTCTCACTTTCGCCATAGTCGCAACTCTAGCATATTCCGTCTCGCGGCTCTCAAGAGTCAGCGCTGGAACAGGGCGGGAACTGGCGGATTCATGCAACGATTGCGTTGGCTGTTGATCGGAGTCGTTCTGGTCGCGTTGGTGGGTTTGGTCGTGTTCCTGGCCAACTGGGAGATCCCGCCGCCCTCGGCGCCGGTCAACAAGGCCATACCGCATGACGCCCAGCGCAAGTAGCGTTGCCGCCATGCTGCTGGCCGGGCTGCTGAGCCTGGCGCACCCGGCCCAGGCGCAGCAGACGGAGGCACCGGTGGGACCGCCGCGGCGGCTGTTGCCGCCCGCAGCGGCGCCCATGCCGGCAGCGCCGGCGCC
>VGEV01000061.1 GCA_016869175.1 Alphaproteobacteria bacterium
GGGGCCGTGGCGCTCCTTCGAGGCCGTCGAGTACGCTACCCTCGAATGGGTCGACTGGTTCAACAACCGGCGTATCCTGGAGCCCATCGGCAACATCCCGCCGGCCGAAGCCGAGGAACGCTACTACGCCATGGCAGACCAACCTGCCATGGCCACATGACTCAAACGACAATGCCTCCGGGAAACCCGGCGCGGTTCACCCCCAACGAGTATCTCTCCCTCACCCGACAGCAGAACCCAACGTCTCATATCTACTGAACCCGGATAGCGGCTGGCCAGCCCAATCAGGCCCCGCTAGACTGCCGGCGGGCCGCCCCAGCCCTCGCGGGCGGCCGGTAGGGGGGATGGATATGCGATATCGCAGCGCAAGCCTCATCGGTGCCGGCGTGCTGGCCTTGTCTTTGGCCGGGACGGCCGAAGCCCAGCAGTTTTTCCGCATAGGCACCGGCACGGCGGGCGGCACCTACTATCCGGTCGGCGGCGTGATCGCCACGGCGATCAGCAATCCGCCCGGCAGCCGTCCGTGTGACAAGGGCGGCAGCTGCGGCGTGCCGGGCCTGGTGGCCGTCACGCAGTCCTCCGACGGCTCGGTTGCCAACGTCAATGCCATTCAGTCGGGCCAGATGGAAAGCGGCATCGCGCAGTCCGATGTCGCCGACTGGGCGTTCAACGCCACCGGCCTCTATGATGGCAAGCCGAAGGCGACCAAGCTGCGCGTCATCGCCAACCTGTTTCCCGAGCACATCCACGTCATCGTCAGCGGCAAGTCCGGCATCACTGCGGTCGAGCAGCTCAAGGGCAAGCGGGTCAACATGGGCCTGCCGGCCTCCGGCACGCTGGTCGGCGCGCGACTGTATTTCGACGCCTTCGGCCTCAAGGAGGGGGCCGACCTGAAGCCGGAATTCTTGAGCCCGGCGCAGTCGGTCGATCGCATCCGCGACGGTCAGCTCGACGCCTCCTTCCTGATCGCCGGCTACCCGGTCGCCCCGGTGGTCGAGCTGTCCGCCACCATCGGCGCCGGTCTGCTGGCGCTGACGCCGGACATGCAGGCCAAGATCGTCAAGCAGGTGCCTTATTGGGCGGCCGCCACCATTCCGGCCGGCACCTACAAGGGCATCGACAAGGACGTGGCGACCGTGGCCGTCGGCGCGCAATGGCTGACCTCGTCGGATCAGCCGGAGGAGCTCGTCTATCAGATCACCAAGGCCTTGTGGAACGACAACACCCGCGCGCTGCTGGACAACGGCCATGCCAAGGGCAAGTCGATCCGCAAGGAAACCGCGCTGAGCGGTGTCAGCTTGCCGTACCATCCCGGCGCCGAGCGCTTCTACAAGGAAGCCGGCCTGATGAAGTGACGGGTCGCGACGGCGCACGGACTTTCGGCCCGGCGCCGTCGCCTGCCTCGCCATTATGAGTGTGTCCGGCGGCCAGCCCAGCGCGCGCGACCTGCGCGAGCTGGAAGAGCGATACGATCCGGAACTGCGTTTCCGCAGTGCCCGGCCGCCCGCCAGCTATCTCATTGTCGCCATCCTGGTGGTGATGTCGCTCTATCACTACTACACCGGCGGCTTCGGCACGCCGGCGACCCACTGGCACTCGGCCATCCACTTGAGCTTTGTGCTGGTCATCGCGTTCCTGGTCTATGGGGCGCGGCCGAGCGGGGCGCGGGCGGCGGAACGGCGCTGGTGGCGACCGTTCGGCATTCCGCTGTGGGATTGGCTCATGGCCGGGCTCGCCGTCGTGGTCGTGCTGTATATCCCGTTCTCCTTCGCCAGCCTGGTGATGCGGGTTGGCAATCCCGACACGCTCGATGTGGTGTTCGGCACCGGCCTGGTGCTGCTGCTCCTGGAGGCGACGCGCCGCTCGCTCGGCTGGCCGCTGACCTGCGTCGCGCTGTTCGGCATCGCCTATGCGCTGTTCGGCCGCTCCATTCCCGGCGTTTTCCAGCATCCGGGCACTTCGTGGTCGGGCCTGATCAATCACGTCTACCTGCAGCAGGAAGGCATCTTCGGCATTCCGCTGGTGGTGGTCTCGACCTTCGTCTTCCATTTCGTGCTGTTCGGCGTGATCGCGACGAAGATGGGCCTGGGCCAGCTGTTCATCGACCTCGCCTTCGCCGTGGCCGGGCGCTACCCGGGCGGTCCGGCCAAGGTCAGCGTGATTTCCTCGGCCATGTTTGGCACCATCAGCGGTTCGTCGGTTGCCAACACCGTCACCACCGGCTCGCTCACCATCCCGGCGATGAAGCGGATCGGCTACCGGCCGCATTTCGCCGCCGCGGTCGAAGCCGCTTCTTCGACCGGCGGCCAGATCACGCCGCCCATCATGGGCGCCGCGGCCTTCATCATGGCCGAGTTCCTGAGCCTGCCCTATTCGCAGATCATCCTGGCGGCGGCGGTGCCGGCGCTGATGCACTACATCGCCGTGTTCACCATCGTGCATTTCGAGGCCAAGCGCACCGGGCTCCGCGGCATGCCGGAAGCGGAGATCCCCAAGGTGGGCGCCGTGCTGCGGCGCGGCTGGCCCTCGATCTTTCCGCTGTTCGTCTTGCTGGGCATGATCTTCCACGGCTACACGCCTTTCCTGTCAGCCTTCGGCGGCATCACCGCCAGCATCCTGGTCGGCTTCCTCAACCCCATGCACCGCATGACGCCGGCCGACCTGCTGGAGGCGCTGGCGACCGGCGCCAAGCACGCGATCTCGGTCGGCGTCGCCGCGGCCTGCGTGGGCATTTTCATCGGCGTCATCACGCTGTCGGGAGTGGGCTTCAAGATCAGCTTCACGGTCACCCAACTGGCCGCCGGCACCGCCGAGGACATCGTCGGCCTGTTGCAGGGCCTGCCGTTCGAGCTGTTCACGCAGAACGAGCTGACGCTGTTCCTGACCCTGGTGTTCGTCGCCCTGACCTGCGTCGCCATGGGCGCCGGCATTCCGACCACGGCGCTCTACGTCATCCTGGTGACGATCGCGGCTCCGGCGTTGACCTTGCTGGGCGTGCCGCCACTGGCGGCGCATCTGTTCGTGCTGTATTTCGGCGTGCTGGCCGATCTCACGCCGCCGGTTTGCGTGGCGGCCTATGCCGGCGCCGCCATCGCCGCCGCCAATCCGTTCCGCGCCGGCCTCAGCGCCTTCCAGCTCGGCAACGCCAAGGTCTTGGTACCTTTCGTCTTCGTCTACCAGCCGGCGATGCTAATCGTCATTCCCGGCCGCTTCACCTGGTTCGATTTCCTGTTCACGACCGCGTCCTGCACCGTCGGCATCGGTTTTCTGGGCGTCGCCATGGTCGGCTACCTGGCCGGAAGGCTGCACGCTTGGCCGCGCCTGGCGCTGGCCCTGGCGGCGCTGCTGATGGTGGACCCGCGCGTCGTCACCACGCTGATCGGCTTGGCCGTCGGCCTGCTGGTCGTGTTGTGGCAGCTCTTGGCGGTGCGCCGGGCCGCGGGTGCGGCCAGCTGAAGTGGTGGAGCCGAAGGGAGTCGAACCCTCGACCTCTAGAGTGCGATTCTAGCGCTCTCCCAACTGAGCTACGGCCCCACCGGCCGCCCCGCCGCGGCGCGGCGAAGCGTGCGGGCCGATATAGGTACCGGGCCTTCGCCCTGTCAAGCGCGGCCGGGGAAAGCGTCAGCGCATTCCTTGCCAGAGGGTTACGGGCGCGCTAGAGGTGGCGGGCACGGAGGCGCTGCGGCCCGCGATGTATGCCATCACCCAACTGGTCGGTTCGGTCATCGAGCTCTATATATGGATCATCATTCTGCAGGTGGTCCTGAGCTGGCTGGTGGCCTTCAACGTGGTCAACACCCGCAACCGCTTTGTCTATGTCATCGGCGACGTGCTCTATCGCTTGACCGAGCCGGTGCTGGGGCCGATTCGCCGCTTCCTGCCCAGTTTCGGCGGCATCGACCTGTCGCCGGTGGTGCTGATCCTGCTGCTGGTCTTCCTGAAGAACTTGATTGTCGTCGATCTTGCCTATCTCGCCGGCTGAGTGCGATGCCGGGTTGGCGGGCCCCTCGCGCCGGGACGGCGAGGGCTTGATCCTTGCCATCGCGCGCGGCGCGACCGGCCGCGACGAGACGGTGCGACGGACCGGCGCCGAAGCCGCCCTTTGGGCGCGCATCGAGCGTTGGCTTGCCGGCCTGGAAGGACGGCGAGGAGAGCGATGGGCGCGCGGCTGATCGACGGCAAGGCGGCGGCGGCGGACCTCAACGCCGCGCTGGCCACGCGGGTCGCGGCGCTGAAGGCCCGGCACGGCCTGACGCCAGGTCTGGCCGCGGTGTTGGTGGGCGACGACCCCGCGAGCCAGGTCTATGTGCGCACCAAGGGCCGGGCCGCCGGTGCGGCCGGCCTCCTGTCGCGCGAGATGCGGTTGCCGGCCGACACCTCGGAGGAGGCATTGCTCGGCATCGTTCGCCGGCTGAATGCCGATCCGGCGATCCACGCCATCCTGGTGCAGCTCCCGTTGCCGCAAGGCATCGACCCCGCCAAGGTGATCGACGCCATCGATCCGGCCAAGGATGTCGACGGCTTTCACGTGGTCAATGCCGGCCGGCTGGCGGTCGGCTTGCCAGCGCTGGTGCCGTGCACGCCGTCGGGCTGCCTTTACCTGCTGAAGCGCGAGGTGGCCCGGCTGGTGGGTGCGCGTGCGCTGGTGCTGGGGCGCTCCAACATCGTCGGCAAGCCGATGGCGCAATTGCTGCTGGCCGAGCATTGCACGGTGACGATGGCGCATTCGCGCACCCGCGACCTGGCCGAGGAATGCCGGCGGGCCGACATCCTGGTGGCGGCGGTGGGGCGGCCGGAAATGGTGCGGGGCGACTGGATCAAACCCGGTGCCATCGTCATCGATGTCGGCATCAACCGGATGGCGATGCCGGATGGCAAGACCCATCTCGTCGGCGACGTGGCTTTCGCCGAAGCCCGCGAAGTGGCGGCGGCGATCACGCCGGTGCCGGGCGGCATCGGCCCGATGACGGTGGCCTTCCTGCTGCAGAACACCGTGGCCGCCGCCTGCCGGCAGGCGGGACTCGGCGACTAGCGTCGCCCGCCCAGCTGGAAGTCGTAGTCGTAGCTGACGACGAAGCCGACGGTGTTGACATCCTGGCCGTTGAGCCGTTCGTTCTTCAGGCCGACGGCAACACCCAGGCCGTGGCCGAGGTCATGGCCGAGAGATATGGCGCGCAAGTGATCGCGGGCGTTTCTGCCGTTGGGCCCGCTGCCGTCCTCAGGTTCGGAGAAGTAGCGCGCCGTCGTGGAGAAGGCGAGAGACCAGGACTGCCAGCCGATCTCGGCGCCGACCGTCACATAGTCGGCGTCTTGAGCCTGACCGGCGAAATGAAAGAACCGGGCAACCTCGACCAGCGGGGTCAGGTTGGCCCCGGGACCGAGCGTCAGTTCGGCTTGCAGCCCGGCCGCGACGCCGGTCTCCCTGGCGATCTCGGCGCGGCCCGGCTCGCGGCGCAGCAACGAAACATGATAGCCAAGATTCGGCGCGAAGCCGAAGCTTCCGCCGTTCAGCGCCAGCAGGAACGATTGCAAGCTCTCGGTATTGCCGGCGCCGCCGTCGGCCAGGCGCAGACGCTTGGCGCGGCCAAGGTCGGGGTCATCGCGCCTTGGCCGGGTGATGGCCGAGTTGCTGAGGAAAGACGTGTCGGCAAAGAACGCCGCGACATTGAGTTCGTGCGCGCCCCATTCCAGGGTCTCGAGCTTCGCTGCGGCGCCCAGGCCGATCTGCTCGGTGACTTCGTAGTCCTCGGCGAAGTCGGTGCCATAGATACCCGGCGCGCGGTCCCAGGCGGTGCCGAAGGCGGGATTGAACTTGCCGGCATAGACGGCGAAGCGGCCGAGCTCGAAATTGACGAACAGCTGTTCCGCGTAGAGACCGACATCCTCAAACGCTCTATTCGAACTCGCATCGGTCAGCGGCTCGATGACCAAGGTCGCCTGCAGCGAGGCCCAGTCGGTGACGTGCAGCGCAAGCCCGATTTCGGAATCCGGGTAGAGGTCGCTGAGATGCGCGCGCTGCCCGGTGGCGGCATCGTAGATGTGGTCGAACCGCACGGCGAGTTCGAGTTCGCCGACAAGGACGGGGTAGCTCGATTGCGGCCGTGCGCCGCAAGGTGCAAGCGCCAGGGTCAAGGCCGCGAGGAAGGCCAAGCGTTCGGTCATCATTGGACTATCCGCCCTTTGCCTAGGATGCGTTGGCGCTCATTGCTGCGGTCAGCAGGCGCAGATTGTGCTCAAACAGCTTGAGAAAGGTGGGCGCCGGACCACTGCTGTCCGACAGCGCGTCGGCGTAGAGCGTTCCGTCGATGGAAAGGCCGAGCTCCTGGCCAATCTGTCGAACCACGCCGCGCTCGGCGATGTTGTCGACGAACACCGCGCGAATGCCCTGTGCCCTGGCTTGGCGAATGATGCGGGCTACGTCCCCGGCCGAGGCCTCCGACTCCGTGCTGATGCCCGCCGGCGCGAGGAACTCGACGCCATAGGCATGGCTGAAATACTGGAACGCGTCATGCGAGGTGATGACCTTGCGCTTGGCGGCCGGAACAGCGCCGATCTGCCGCCGCGCCTCGGCATCCAGCTCGCCCAGTTGCAGCTTGTATCGGTGCGCCCGCTCCCGATATTCCGGTGCGCCCGCCGGATCGAGCTGGCTCAGGGCGCGGGCGATGTTGTCGACGTAGACGTGCGCGCGGGACAGATCGTGCCAAGCGTGGGGATCGCTCTGGTAGAGCGGCTTCAGTACCCGCCGGCTGGCGACACCGACCGGTCCCTCGTCATGTTCGGCGCGCGTGGTCAGCGGTGCGATGCCATCGCTCACTGTGACGATGGGCCCGCGGAACTCGCTCGCGCGGATCAGTCGCTCAATCCAGCCTTCGAAGCCCAAGCCATTGACGAACACGATTTGCGCGGCGGTGATCTTCTGCGCGTCGCTGGCGCGCGGCTGGAAGGTGTGTGCGTCGCCATCGGCACCCACCAGCGTCACCACCTGCACGCGGGCACCGCCCACGGCGCCCACCATGTCCGCCAGGATCGAGAAGCTGGCCACCACCTGCACCTGGGATTGCGCCAGCGCTAACCCGCTCGGCAGAGCCGCGCCGACTGCCAGCAGTCCGATCAGACCGGCAAGGTTGCGTCTCAGCATGCGAGCCCCCTTTGTCCGCGCACCGACGTAGCGCAGCGTCAAATGATGTTATATTATAACCTAACGAAGGTAGCGCAAGCGAGAAACACGGGAAAGTTGAATGGCCTCGGCGCGGCGGCGCCGAGTCCATGGGCGGCGACCCATGGGTACCTGTCCGGGCTACTCGGCGGCGCTCAGCTTCTTCTTGGCGCGCTCGGGCCCGCGGAAATGCGGGATCACCTCGGCCGCGAACAGCCGCAGCATGTCCAGCGTCCGCTCGCGCCCGTAATAGGGCGGATAGTGCAGCAGCACCGAATCCAGCCCGGCGCGATCGCGCAGCTCCTCGATCATCGCGATCACGCTGGCCGGCGAACCATGCAGGATGGTCTGGCCGCGCAGCCGGTCGTAGTTGAAGTCGTCGGCTTCTACTTTCTTACCCGTGGGATGCAGGCCGCCGGCGAAATGGCCGAGCTGGCGCATCAGGCCGGGCTCGCTCTCCGCCCGCGCCCGCGCGTCGCTTTCGGCCACGTAGACCCAGCGGGTCGCGGTGGTGGTGCCCAGCGCCGGGTTCTTGCGGAAGCGGGCCGGCGCCCGCTCCAGTTCGCGGCGATAGAACTCGCCCTTGGCCTTCAGTTCGTCGATGGTGGGCAGTGTCGTCAGCATCATGCCGAAGCCGTGCCGGCCGGCATAGGCGGCCGACTGGTCGGTATTGATGCCCATGTAGAGCGGCGGGTGCGGCTGCTGCACCGGCTTGGGGAAGAGCTGGTGCGGCGGCTGGATGCGCACATTGTAAAACTTGCCCTTGTGCTCGATGCGGCCGGTGTGGAACAGCTCCAGCAGGATATCGAGCGCCTCTTCCTGGCGGTCGCGACGGTTGTCGAAATCCTCGCCCAGGCCCTCGAATTCGTATTGCCGGTAGCCGGAGCCGAGCGCCAGATCGAGACGGCCGCCGGACAGCACGTCGGTGAAGGCGGCATTCTCCACGGCGCGCACCGGATTGTAGGCCGACAGCACCACGACGCCGGTGCCGAAGCGCACGCGCTTGGCCAACGCCGCGAGATAGGTGATGTAGGGATAGCAGTCCGGCATGATGCCGTACTGGTTGTTGAAATGGTGCTCGGCGATCCACACCACGTCGAAGCCCAGCTGATCGATCAACAAGACCTGCTCGGTCACCCGCTCGTGCGTCTTGTGGTGCGGGAAGGGTTCCTCGTCGGGGTTGGGTTGCGAGGTCAACAACACGCCGAATTTCATGGCCGCGCGAGCCTCCTGTGCGGTTCCAGCCTTGCCGGCGAGCATGCCAGAGTGGCGGGGGCGAACGCCACCCGCGTGCCCGCGACCCTGCCTTGCGGCCGGGCGCCGCTAGGTCGTCTGGTCCTCCGGCTTGGGTTCGCCGGCCGCTGGACCCGCGAACGGGCGCAGGCCCAGCTTGGTGCGGTGTTCGGGATGGCGCGTGCCGTCCGGTGTAATGCCGCGAAAATAGACCCGTTCCCATTTGCGCTTGAGCGTTTCGGCGTCGCCCTGCTGCAAGCCGGTGAGGAAGCCGGCGCGGCTGGCGGTCCAGGCCTCGTGCGCCGCCTTGACCTCCGGGTCGTCGTCGAGCTCGCGGAACTCCGGCTCGACGGCCTCCAGCATGCCGCGCTGGAGTGGAAAGAGGTGGCAGATCGGCTCGTCGCGCTCGAAGCGGACCGTGGCGCCGGGTCGCGTGAACAGCCAGTTCATGGTGAAGGAGGCAGGCGTCCAGTCGGTCTCGACCAGCCCGGTCAGGGCAACGATGCCGTCCTTCGGCCGGTTGATCGGGCCGGTCACGTAGAGATCGTAGGACGGCTCGATGCGGAACAGGCCGGTGACGCGAAAAGTCAGCACGCCGCTGCCGAAATGACTGACCGGCAACAGCGCGTCGGGCGCGGCGGTGGCCTCGGGCAGCTCCCGCAAGGTGATCGCCGTCTGCGCCGCGCCGCCGTCCCAGCGCGCCTCGAAGCCGCGCGGGTTCAGGATTTCCCAGCCATGCTGGTTGGCAATGGTCAGCGGCAGGCAGCGGTTGGCGAAGCCTTCCGGGGTGGCGTCCATCCAGGCGCGGCGTTGCGGCGCGGGTCGGATCTTTGGCGGCCGACCGCTCAGGGGATAACAGACAAGGCGCATGCCAAGCTCCCGCTTGCGATCGCCCTCGCTCAGATCACGCCCTTCTGCCTGAGGCTGTCGATCTCGCGCCGGGAATAGCCCAGGCTGGTCAGGATGCTGTCGGTATGTTCGCCCAGGGTCGGAGCACGATGGCGAAACTGGCCGGGCGTCTCGGACAGCCGGACCGGGGTCGGGGCGATCGGCGCCGGCCGCGGCAGGCCAGGAAAGGCGCTGTCGGCCAGCAGGCCCGCCTGGCGGATATGCGGATGCTGGATGGTCTCCTGCGGCGCCAGCAGGGGGCCGGAGGGGATGTTGGCCTTCTCCAGTTCGGCCAGCGCCTGTTCGCTGGTTCGCCCGGCGCACCAGCGGGCCATGCGGGTCGAGATCAACCCGGCGTTGTCGCCGCGGGCCTGGTCGTCGGCGAAGCGCGGATCGGCCAGCCATTCGGGCTCGCCCATCAGGCCCGCCCAGCGGCGATACATCGGGTTGCCGATCACTTGGCAGATGATCCAGCCGTCCTTGGTGGGGAAAATGTCGGCCGGGGCCGAGTTCTGCCCGCGGTTGACCGTCGCCACCCGATCCACCTCCGCCACCGCCTGCTCGATCAGCAGCGCGTTGGCATAGGCGACGGCAGTCTGCAGCAAGGCGCCCTCGACGCGCTGGCCGGCGCCGGTCTGCTGCCTGGCCATCAGCGCCGCCATGGTGCCGAAAGCGCAGAGCGAGGCGGTGCCCATGTCGACCCAAGGCACATAGGCCTTGACCGGCTGCTCCGGCGTGCCGGCCAGATAGACCCCGCCCGACATCACCTGGCCGATGCCGTCGAAGCCGTGTTTGTGGCTCCAAGGGCCGCCCGGGCCATAGGCGGTGACCGTGGTCAAGATGATGTCCGGCTTCACCTGGCGCAAGGAATCGAGGTCGAGCGAGAGCCGGCGCAAGACCTCCGGCGGCAGGTTGGCCACCACCACGTCGGCGGTGCCGACCAGTTTCTTGACGATCTCGCGGCCCTCGGGCGCCGCCGGATCGAGCGTCATGCCGAGCTTGTTGCGATTCATCGCCAGGAACATGGCGCCGGTGCCGTCGAGGCCGACCGGCGCCACCCAGCGGTCCTCGCCGCCATCGCGCCGCTCGATGCGGATGACCTCCGCCCCCATGTCCGCCAACAGCGCCGCGCAGAACGGCCCGGCGATATAGCGCCCGAAATCCAGCACTCGCACGCCGCTCAGCACCTGTTGCATCGCCCTGTCACCTTCCGCCATTGGAAGCCGTCCCCATCGCCGCTAGCATAGCCGCCTGCCCCTGCCCTTGTCGCGGCGCCAGGCCGAAAGGACCCGAAATGCGCGATCTGCAACTGCCCGGCCGCTCGGTCGCCCATGCCGTGCACGGCATGGCCTGCACCTCGCATCCGTTGTCGACGCTGGCCGCCGTCGATGTGCTGCGCCAAGGCGGCAACGCGGTTGATGCCGCGGTCACCGCTTGTGCCGTGCAATGCGTGGTCGAGCCGATGTCGACCGGCATTGGCGGCGACTGTTTCGCGCTGCTGGTGCCGGGCGGCGAAGGCAAGCCGATCGGTCTTAACGGTTCGGGCTGGGCGCCCAAGGGCCTCACCACCGACGGCCTGCTGGAAGACGGCATCGCCGCGATCGAGAAGACCAGTCCGCATGCCGTCACCGTGCCCGGGGCGATCGATGCCTGGGCGACCTTGCTGCGCGATCACGGCACCTGGGACCTCGAGCGGGCGCTGCGCCCGGCGATCGGCTATGCGGAGGAGGGCTGGGCGGTGACGCCGCGGGTGGCGCACGACTGGCAGCGCAACCTGGAGAAGATGTCGGCCGAGGCCTCCGCGCGCGAACAGTATCTGCCGGGCGGGCGGGCGCCGGCGGCGGGTGAGCGCATGCGGCTGCCCAATCTCGCGCGCACGCTGCGCACGATTGCCCGCGAGGGGCGCGACGGCTTCTACAAGGGCTGGGTGGCGGAAGACCTGGTCGGCTACCTCGCCGGCATGGGCGGCAAGCACGCCGCCGAGGATTTCGCCGAACAGCATTGCGAGTATGTCGAGCCGATCGCCACCGACTATCGCGGCCATACGATCTTCCAGATCCCGCCGAACGGCCAGGGCATCACCGCCTTGATGATGCTGAACGTGCTGCAAGGCTTCGATCTGGCCGGGCACGAGCCCAACTCGGCCGAACGGCTGCATCTGGAGACCGAGGCCTCGCGCCTCGCCTTCCAGGCGCGCGATCAATATGTCGCCGACCCGCGGCATGCCCAGGTGCCGGTCGGCAAGCTGCTGTCGCGCGAGTTCGCCGACGAGCTGCGCCTGCGCATCGATCCTGCGCGCGCCCAGCCACCGCCCGAGGCCGCGACCGGCCCCGGCTACCGCGACACCATCTATCTCACGGTGGTCGACAAGGAGCGCAATACCTGTTCGTTCATCAACTCGCTCTACTTCGCCTTCGGCTCCGGCCTGGTCGGACCGCGCTCCGGCGTGGTGCTGCAGAACCGCGGTTGCGGCTTCCGTGTCGAGCCAGGCCACCCGAACACCGTCGCCCCGCGCAAACGGCCGCTGCACACGATCATCCCCGGCCTCTGCGTGAAGGACGGCCGGGTGAAGTACAGCTACGGCGTGATGGGCGGCGGCTATCAGCCGGTCGGCCACACCCATGTGCTGACCAACCTGATCGACTACGGCATGGACGTGCAGGAAGCGCTGGACAGCCCGCGCGTGTTCCACATGGCGGGCCGGCTGGAGGTGGAGCGCGGCATTCCTGACGGCACGATGGACCGGCTGGCGGCGCTTGGCCACGAGGTCGGGCGGCCGGAAATGCCTTGGGGTGGCGGCCAGATCATCGAGATCGACTGGCAGAATGGCACGCTGGCCGGCGGTTCCGATCCCAGGAAGGACGGCTTGGCGCTGGGTTACTGACCGCGCAGACGGCTTGCCGCCACGCATGCGTTAACCATGACGTAGTTGCCGAACGCTTAACGTGGCGAATCGTGAATACCGGTTGCACCACTGCTGTGCCTGGCCAGCCCGCGCGCGCCGTTCCTGCAAGCGGGTTGGTTCGGGTTTGCCTCTGGCTCTACCTGCCGATCCTGGCGCTGCTGGCGCTGATCGCGGTTGCCAGCGGCGACGACTTCCCGAAAGTGCTGCATGTCCTGACCCAGGATCCGCTGGCCAGCCAGCGGCAGGTCCCCTATCTCGCCTGGTTGCACCACCTGACGGTGCTGGCCTGGACGGCGGCGGCGGGCATCGCCTTGGCCGCCGGCATCGCGCTTTCGTCATGCACCGCAACCCCGTCACTGCAACGGCGTTGCCGGCTGTTGCGGCACTTGGCGGGGTTCACTTGCCTGCTGATCTTCGATGACGTCTTCATGCTGCACGAGGTGTGGCTACCGCGCCTGCTGCCCATGCTGCCGGCCACGGCCGTTGAGGCGGCGGTCTATGCGGTTTATGCCCTGCTTGGCGTCGCATTGCTGCTGGCCGACGGTCGCGAGATCCGGTGGACCGACTGGCCGACCGGGTTGTCCGCAGGCGCCTTGCTCGGGCTGTCCGCCAGCGCCTATGTGCTGGCGCAGGCGCTGGGTTTCGGTCGGTGGCTGCTGTCGCCGGTCGAGGACGCCAGCAAGCTGCTGGGTGCCTTCGGCTGGTCGATCTATCTGCTGGGTGTCGCGTGCGGCGGCTGGCGGCAGATCGCGGCGACGCTGCCCGCGGCCGAACGCTAGCGCGGCGTCCGATCACCGGGCATCGCCATCAGCGATCCCTCTCAATCGGCGCCCACCGCGCTGCCGGCATGGTTGCGGGCGGCAATGGCTTCGGTTGAAACCGAACCTGCCGGTTCGATCCGAACGGCAATCGCCCTGGCCCGTCAGCCGGCCCGCAACTGGGCCAGAACGTGGGCGGCCAATGCCCGGTCGGCGGCGGCGGCGTGCAGCAGGTTGAGGTGGTTGGCGCCCGCCACCACGTGCAGGCTGGCCAGGCCGACGCCGGCCGAGCGGCAGGCCTCGTGGTAGCGTTCCGACTGGGCGATCCAGCCGGCCGGCTCGGCGCCGCCGACAATGATCGTGAGCGGCAGGTCGTAGCGCGGCGGCCGCGCGACGCAGTCGTTGCGCCGGGCCATATCGAGCGTCAGTCGCAGATCGTTGTTGACCGTGGTGCCGATCACCGGCTCGGGCTCATAGATGCCGGAGGAGCAGATGGCGCTGGCCACGGGTTTCTCCGGCAATCCCGCCGCCCGCCAGTCGTGGTTCAGCAGCATGCCGCACAGATGCGCGCCGGCCGAATGGCCGGAGATATGCAGCCGCGTGCGGTCGAGCCCCGACGCTTCGCCATTGCGCCAGAGATACAGCAACGCCTCGCGGGCTTCGCGCACGATGTCATCGAGCGTGACCTTCGGGCAAAGATCGTAGTTGAGGTTGACCACGGCGACGCCGGCGGCCACCAGCGGCGGCGCCACGAAACTGTGGTCGCTCTTGTCGAGGCTCCGCCAGAAGCCGCCGTGAATGAAGATCAAGGTCGGGAAGGGCGGCTTGCCAGCCGGTTTGTGCAGATCGAAGGTCTGCAGCGGCGCGGGGCCGTAGCGCAGGTCGTAGTCGCCCTGGATCTGCCGGCGGGCTTCCGCCGACTGCGACTGGAAGCGCGCGAGATAGCTCTCCACCCGCTTCTGGCCGATGCTGGCGCGCGGGTTGTAGTGGTGCTCCAGTTCCTGCGGGCCCAGCCCGCGCCATTCGAAGTCCATGCCGCTACTCCGCCGCTGACTGTGATTCTGGATAGCAGCCGGCGATGCGCGCCCGCTGCCGCGCCAGGCCATAAACCATCTCGATCGCCGGCGTTGGCACGCCGACGATGCGGCCGAGTTCGATGACGACGCCGGTCAGCGCCTCCAGCTCGATCGGCCGGCCGAGTTCCAGATCCTGCAGCATCGAGGTCTTGTGCGCGCCCACCTCGCGCGCCACCTCGATCCGCTTGTCGACGTTCATGGCGAAGCGCACGCCAAGTCTGTGGGCGATGGCCTCGGCCTCGATCATCATGGCGCGCACGGCGGGCTTGGTGTCGGGGTCGCTGGCAATGCGTTCCAGCGTGCCTTGGGTCAGCAGGCTGACCGGGTTGAACGAGAGGTTGCCCCACAACTTCATCCAGATCTCGTCGCGGATGTTGGTCTTGACCGGCGACTTGAGGCCGGCGGCCAGCATTGCCTTGGACAGCAGCTGCGCGCGCTCGGAGCGCGAATTATCCGGCTCGCCGATCGGCATGCGATTGCCGTGCCTCAATTCGACGACGCCCGGTTCGACGATTTCCGCCGCCTGCCACAAGACGCAGCCGATGGCGCGCTCCGGCCCGATGCCGCGCCACTGCGCGCCGCCCGGATCGACCGTCTCGATCTGGCGGCCTTCGTAAGGCCCCGCGAGTTTGTAGAAGTACCACCACGGCATGCCGTTCATCGCCGTCACCACCGCGGTATGCGGACCCAGCAGCGGCTTGAGCCGGGGCACCGCGGCGGGCGTGCCGTGCGCCTTCAGCGCGATGAAGACGAAATCCTGCGCGCCCAGTTCGGCGGCATTGTCGGTGGCGCGCGGGCGAACGGTGAAACGCTCGCCTTCGGCGACCAGCGTCAAGCCGTTCCGTTGAATGGCCGCCAAGTGCGGGCCGCGCGCCACCAGCGAGACCTCGATGCCGGAGCGGGCAAGCTGCGCGCCGATCTGCCCGCCGATGGCGCCGGCACCGTAGATGCAGATCTTCATGTCGCCAGGCCCAGCTTCTGTGCCAGGCCGATGCGCTGCAGCTTGCCGGTGGCGCCTTTGGGGATTTCCGGCAGCAGCAGCACCTTGCGGGGCACCTTGAAATCCGCCAGCCGCT
The DNA here is from genome assembly GCA_016869175.1 of Alphaproteobacteria bacterium. Classification (GTDB taxonomy): domain Bacteria; phylum Pseudomonadota; class Alphaproteobacteria; genus VGEV01. The sequence continues at coordinate 15,093 of VGEV01000061.1, forward strand.
TGGCGACGAATTCGCGCAATTCGCGTTCGCTGGCCTGCTTGCCCTGGCGCAGGACCACCGCCGCCGCCACCTCCTCGCCCAACTTGTCGTGCGGCAGGGCGAAGGTGACGGCCTGCTCCACCGCCGGATGGTCCAGCAGCACCTCGTCGACCTCGCGCGGGCTGATCTTCTCGCCGCCGCGGTTGATGATTTCCTTGAGCCGGCCGGTAATACTGAGATAGCCGGCCGCGTCCAGCACGCCCTGGTCGCCGGTGCGGAACCAGCCGTCGCGGAAGGCGCTGGCATTGGCGGCCGGGTTTTCCAGGTAACCGGCGGTGACATTCGCTCCGCGGATCACCACTTCGCCGGTCTCGCCGTGTGCCAGCAGGCGGCCGTCTTCGCCCATGATGGCGATCTCCGGACCCGCGGCCGGGCCGACCGTGCCCGGCTTGCGCGGCGCGGGCGGCAGCGGATTGGAGGCCATCTGGTGCGCCGCCTCGGTCATGCCGTAGCTCTCCAGCACCGGCGCGCCGAAGGTTGCCTCCAACTCCGCCATCACCTGCGGCGGCAGCGAGGCGGAGGACGAACGAATGAAGCGCAGCGGCCGACGCAGGATGATCTCTCGGTTGCGTTCGGCGCGCGCCAAGATCGCCTGGTGCATGGTCGGCACGGCGGTATACCAGGTGGGCGTCGCCTCCTCCAGCCAGGAGAAGAACTTCAGCGCATTGAAGCCCGGCGTGCACCACACCGCGCCGCCCGCTCCCAAGCTGGCCAGCACCGCCGCGATCAGCCCGTGGATGTGGAAGAGCGGCATGACGTTGAGGCAGCGGTCATTCGGGCCCAGTGCCAAGGTGCGGGCGATATGGCAGGCCGAGGCGGCGACGTTGCGCTGGCTGAGCCGCACCATCTTGGGTCGCGAGGTCGTGCCGGACGTATGCAGGATAAGCGCCACATCGGCCGCCGTGGCGAAACCGGTGGTCTTGGGACTGCCCGTTGGCAGGCGAGCCAGGTGGAAGGCGCCGGCCGGGCCGCCGGGATCGCCGATCAGCTCGATCACCGGCAGGCCGCGCCGGTGCGCCACTTGGCGCGCCGGGCCGTCCTGGCCCTGCGCCACCACCAGCGCGCGGGCGTTCAGATCGCCCAGGTAGAAATCGAACTCGTCCTCGCGATAGGCGGGGTTGAGCGGCGCGGTGGCGGCGCCGGCGGCCAGGGCAACGAAGGCGGCCGCCATTTCCGGGCCGTTCGGCAACACGATCGCCAGCACGTCGCCCCGACCCAGCCCGGCGCCGTTCAGCAGCGCCACCGTGTCCGCCATCAATCGCCGCAATGCGTGAAAGCCGAGCATCGGGCGATCGGGCGCGCCGATCGCCGGCGCTTCATCGCTGCCCCGGCTCAACAGGTCGATCACGCTTTCCGGCTGCGACATCCTGGACGCTCCCCTGCCGGCCTTCGCATAGCATGAATGCTCAGGCGCCGGAACGCATCCGGGCAATGGCTTCCGCCAGCCGCGCCCGCGCGGCGGCGTCCAGCGCCAAGCCCAGCTTGCTGCGCCGCCACAGCAGGTCGTCGGCGGTCTCGGCCCATTCCTCGCGCATCAGATACTCGATCTCGCGGGCGAACAGCCCGCCGCCGAAATGCGGCCCCAGGTCCGCAGGCATGCGGGCATCGCCCAAGACATCGGCCGTGCGCGCGCCGTGTCGGTTCGCCAGGGCGTCGAGCAGGGCTGGTTCCAGGCCCGGATACAGCCGGCGCAGTTCGGCGGCAAAGGCGACCAGGCCATTCGGCAAATCGCCACCCGGCAACGGATGTGTGGCGGTCCAGGGCGCTCCAGAGCGGGGAAAATAGCGGGCCAGGCGCTCCAGCACCCGTTCCGCCGAACGTCGGTAGGTGGTGAGCTTGCCGCCGAACAGGGTGAGCAGCGGTGCACCGGCGCTGTCGTCCAGGCGCAGCACATAGTCGCGCGTCACGCGATGCGCCGCGCGACGGCCATCATCGTAAAGCGGCCGCACGCCGGCGAAGCTCCACACCGCATCCTCCGGCCGCAGCACGCGACGGAAGAACCGGCCGGCCGCGCGGCAGAGATAGTCGGCTTCCACGGGCGTGATGGAGGGCGCATCCGGCATGCCGGCCAAGGCGATGTCGGTCGTGCCGAGCAGCGTGAAGCGCTCCGCGAAAGGCAGCGCGAAGACCACGCGGCCGTCGTCGTTCTGCAGCAGGTAGGCATCCGCGCCGGCATGCAGTCGTGGCAGCACCAAGTGGCTGCCTTTGATCAGCCGCGGCCGGCCTTGCGCGCGCACCCCCTCGACGCACGCCAAGACCTCGCCCGCCCAGGGGCCGGCGGCATTGATCAAGGCCCGCGCGGCCACCTCTCGCCCGCGACCGTCGGCCTCGCGCAGGCGCACGCGCCAGTGTCCGTCAGCGACGGCGGCGCCTTGGAAGCGGGCGCGGGTCAGAATGCCGGCGCCCTTGGCCCGCGCGTCGATCGCGTTGGCGATCGCCAGGCGCGCATCGTCCGCCCAACAGTCCATGTAGCGGAAGCCGGTCGGGAAATGCGGGTGCAGCGGCTGGCCGGCGGGGTCGCGGGCAAGATCGATGCGGCGCGAGGCGGCGAGCTGGCGGCGACCCCCCAGCCGATCATAGAACCACAGAGCCAGTTGCAGCATCCAGGCCGGCCTGAGGCCGGGGCCGTGCGGCAACACGAAAGCCATCGGACGCACCAGATGCGGCGCCATCGCCAGCAGGATCTCGCGCTCGGCCAAGGCCTCGCGCACCAGACGGAACGCGCCGTGTTCCAGGTAGCGCAAACCGCCATGGATCAGCTTGCTGCTGGCCGAGGGGGTGGCGCCGCCGAGATCCCCCTGTTCCACCAGCAGGACGCCGAGGCCGCGGCCCGCCGCATCGCGCGCGATGCCAACGCCATTGATACCGCCGCCGACGATCAGCAGGTCGTGAATGCGATGGGACGGATCGGCCACCGGCGCCGCACTCCCTTGCCGCCGCGCGAGCCGGCAAGGTAAACGCGCCGGCGCGCAGCGGCTATGCCAAGGCGGCGGCGCTCCGCCACGGACCGATCACCGCGACTCCCTGACCCGCGGCGGCGCGGTAGGCGGCCGGTCCGCGATCCAACCGCTCGCCGTTAGCATGGCGGTCCACGGGAAGGCGTTCTTGCGCCACTTGCTGGGCAAGAAAACCGGCTGAGGCCAGCGCCATCGACGAAGCCGGCACGGTACCGGCCGGGCGAGCATGGCCGGCCGTCGAGCTGTCGGCCAAGGCCGCGCCCTGGCGGCCGCGCGCAGGGGAGGGGTCGGCCGGATCGGTGCGGTACCGTGCCCTGCCGGCCCGCGGCGCCAGGCCTTCGATGCCCGAGCCGCCGGCCAGCGCCTGAGGCGGCAGCACCTTTGTCGCCGCTGGGTCTCCGGCCGATACCTGCTGCACGCTCAGCGACAACAACCGCACTCCAATCCAAATACCGGAAAGTTACGGAGCATTTTATGCGAGTTTCTTGCCAGAATCTCTGCCTTAAATGGTTAATTGGGTCGCCAGACACGCAGGACAAATCGCGGAGATTATCCTGTTGGCGCTTCTTTAACTGGCGGACGATTAAGGTCGCTGCGGTGGCCGCGGCGTCGGCGCACTGTTCAACGGTGGAAAAAGCAGCGTGACAATGGCGCGGCGCCCAAGGATCAAGCCGGCGGAGTGGGATGCTGAGCGGCTGCGCCTTGCCCATCAGGCGGCTGGCCACCTGCCCTTCGACTGGGACTTGCAGACCAACCGCGTGGCCTGGCTCGGCGACCTCGACGCGACGCTCGGCTTCAGCGACGGCTTGGCGATGGCCGATGCGCAGTCTTGGCAGGAGCAGGTGGCGCCCGATGACCGGCCGCAGCGCGGCTTGGCGCTGGCGCAGCAGATCGAGGCCGGCTGCTGATACGAACTCGTCTACAAGCTGCGCCGGTCCGACGGGCAGATCGAATGGGTTGAGGAGCGCGGCATTCCGGTCGATGGCGGCGACGGGCGACCGGTTCGGGTCGTGGGCGCGCTGCGCGTCATCACCGAGGCGCGGATCACCGAGGAACGGCTGGAGCGGCTGGCCTATCGCGACGAAATGACCGGCCTACTCAACCGCGCGCGGCTGCGCGAACGGGTCGAGGAAGCGCTGCCGCATATCCACCAGAACGGCATCCCGGCCAGCTACCTGCTGGTCAACATCGACAACCTGGGCATGCTGAACGATGCCTACGGTTTCGACGTGGCGGACGCGGTGATCCTGGAACTGTCGCGCCGCATCGGCCGCACCCTGCGCCAGGGCGACGTGCTGGCCCGCGTCGGCGGCAACCAGTTCGGTGTCCTGCTGCACAATTGCGGACGGAACCAGCTGCTGGTCGCGGCCGAGCGCATCCTGTCGAGCGTGCGCGCGCGGCTGGTGGAGACGCCCGGCGGGCCGCTTGCCGTCAGCGTGTCGGTCGGCGCGGTTCCCCTGGTGGAAAGCATTGCCAGCTACCAGGCGGTGTTCGGCCGGGCCGAGGAAGCGCTGGAGGCGGATACCGCGTACCGCTCCAAGGCGAACCTGGCGATGCTGGAGCGGCACGGCTTCTTCGCCGAGGTGCAGCGACCCAAGCCGCGCGGTCGGCCGATGCCAGAGAACATCGCCAGAGGCAACGCG
>VGEV01000062.1 GCA_016869175.1 Alphaproteobacteria bacterium
CTCGTGAAGGACCGGCTTAGACAACCAAATCCTGAACGAAATCAGTGAATTATGCTACACCCGCCGCACCGATACGGCCCGCGTCACGAATAATCCAGGTTAAGACCCGGTATTGCCATCATTACCGATTGAAGACCCCTGGATTTCGCAGGCGCGCGCGCTGATCTTTATGAGCATGACGGGTCAGCAGTGAGCGACCGGGCGCCCTGATGAGCAATGAACGACCGCCGATCAGACGCGGGGACGGCGGGGTCACCGCCGACGTTCAGGCCTTCCTGTGGCAGGTGGCCGCAGTGCCCAATGCCCGCCCGGCCGGGCGGCGCGGCCGGCTGCTGTTCGGCATCGACGCCACCGCCAGCCGGCAACCGACCTGGGACACCGCCTGTCAGATCCAGAGCGAGATGTTCCGGGAAACGGCCGGCTTGGGCGGGCTTGAAGTGCAACTGGTTTTCTACCGCGGTTTTCACGAGATGAAGGCGACTTCCTGGGTCGCTGACTCCAATCGCCTGGCCGCGATCATGGGCGGGGTGCAGTGCCGGGGCGGGCAGACCCAGATGGCGCGGCTGCTGCGCTATGCGATCGCGGAGACCAAGCGCCAACGGATCGACGCGCTGGTCTTCATCGGCGACTGCCTGGAGGAAGCGGTCGACATCGTGGCCCATCTGGCGGGCGAACTGGGCCTCTTGGGCGTGCCTTGCTTCATGTTCCATGAGGGCGCCGACGCCACGGCCATGCTGGGCTTCCGTCAGATCGCCACGCTCACCCGCGGTGCCTATTGCCGGTTCGACGCGGGCAGCGCCGCCGAGTTGCGCCAGCTCCTGGCGGCCGTCGCGGTCTATGCCGCCGGCGGGCGCAAGGCGCTGGCCGACTTCAGTCGCCGCGAGGGCGGGGCCGCCTTGCTGCTGGCGCAGCAGATGAAGTCGACATGATCGGCTACTTCGTCCTGGGCTTGGGCGTGCTTGTCGGCCTGCTGTTGTTGGTCCGCGCCTTTGCCGGCGCCAATCCCGCCACCTTGGCGCAAGGCATTCGGCTTGGCGGTGCGGGCGCGCTGGGCGCGCTGGCGCTGTTCCTGATGGTGACCGGCCGGTTCGTTCTGGGCCTGCCGTTGGCCGTCGCCGCCTATGGCCTCTGGCAGCGTCAGCGCCTGCCGTCCTTCCTGTCCGGCGCCGGTGGGCCCGCGACCGGCAGGACAACGGAAGCAACCACGAACCTGGTGCATATGGTGCTGGAGCACGAAGGCGGCGCCATGCGCGGCAGCGTGCGCGCGGGTCGCTTTGCCGGGCGCGACCTGGGTAGCATGAGCCTGGCCGAATTGGGCGAACTGTTGGCCGAGTGCCGGGCGGCCGATCCACAGGCCGTACCGCTGCTAGAAACCTTCATCGAGCGGGCGTTTGGCGCCGATTCGCGCGCCGCTGGCGGCGCGAGCGGTGGGGCCGAGCAACAGCCGGCCCCGCCGCCCAAGGGCGGCATGTCCCGCGCCGAGGCCCTGGCGGTGCTTGGGCTGGCCGAAGGTGCCAGCCAGGCCGAGATCAAGGAGGCCCACCGCCGGCTCATGCTGAAACTGCACCCGGATCAGGGCGGTTCCACCTACTTGGCAGCGAAGCTCAATCAAGCCAAGGACTTGCTGATGCAGTCGTGATCCAAGCGCGGCTTGCGCCGAAGCGGGCGAGGTGGCAATAACCCTCCGCTAACGCGGTGCGCGGCATGCTGCGGCCAGGGTGCCGGGCAAGCCCGACACTTGGCGTCGATCGATGAAGCCGGGCCAACCCGGCCAACCCAGTGAGCGAATCTCCCATGGCAAGACGGATCCGCAAGGCGGTGTTTCCGGTCGGCGGGCTTGGCACACGTTTTCTTCCGGCTACCAAGGCGATGCCCAAGGAAATGCTGCCGATCGTCGACAAGCCGCTGATCCAGTACGCGGTCGAGGAGGCACAGGCGGCCGGCATCGAGGAGTTCGTCTTTGTCACCGGCCGTGGCAAGCAGGCCATCGAAGACCATTTCGACTTCTCCTTCGAGGTTGAGGACATGCTGGAGCGTCGGCAGAAGACCAAGGAGCTGGAATCGATTCGCGCCTGGCGACCGCTGTCCGGGCAGGTGATGTACACTCGCCAGCAGGAGCCGCTGGGCCTTGGCCACGCGGTGTGGTGCGCCCGTCACCTGGTCGGCGAGGAGCCGTTCGCGGTGCTGTTGGCCGACGATCTGGTGCTGAGCCGGCGGCCTTGCCTGCAACAGATGGTCGACGCCTATTCCCAGACGGGCGGCAACGTGGTGGCGGTGATGGATGTGCCGCGCGAGCACACCCAGCGCTATGGCGTGCTGGCGGTCGGCCGCGACGACGGCCGGCTGGCCGAGGTGAAGGGCCTGGTGGAGAAGCCGGCGCCCGACAAGGCGCCGTCCACCTTGTCGATCATCGGCCGCTATATCCTGTTGCCGGAAGTGTTCGACGAGCTGGAGAAGAAACAGAAGGGCGCCGGCGGCGAGATTCAGTTGACCGATGCCATGGCCAAATTGCTGGGCCGGCAGCCCTTCCATGGGCTCCGCTTCGAGGGCACGCGCTACGATTGCGGCGACAAGCTGGGTTTCCTGCAAGCCACGATTGCGTTCGGCTTGGCCCGCGCCGATCTCAAGGACGGTCTGGCGCAATACTTGCGCGAAACCTGCCGCGAACTCTGATCCGCAGCGCCCGCGGGGAGTGAAGCTATGCGCGTCGCGATGATCGGCACGGGCTATGTCGGACTGGTGTCCGGCGCCTGCTTCTCGGAGTTCGGCCACGACGTGGTCTGCGTCGATAAGGACGCCGGGAAGATCGGCGCCTTGCGCCAGGGCCGCATGCCGATCTTCGAGCCCGGTCTCGACAAGCTGGTGGAGGCCAACAGCCGGGCCGGCCGGCTGCGTTTCGAGACCGATCTGGCCCGGCCGGTGGCGGAAGCGGACGCGGTGTTCATCGCCGTCGGCACCCCCAGCCGGCGGGGCGACGGGCATGCCGATCTGACCTATGTCTACCAGGCGGCCAAGGAGATCGCCGACGCGCTGGACGGCTATACGGTCGTGGTCACCAAGTCGACCGTGCCGGTCGGCACCGGCGCCGAGGTGGAGAGGATCATCGGCCGTCGCCGGCCCGAGGTCGAATTCGACGTCGCCTCAAATCCGGAGTTCCTGCGCGAAGGGGCGGCGATCGGCGACTTCATGCGGCCGGACCGCGTGGTGGTGGGCACCGACAGCGAGCGCGCGCGCCAAGCGATGCGCGAACTCTACCGGCCGCTTTTCCTGATCGAGACGCCGGTGCTGTTCACCACGCGCAACAGCGCCGAACTGATCAAGTATGCCGCCAACGCGTTCCTGGCCACCAAGATCACCTTCATCAACGAGGTGGCCGACCTGTGCGAACGGGTCGCGGCCGATGTGCATGACGTGGCACGCGGCATCGGCCTGGACGGCCGCATCGGTCGCAAGTTCTTGCATCCGGGACCGGGCTATGGTGGCAGCTGCTTCCCCAAGGACACCAAGGCGCTGCTGCATACCGCCGACGCGGCCGGCATTACCATGCGGATCGTCGAGGCGACGGTCGAGGTCAACGACAAGCGCAAACAGCGCATGGCCTTGCGTGTCATCGCCGCCTGCGAGGGCGAGGTGCGGGGCAAGACCATCGCCCTGCTGGGGCTGGCCTTCAAACCCAACACCGACGACATGCGCGATGCGCCCAGCCTCGACATCGTGCCGGCCTTGCAGCAGGCTGGCGCCACGCTCAAGGCGTTCGATCCCGAGGCCATGGGCGAGGCGCGCAAGCTGATGAACGGCTTGCAATTCTGCGACAGCGCCTACGACGCCATGCAGGATGCCGACGCGGTGGTGATCGTGACGGAATGGAACGAGTTCCGCGCGCTCGACCTGGCCCGCATGAAACTCCTGCTGCGCCGGCCCGTGGTGGTGGACTTGCGCAATGTCTACGAGCCGGCACGCATGCTGGCCGCCGGTTTCGACTACACCTCCATTGGCCGGCCCTATCCGTGGAACGAGGCGCCCAAGGGATGACGCATCACAATTTCGACCCCAGCATCCTGCGCGAATACGACATTCGCGGCGTGATCGGCGAGACCTTGCGCGAGGCGGACGCGCGCGCCATCGGCCGCACCTTCGGCACGCTGGTCGCCGGCAAGGGCGGCCGCCGCGTCGCCGTCGGTTACGACGGGCGGCTGTCCTCGCCGGCGCTGGAGGCCGCCTTGGTGGAGGGGCTGACGCAGGCCGGCATCGACGCGCTCAGCATCGGCCGTGGGCCGACGCCGATGCTGTACTTCGCCGTGCACCACCTCAAGGCCGATGGCGGCATCATGGTGACGGGCTCGCACAACCCTCCCAACCACAACGGCTTCAAGATGATGCTGGGGCACAAGCCGTTCTTCGGCGAGGACATCAAGCGGCTGGGCCGTCTGGCGGGCGAAGGCCAGCCGGCGAGCGGCGCCGGTCGCACCGCGTCGCACGACGTGCGCGCCGACTACCTGGCTGGCCTGGTCGCCGCCTATGGCGCCACGCGGGGCCTGAAGGTCGCCTGGGATTGCGGCAATGGCGCCACCGGCGAGATCGTCTCGGAACTGGTGAAACGGCTGCCAGGCCAGCACGACGTGCTGTTCGCCGAGATCGACGGGCGGTTTCCGGCGCACCACCCCGACCCGACCGTGCCGGACAACTTGCGCGACCTGCAGCGGGTGGTTGGCGCGCACCGGTTGGACCTGGGCATCGCCTTCGATGGCGATGGCGACCGCATCGGCGTGATCGACGGGCGGGGACGCGTGCTCTGGGGCGACCAGATCCTGGTGCTGCTGGCGCGCGATGTGCTGAAAGCGCATCCCGGCGCCACCGTTATCGCCGACGTGAAGGCAAGCCAGGTGCTGTTCGACGAAATCGCCAAGGCCGGCGGCAAGCCGCTGATGTACCGCACCGGCCATTCGCTCATCAAGAACAAGATGCGCGAGACCGGAGCGCCGCTGGCCGGCGAGATGAGCGGCCATATCTTCTTCGCCGACCGCTATTACGGGTTCGACGACGCGATCTACGCCGCTGTGCGGCTGCTCGACGTGCTGGCCCGCGGCGAACAGGATCTGGCCGGTTGCCGCGACCGGCTGCCGCAGATAATCAACACCCCGGAGATCCGCTTCGACTGCGCCGACATCCGGAAATTCGCCGTGGTGGCCGAAGTGAAGGAGCGCTTGGCCAAGGCCGGCGCCCGCGTCAACGACATCGACGGCGTCAGGGTGAGCACGGCCGATGGTTGGTGGCTGTTGCGCGCCTCCAACACCCAGCCGGTGCTGGTGGCGCGCTGCGAAGCGAGCGACGCGGGCGGCCTGGAACGCATGAAGGCGGCCGTGCGCGAGGTGCTGCAGGCCGCCGGCGTCGCGCTGCCGAAAGGCTTCTGAGCGCATTGGCGGGGGTGCCGCCCTTCGTCCGTTCCGCGCAGGTTGCGGCGGCGCAGGCGGACGGCCGACCGGTCGTGGCGCTCGAAAGCAGCATCATTGCCCAAGGCTTTCCCCGGCCTGACAATTTGGCGCTGGCGCAGGACCTGCACGCCGTGGTGCGCGCCTCGGGCGCCGAGCCGGCGATGGTGGCATTGCTGGATGGCGCATTGCATATCGGCCTGGACGAGGGCCAGCTTCGCCGCTTGGCGAGGGAGCCGGCGGAGAAGTGCTCGACCCGCGACCTGGCACCGGTGCTGGCGGCGGGTGGACTGGGTGCGACGACGGTCGCCGCCACCGCGCGGCTGGCGGCCGCTGCCGGCATCGCGGTCTTCGCCACCGGCGGCATCGGCGGCATCCATCCGGGCGCGCGGCTGGACGTTTCGGCCGATCTGTTCCAGCTGGCGCTGAGCCCCGTTTGCGTCGTTGCCAGCGGTGCCAAGTCGATCCTCGACTTGCCGGCGACCCTGGAGGCGCTCAAGGCACTGGGCGTGCCAGTGGTCGGCTTCCGCACCGACCGGTTCCGGCATTTCACACGGCGGACAGCGGCCTCAAGCTGAAGCATCGCGTGGACGATCTGACCGCTTTGGTACGCCTGGTGAAGATCCACCGGCTTCTGCCGCGGGCCGGTGCCTTGCTGGTGGCCAATCCGCCGCCGGCCGCCATCGCCTTGCCGCGGGCGGAACTCGACGATGCGCTCGCATCGGCGCATCGACAGGCCGCCGAGGCCGGCATCGTCGGAGATCGGCTGACCCCGTTTCTCTTGCAGGCGCTGCAGGAACTGACGGGCGGACGTACCCTGCGGGTCAACCGGGGGCTGGCACTGGCCAACGCCGAATTGGCCGCGCGGCTGGCGGTTGCACTGGCCGATGCGAGCGCCGCGGCGGTGTGAGCCGTCAGCCGTTGCCGCGCGGATTGCCCAGGACCGAAGTGGGGCCGATCGGCTGGCAGGCCAACTTGCGCTTGCGCAGCCGATCGCAGGCCTCGCGCGCATCCTGTTTGTTCTCGAAGCCGGTGACGAGCGCCCGGTAGACGACGTGGCCCTTTTCAGTGCCGCGCTCGATTTCGATGTCGCTCGCGCCGCCGCTGGCCTTGACCGCGGCCAGCGCCTGTTGCTCGGCCGCCTTGCGCTTGCCGAAGGCGCCGACCTGCAGGGTCCATTCCTGGGGCTGGCCGCTGTTCGCCAGCCGGGTGCCAACGTTGCCGGACTGCATCAGCCGCCGCGCGTATCGCGGGTCTTGGGCTTCGCCCGCCGCCGGCTTGATCGTGCTATCGCGCGCCGCCGCGGCGACGCCCGATTGCGCCACGTTGCGCCGCTTGCCGGCCTTGTTGTCCGCGCCTGCGCTGCGCACCTCGCCATAAAACTCGAACGACTTCTCGAGTATCGCCCGCACCGCCTGGTCGCGCAGTGCCGCCGAGCGGCCGCCGAAATAGACCGCGATCAGCCGGGTATCGCCGCGCAATGCCGAGGTCGCGATGTTGAAGCCCGATGCCCGCACGAAGCCGGTCTTCATGCCGTCCACGCCGGGGGCCGAATGCAGCAACCGGTTGTGCGTGTGGATGGTCTCGCCACGGAACGTGAACGTGGTGCGGCTGAAATAGGGATAGAACTGCGGAAAATCGCGCAGCATGGCGTGCGCCAGAACCGCCATGTCGTAGGCGGTGGTGATCTGCTCGTCGTCGGGCAGACCGGAGGCGTTACGAAAGACCGTGTTGCGCATGCCCAGTCGCTGCGCCCGCGCCGTCATCGCCTGCGCGAAACGCTCCTCGCTGCCGGCCAATGCCTCGGCCAACACGGTCGCGGCGTCGTTGGCCGAGCGGGTGATCAGTCCAAGGATCGCCTCCTCGACCTCCAACCGGCCGCCGGGCGGCAGGCCGAGCTTGGTCGGCGAGCGCTCGCTCGCCGCGAGCGAGACCGGCAGCTCCTGGTTGAGCCGCAATTGGCCGCGCTGCAGGGCTTCGAAGGTAAGATAGAGCGTCATCAGCTTGGTCAGCGAGGCCGGGTGGCGCCGGGCCGTCGCTTGCTCGGCATGCACGATCTGGCCGCTGCCGGCATGCACGACAATGGCCGATTGCGGCGGATCCCAAGCCGGCGCGGTCGACTTGCGCGACTGGGCCCAGCCCGGCGCGCCCGACAGCGCTATCACGGCCAATGCCAACAGGCCGTACAGCCGAGCCATGTACCAGCTAGGCATGCGCCCCTCGCCACTTCCTTCCACACATCGTCATCGCAATCAACCTTGCGATACGATTCATCAAAAAACGTTAATCAAGTCGTGCAAACAAGGCAATTATGGTTTTTTCTTGATGTGCCGACAAGGCCGTCGACCGAATCGTGCGGCAAATGCTGCAATTATTCCTCGATGCCGCGGCGCAACGCGTCCAACGCCGCCGCCACTTGGCCGGGTTCCGTCACCGGCAGCGAGCAGAACCGGCTGGTGCAGGCAAATCCGGCCGCGCCCGGGTAGTCGGGATAAGGCACCGTGGAATTGGCCAGCTTGCCTTCGCGCTTGTCCCACCATTCGATGCGCTTTTAGCTGCTGGGATAGGCGAGCGCGGCCAGGAACAGGGCGGCGGCCTGCGGATCGTCCTTGGCGCCGACAATGGTCATGCGCACCGGCTCGTGGGTCAGTTCCTGTTCGGCCAGCAGCACGTCTGGCAGGAAGCCTCAGGCATCCATCACCGCCGGCGAGGCGAGATAGCCCATGCCCGCTTCCGCCAGCTCGCGAAATCCGGCCCGGCCGGTCAGGTGCCACAATTGGTTGAACAGGCGTACCGCGGCGACGTTGTCCTCGCGCTGCTTGATCGGCTTGCCGGCGACGCTGGCGGCCGGCCGCTGGGCGTTCAGGAAGCCGTCGGTCTGCGGCTCAACGAAGGTGCGGGCGATGAAGTCCGCGGTGGCGGCGGCGCGCGCCAGCCAATGCCGTTCGGCGCTGGCGCGATAGAGCGAAACGAACGCCTGCGCCATCGCCAGGCTGTCGGAGAGATAGGGGCCGCCGCTAACCGCCTGGGCGTGGCGGAACCCGCCGTCGGCCAGCCCGCGCTCGGCGATCGCCCATTCCGCCGCGCGCTTGGCCAGCGCCATCGCCGAGGCGTCGCCGGTCGCCTCGTAATAGGCGACCACGGCGTGGATCGCCATGCCGGTCTCGCGCGCGTATTTGCGCTTGTCGATGCCCGGCTTGCCGGCACGCTCTTCCAGCCCCATGGAGGTGTAGAAGCCGCCGTCCGGAGCCGCCATCCGCTCCTTAAGGAAGCCATAGACCCGCCCCGCCGCCTGGCGGTGCGCAGGCTCCCCCAGAGCTGGCTCGCCAACGCGAAGCTGACGAGGCCGGCTTCTTGCGCGAACATCGGATATTCACGGAACGCGCGCGACCAGTCGGCCTTGGTGGAGACCTGCGCCACCGCGCCGGTCTCGCCGTCGATCAACTGCGCGAAACCGGCCAGCGTCTGCCGGGCCTTCGCATCCATGCCGGCGTCGCCCGCCTTGGCGCGTTCCAGCAGCCAGACGAAACTCGGCCCATCGGCCAGCTTGCTGTCGCCCCAGCCGCCGTGCTCGGCGTTGTAGCGCTCGTTCATGAAGTCCAGGATTTCCGTGCGCTGCGCGGCGCTCAGCTTGCGTTGCGCTTGGCGTGCCCGTTCCGGCCCGCCCGGAATCCGATACACGACCGGCGATGGGTCGCGCACGGTCTCTTGCAGCACCGGCAGGAAATGCTGGGTCGAGTAATAGCCGCGCAGCTTGACGATCTCGGTGCCGTCGGGCCCGAAGATCACGGTGGCGGGCCAGCCTCAACGCTCATAGCGTTGCGACAGATCCGGCCGGCTGTCCTGGTCGACCCTGACCGGAATGAAGTGCGCCGCCACCAGCTTCTGCACTTCCGGGTCGCTATAGGTCTCCTGTTCCATGACGTGGCACCAGGGGCACCACCAGGATTGCAGGCTCAGCAGCACAAAACGCTGCTCGCGCTGTGCCTGCTGGGAGATCTCGTCGCTCCACTCGCGCCAGGGCATGCTGCCGCTACTGGCGCCGGCCAGTGCCGCGGCCGCGCCCAGTCCGTGCAGGACAAGTGCCAGCAGAATGGCCGTCAGACGCATCGCCGCCTCGCGTATCGCGCGCGGCCCATGCTAGGGGGTCGGCGGCGGGCGGCGGTTCACAAACGCTTGACGCCGGGGCTTCAGACGCCGCTTTCGCGACTGGGACCGCGCGGATCCAGTTCGGCCAGTGCCGGGCTGGTGGCGGGCAGGTTGACGAAGGGCTCGCGTTCGCTGGCCGGCCGGGCTGCGCGCTTGGTCATGCGCCAGAGCACGAAGCCGGTCAGCGCGGCGCTGACCGCCGCCGCGTAGAAGAACAGCATGGCCGGACCCAGCGCATCCATCAGCAAGGTGGCCATCGTCGGGCCGATGACCGAGCCCGCGGCCCAGGCCAACAGCAGGCCGCTGGACAGCCGCACCACCTCGCTGCGGTCGACGAAGTCGTTGGCGTGCGCGATGCAGATCGCGTAGATCGACAGGCCGAAGCCGCCCCACAGCGCGAACAGCGCCACCAGCAAACCGGGGCCGACATCCCCCAGCACGGCGATCGCCAGCGACGCCAAGGTCACCGCGCCGCTGGCGATGGCGATCACGATGCGCCGGTCGATGCGATCCGACAGCCAGCCGAGCGGCCATTGCAGCAGTAGGCTGCCGATCTGCATGCTGGCGAGCAGCCAGGCGATGTTGTCGGTGCTCTCGCCGATGCCGCCCAGATAGACCGGCGCGATATTGAGCACGGCGGTGTTGACCAGGCCGGCGACGAAGCAGCCGACGGTGCCGGCCGGTGCAATGCGCACCAGTTCCGCGGCGGAAAAGGCGGCGACGCGCGGCGCCTTCGGGCTGGCGGCGGTGTTGAGTGCCACCGGCACCAGCGACAGCGAATAGCAGGCGCTGGCGATCATGAAGAAGGCAAAGCCGGCGACATCGCCGCTCAGCAACAGCAATTGTCCGCCGGCGAAGGCCATCTTGTTGAACAGCATATAGAAGCTGACCACGCGCCCGCGCGCGGAGCTGGGCGTCATGTCGTTCAGCCAGCTTTCGGCGACGGTGAACAGGCCGGCCGAGCAGAAGCCGGTGACGATGCGCAAGGCGATCCACAACCTGGCGTTGGGATCGATGGCGAAGGCCAGGGTGGCGGCGGCCGTGGCGGCGGCAAACACCGCGAAGGCGCGGATGTGACCGAAGGCCGCGATCAGCAACGGCACCGTCAGGCAGCCAACCAGGAATCCCGCGGCATGGCCGGTCACCACCAAGCCGACCAACGTCGCCTGCGCCCCGTCCTGCGACATGCGGATCGGCAGGAACGCACCGAACAGGCCGTTGCCGACCTGCAGGACGGCGACGCCCAGAACGATGGCGATGACGGCGAGATAGGGATTGGTCATGCACCCGACGGCGGGCCGCGCAAACTCCGGATCGGCGCCGCTGTCGGCGCGACAATGCGGCGGTCGACGTGCGGCGCGCAACAGCCGATGCTGAGGCGATTGTCGCCGAAGGCAAGGAATCGCCGTGCCGTTGCAGAATCGCGTCACTCCCTGGGGCGAGTTTCTCGCGGTGCCGGAGCGCGGGCGCTGGATGGGCAACCGCGGCATCCTGCACGACGACGCCGGGCGGCTTGGCCGCCGGCGATGGACGCACAAGGCCTGGTTGATCTGCCGCCTGCATTTCAAGGATCGCCGCCGCGTCGTCATGGCGCCTGGCCGCTACACCGAACTGTTCTTCCTCGACGAGGCGACCGCGCAGGCGGCAGGCCATCGGCCGTGCTGCGAATGCCGGCGGCAGGACTTCCACCGCTTTGCTTCGTGCCTGGCGGCCGGCCTTGGCCTGGAGTCGCCGCCCCGCGCTGGTGATGTCGACGCCCGGCTGCATGCCGAACGGGTCGCCGCCGGGCGGCGCGCGGCGGTGCAAGACGGCCCGGCACGGCGGCTGCCGGACGGCGCCTTTGTGCTCTGGCCGGCGGCGGGGGCGGCGCTGGTTTGGCGCGGACGACTTTGGCGCTGGGCGCCGGGCGGCTACGGCCGCCCCGGCATTCCGCTGCCGTCGGACACGTTGCGGGTGCTCACGCCTGCCACGACACTGGCCGCGATCGCCGGCGGCTACCGCCCGCAGGTCGACGGCAGCCTAGCCGACATGTGAAGTCGAGGCCGGAACGGAGCCCCGTCATGCAGCACCTGAAGCCCTTCCTCGCCGACCTTTGGTCGCTCGCCCGCCCCTACTGGTTCTCGGAGGAGCGTTGGGCGGCGCGCGGCCTGCTCGCGGTGATCGTCGCCATGAACCTGGGCTTGGTGTTCGTGCAAGTGCTGTTCAACCGATGGCAGAACGATTTCTACAATGCCCTGCAAGAGAAGGATTACGAAGCCTTCCTTTACCAGCTTGGCTATTTCTGCGTGTTGGCCACGGTGTTCATCGTGATCGCGGTCTATCAGCTCTACCTCAATCAGATGCTGCAGATCCATTGGCGACGCTGGTTGACCGAGCGCTATGTCGACGGCTGGCTCGGCGAGCGCGCCTATTACCGCATGCAGCTGACCGATCCCGGCACCGACAATCCCGATCAGCGCATCGCCGACGATCTGCGCCTGTTCGTGGCCCGCACGTTGAGCCTGGGCCTGGGACTGCTCAGCGCGGTCGTCACCTTGCTGTCGTTCGTCGGCATCCTGTGGGGCTTGTCCGGCGAACTGGTGGTGCCGCTGGGCGATGGCGGCATCACGGTGCCGGGATACATGGTCTGGGTGGCCCTGGTCTATGCGGTCGTCGGCACCTGGTTGACGCACCGCATCGGCCAGCCGCTGGTCGGCCTCAATTTCCAGCAGGAACGTCTGGAGGCCGATTTCCGCTATGCCCTGGTGCGCCTGCGCGAGAATACCGAGGCGATCGCGCTCTATCAGGGTGAACGCGACGAGGCGGCGACCCTACGCGAGCGGTTCGCCGGCCTGATGGCCAATTGGTGGGCCATCATGAAGAAGCAGAAGCAGCTCACCTGGTTCACCGCCGGCTATGGCCAAGTGGCGGTGATCTTCCCGGTGCTGGTGGCGGCACCACGCTATTTCGCCGGCAGCATCCAGCTGGGCGGCCTGATGCAGACGGCTTCGGCCTTCGGCCAGGTGCAGGGCTCGCTGTCCTGGTTCGTCGAAGCCTATACGCAGCTGGCCGACTGGAAGGCGACGGTCGACCGGCTGACCGGTTTCGTCGCGGCGGTCGAGACGGCGCGCGCGGCTGCCCAGGCCGGCGGGCCGCAGACGGTGGCCGCCGACGGGCATGCTGGCCTGGCTCTCAGCGAGCTGACGCTCGCGCTCCCCGATGACCGCGAACTCTTGCGTATTCCCGCCGCCACGCTGGCGGAGGGCGAGGCCGTCCTGCTGGCCGGCCCCTCCGGTTCGGGCAAGAGCACGCTGTTCCGGGCGCTTGCCGGCATCTGGCCGTTCGGCCAGGGTCGGATCGCGCGGCCGGCCGGCGCGCGCCTGCTTTTCCTGCCGCAGCGGCCCTACCTGCCGATCGGCAAGCTGCGCCAGGTCGTGGCCTATCCGGCCGCCGATGCGGCCGACCAGCAGGTGGCCGAGGCGCTGGGCGCGGTCGGCCTGCCGGGCCTGGTCGGGCGGCTGGACGCGCAGGAGAACTGGGCGCTGCAACTGTCGCCCGGCGAACAGCAGCGCATCGCGATCGCCCGCGCCCTGATCTATCGGCCGGATTACCTGTTCCTGGATGAAGCCACCGCCTCGCTCGACGAAGCGAGCGAGGCGGCGCTCTATCGGCTGCTGCGCGAACGCCTGCCCAGGGTCACGCTGGTCAGCATCGCCCATCGGCCGAGCCTGCGCGCCTTGCATGCGCGCCATTGGCGCATCGTGCCGCGGCCGGCGGGACCGGCCGAACTGGTGGCCGAGGCCGCGTGATCAGTCGTGCCGCAGCGCCTCGATCGGGTCCAGGCGAGCGGCACGGCGCGCGGGATAGAAGCCGAAGAACACGCCGACCGCGCCGCTGAACAGCAGTGCCACGACCACCGCTTCCGGCTGGATCAGGGTGGGCCAGCCGGCGGCCTCGGCCAACAGGCGCGAGGCGCCGATGCCCAGGCCGACGCCGGCCGCGCCGCCGAGCAGGGCCAGCGTTGTCGCCTCGATCAGGAATTGCGCCAGGATGTCGGCAGGGCGGGCGCCGACCGCCATGCGCAGGCCGATCTCGTGCGTGCGTTCGGTGACCGAGACCAGCATGATGTTCATGATGCCGACGCCGCCCACCAGCAGCGACACGGCCGCCACAGAGGCCAGCAGGATGGCCAGTGTGCGCGAGGATTCGTCGCGCGTGCTCATCAACTCCGTCATGTTGCGCACTTGGAAGTCGTCTTCCTGGTTCGGTTGCAGGCGGTGGCGCTGGCGCAGCAGGTCGCGCACCTGTTGCTCGACCTCGGCCATGTCCTCGCCGTCGCGCACCTTGACCAGGATCGCCTGCACATAGCGCGGGTTGACGGGATTGACGCCAAACACCCGGCGCTTGGCCGTGCTGAGCGGTGTCAGCACGATGTCGTCCTGGTCGAAGCCGGCGGTGCTCTGGCCTTTTCGTGCCAGCACGCCGACGATGACGAAAGGCACGTTGCGCACCCGGATCGTCTCGCCCACCGGGTCGGCCTCGCCATAGAGATTGCGCCATACCGTCTCGCCCAACAGCGCCACCTTGTGCGCTGCCTCGAACTCCTCCGGCGTGAACTCCCGGCCCCAGGCGGTACCCCATTCGCGGATCTCGAAATAGCCGGGGGCGATGCCCTGCAGGTTGGTCGACCAGTTGCTGTTGCCGGCGATCACCTGCACGGCGAAGCGCGACGTACCGGAGGCGGCCTGCACTTGCGCCAGTTCGCGCTGGATCGCCTGCGCGTCGTCTTCGCCCAGCGTCTGCCGGGCGCCCGCGCCCAGCCGCGCGCCGAAGGCGGTGATTGAACTGGGCACCACGATCAGCAGGTTGGTGCCCAGGCTGTTGATCTGCCGCATCACCTGTTCGCGCCCGCCGGAACCGACCGCCACCATGACGATGACGGCCGCCACGCCGATGAAGATGCCGAGCATGGTGAGCAGGCTGCGCAAGGGATTGCCGGCCAGCGCGCGCAGCGCCGAGCGCACGACTTCCAGCGGCTTCATGCCGCCGCCTCCGAGGTTGGCAGCTCGCCCAGCAGGGCGCCGGCGTCGGCCGCCGCCTGCCGGCGATCCTCGACGATCCGGCCGTCGCGGCACCGCACCACGCGGTCGGCGAAACGGGCGACGTCGGCCTCGTGCGTCACCAGGACGATGGTCATCTCCTGGTTGTTGAGCTCTTGGAACAGCGCCATGATTTCCAGGCTGGTGCGGGAATCGAGCGCGCCGGTCGGCTCGTCGGCCAGGATCAGCGAGGGGCGATTGACCACGGCACGGGCGATCGCCACGCGCTGCTGTTGCCCGCCGGACAGTTGCGCGGGGCGATGCAGGCGACGGTCGGACAGACCGACTTGCGCCAGCGCCTCGTCGGCCCGCCGGCGCCGCTCGGCCGCGCCGATCCCGGCGTAGAGCAGCGGCAGTTCGACATTGTCGAGCGCGTCGGCGCGCGGCAGCAGATTGAAGGATTGGAAGACGAAACCGATCTTGCGGTTGCGCATGCGCGCGAGTTCGGCCGGCCGCAGGCTCTCGATCTCCGTGCCGTCGAGCCGGTAGCTGCCGCTGCTGGCGGTGTCGAGGCAGCCCAGCAGGTTCATCAGCGTCGACTTGCCCGAGCCGGACGATCCCATGATGGCAACGAAGGCCCCCGGCCGGATCTGCAGGCTGATGCCCCGCAGCGCCGGCACGTCATGCGTGCCCAGCCGATAGTGCTTGGTGAGCTCGTGGGTCTCGATCAGCGGGGTCATGGCCGGGCCGCGTCCGCGCTAGAAGCCGAGCCGGGACCCGGCGCCGGGGCGCGCCGCCGGCGTCGGCGGACGCCCGCCGCCGACGATCACCTCCTGACCCTCGCTGAGACTGCCCGAAAGCACCTCGGTGAAGGCGCCGTCGCCGATGCCAAGCCGCACGGCGACCGGCCGGGGCACGGCATCCGCGCCCAGCACGTGCACCTGCCCGGTGGTGGCCGGCGATGCCTGCCGGGCCTGCCGCAGGGCGGCATATTTCGCGCGCTGCTCGCTGTCCATGATGTCGGCGATGCGGTCGCCCACGACGCCGCGCAGCGCCCGCATGCGGTTGGCGCGCACGCCGGGATCGGCCGTGGCCAATTGCGCGAACTCTCGGCGCGCGTCCTCCAGGATGTCCTTCAGGCCCTGCTGCTGCGCCGCATTCAGCTTCAGATGTCGGGTCAGCGCGCCGGCCATCTGGTCGAGCGCTTGCGGGCCGAAACCGGCGCTGGCGACGTCTGGCGTGCCGTTGGCGCTTTGCGGCGCCGCGGCGCTGCCGGCCGGGGGCCGGTAGCGCAGCGCCGCGTTCGGCACCTTCAGGGCCTGTTCGCGCTGCTCGATGACGATGCGGGCATTGGCGGTCATGCCCGGCAGCAGCAGCTGCTGGCGGTTCTCGGCGGCGATCACCACGGTATAGGTGACGACGTTCTGCAAGGTCTGCGCGCCCAGGCGGATCTGCTTCACCTGGCCGTCGAAATTGCGCTGCGGATGGGCGGTGACGGTGAAGGTCACCGCCTGGCCGATCTGCACCCGGCCGATATCCGCCTCGTCCACGCTGGCATGCACCTCGATCTCGCGCAGATCCTGGGCGATGGTGAAGAGCGTGGGCGCGGTCAGGCTGGCGGCCACGGTCTGGCCGACATCGATGCTGCGCGACACCACCACGCCGTCGATCGGCGCGCGGATCTCGCTGCGTTCGAGATCGACCTGCACCTGGCGCAGCTGCGCCTGGCGCTGCGCCACCTGCGCCTCGGCGACGTTGGCCTTGGCGGCGCTGACCCGCAAGGCGGCCTCGGCCGCCGCCAGGCCAGCCTGCGCCGCCGCCTCCTGCGCGCGCGACGCGGTCAGTTGCGCGCGCCCGCTGGCAAAGGCGGTCTCCGCCCGGTCGGTATCGACCGCCCCCACCACGCCCCGCTCGCGCAGGCCCTGCTTGCGCTTCATCTCGCGTTCGGCATCGCCCAGCGCGATCTCGGCCCGCTCGGCCTGCGCCTTGGCGTTGGCGACCGCCGCCCGGGCGTTCAGGATGTCGGCCCGCGCGCCCTCGGCCTGGGCGCGTTCGACCTCCAGCGTCGCCTTGGCGCTGGCGAGATCGGCCTCGGCCTGCGCCTGCTTGGCGCGCAACAGGTCGGTGTCGAGCCGGGCCAGCACCTCGCCCGCCTTGACCGGCTTGTTGAAGTCGGCCAGCAGTTCGCGCAACTGCCCGGAAAGCTGCGAGCCGACCACCACCGTGACCAGGGGCGTGATGACGCCCGAGGTGGTGACGGCGGAGACCAGCAGACCGCTCTCGACCTTGGCCAGCCGATAGCGCGCCGGAGCCTCGGCGTCGTTGAATTGCCAGTAGCCCACACCGGCCGCCAGCGCCAGCGCGGCGATGAGGACGATCAGTCCAATGCGCATGCCGAACCGCTTGCCGTGGGCTTCCGCCCCACCGTCACAGACTAACGCATGGCGGGCTAAAATCCGGCAAACGGCGGATGACGGCTGCCGGGCGGCTGGCTACAGTCTGGCCGGTTTGCCCGCCAGCGGCGGCAAGGGGGGAACATGCTCGAACTCTACACATCCGGCACCACCAACGGCCTGCGCGCGGCGGTGATGGCCGAGGAAAGCGGCCTGCCCTACCAGGCCCACCGGCTCAACCTGCAGGCCGGCGACCACAAGCGGCCGGACTACCTGAAGCTGAACCCCAGCGGCCGCATCCCCACGCTGGTGGACGGGGACGCGCCCGGCGGCCGGCTGGTGCTCTCGCAGTCGGTGGCGATCATCCTCTACCTCGCCGAGAAGAGCGGCCGGCTGTGGCCGAAAGAGGCGGCCGCCCGGGCCCGCGCGCTGGAATGGGCGATGTTCCAGGCGACCGACCTGTCGCCGCGCTATGGCATGAGCTTCTTCCTGCTGAACGGCGCGCCGGAGAAGCAGCCGACAGCGGTCGGCTACATCCAGGGGCAGATGCGCAATTTCTACCGCCTGTACGACCAGCAGCTGGCGGCCAACGCGTATCTCGCGGGCGCCGACTACACGGTGGCCGACGTGGTAGCCTACGCGCCGACCGCGCTGGCCGGGCGCATCGGCCTGCAACTGGACGAGTTCGCCAACCTCAAGCGCTGGCTCGCCCAGGTGGGCGAACGCCCAGCGGTGAAACGCGGCATGGCGGTGATGGGATAGGGCGGGGAGGGGTAGGGGCAGGAAATCGCATGATGTCAGGGTTATTCCTCAGCCTGCCCGCCCTGGCCGCCTGACCGATCCGGACCGCCGGACGCCGTGGTGCCCCGAGACGAGCGGCACCACGCCAGCGGACACGATCCTCCCTTTGCGAGCCGCCTGGCTCATGCCATGCGGCGGCTTCGCGCCATGCCCAGCCCCAGAAGGCCCAGAGCGAACAGCGCCAACGCGGCCGGTTCCGGCACGGCTCGCCGCAAGCCGATCTCCAAAACGATCGCTTTGATGTACCAGGCGTCGAGCGCGCCCAGGGCGGTGAACGAGAACCCTTTCGCCGCCAAGAGGAACGGGTCGCCGCCACCCAGGTGATCGACAAAATCGACAGAACATTCCCGGTCGCCGGCGATCAGGTTGCAGGGATTGGCGCCTTGCGCGTTGGCCGCGCCGGCAATGTCGATGTCATGGTCGTCGCCGCCGAACGACAGCCGCACGTCGTCCAGCAGATTGATGCCGATGTCGTTCACGAAGGCGAAGGTCGCGCCGACCAGAACGAACTGAAAGCCGGGCGCCTGGTTGCTGATGGTGAACGCCGCGGTGTCGGCGCCGAGCAGGCCATCGACCTGGACGCTTTCGGCAAGGCAGCTCAAACCCGAACAGGATCGCACGCCCAGACCCTGCGGCCGCCTGACCGCCACCGAACTTGAAAACATGCTGTTGCTGCCGTTGACGATCAGGTCGCCGACCGGCAAGCCGTTGCCAGTAAACGCCGCATCGGGCAGATCGTAAACCAGCGGATCGCCGGAGAGGCTCGATCCGGTGAGGTCGACGGTCACCAGGGTCGGCGCGGCCATCACCGCCGGAACGCCGAGGACAGCGCCTGCGCTCAACGCAAGCGACAACATCACGCCTTTCATGGGGGACACACCTTTCAAATCAAGCCGACGGAATCGCTCCTTCGCCTCGTTTGCAGCGTGTCTTCCCTTGCGCCGACCGCACGCAACTCTTGCGCTAATCGCCGCCAGCGGAAAATCCGTCTTCGATGCCAAGGGCTTGGCTCGGAACGGCCGAACCCGGTTGGCGGCCGGATGTAAGAAAGTATTGCAGTCTGGTCCATCGGTTTCGCGCGGCGGACCGCGCCGCTTGGCGAAATCTGAACCGCTTCCGTGGCTTATTCAGGAACGCCAGGTCCCCTGACGGACTGTCAAGTTTGCCGACAGCGACGCTGCCACATGCCGGCGGGGGGTCGAACCCTGCCGCCCGCTGACCGACGGCATCGGAGGGGCGGCACGGTCCCGCTGTCCTGGGCCACGAAGGGCGGCTTGCCGCCCGACGGCCAGCGGGCCGGCTTGCGGCCGCGCGTCGACGGCCGGAAATACCGGTGACGAAATACCGGTGACAGCTTACGTTTTGCCGGGCGCGGCGGCGGCGCTGCCGGCGGCGCGCGGCTGTCCGGGTTCGCACAGAAGTGAGGCGGGTTGAGTAAGGGAAGGGGTTCTCCGAAGCTCGGGTTGCTGAGACTCGAAGCAAAGGAGAACCCCATGCAGGAGGACACCTCGAAAAACCTCTGGCGTTGAGGGTCGCGGGTTGATTCTCTGACCTCTGGCGATGGCCGGAGGCGGGGATGGCGGGACAGGCTGGTTTCTTCGACACGGACGAGCGGCTGGCG
>VGEV01000063.1 GCA_016869175.1 Alphaproteobacteria bacterium
GCACGTTGACCGGCAGCAGCAGGGCGGCGAGCCCGCCTTGCAGCGCGGCACTCGCGGCGTCGGCCAACGCGCCCCGCGCCGCCGCCGGGCTGCTGGCGATGAAGGTGCGGATGCCGGCCGCCCCCAGCACACCCGTTGCGTTGAAGCCCTTGTAGTCCGGCCCCAGCGTATTGACCGCGCCGCCGGGTACCGGGGCCTCGCCATAGATCACCAGAACCGGAGAACCGGTGCGGCTGGCATAGCCCGCGCCATGCAGGCCGTTCGCGGTCGCCGGACCGCGACCGATCACCGCCACGCCCAGCTTGCCGGTGGCATAGGCATAGCCTTCGGCCATGGCGATGGCGTTGTTCTCGTGCCGGGTGCCATAGAAGCGCAGGCCCGCGCTGTCGAGCGCCACGGCGAACACCGCGGTGTCGTCGCTCATCAGGCCGAACACCTGCTCCACGCCCAGCGCCTTGATGTCCTCCACCAGCACCTGATAGGTCGGCACGCGGCGCGTGCCCGGTTGCGGCTTGGCCACCACGTTCATGACAATCCCCCTTTGCTTGGCCGAAGGTTAGCCGCCCGGCATCGGCGGAGCAATTTCCTCACCGCGCTAGCGCCCGCCGGCGATGTCGAGGATGGTCTTGGTGACATAGCTCGCTTCCGCCGAGAGCAGAAAAAGCACCACGGCCGCTACTTCCTCGGGCGTGCCGGCGCGTTTCAGCGGCAGGGTCGGCGCGACTTCCGCCACGCGGTTGGGATTGCCGGCGCGCACATGGATCTCGGTATCGATAAGGCCAGGCCGGATGGCGGTCACGCGGATACCCTGGTCCGCCACTTCCTGCGCCAGGCCCAGGGTCAGCGCCTCCAGCGCCGCCTTGGAGGCGGCGTAATCGACGAACTGTCCGCCGCCCAGCAGCGTCACGCCGATCGAGGAGATATTGCAGATCGCCCCGCCCTTGCCGCCATGCCTGGTCGACATGCGCCGCACGGCTTCACGGCAGGCGATGAACGGTCCGGTGATGTTGGTCGCCCATAACGGCGCCAGGGTTGCCGCGGTCACCCGCGTCGTGGGACCGTATGACACCGTGCGCGCGGCATTGTTGATCAGCGCCGTGACGGTCCCCAGTTCGCGGTCGGTTGCGGCGAACAGGCGCAGGATGTCGGGCTCGCTGGCCAGGTCCGCCTGCACGGCGATGGCGCGGCGTCCGGCCGCCCGCACCTCCGCCACGACCTGTTCGGCGCGCGCCGCGTTCTCCAGGTAGTTGACGCAGACATCGTAGCCCCTGGCGGCACCCAGACGCGCGCAGGCCGCACCGATGCCCCGGCTGCCGCCCGTCACGATCAACACCTCTGCCATGCCGCTGCTCCCTTGCTCCGCCGCGCATCGGATGACATCGTAGCCAAATGCAAGACGCCCTCGCCCGCCTCGTCGACCGCGCCGCCATCCACGACCTGCTGAGCCGCTATTGCCGGGGCGTCGACCGCAAGGACTGGCCGGCGGTGCGCGCCTGTTTCCACCCCGATGCCTATGACGACCATGCCGAATACAAGGGCAATGTCGATGGCTTCATCGCCTGGGTGACCCGGCGTCACCAGCACGTGCCGCAGTCGATGCACTTCCTGGGCAATTGCCTGATCGAGTTCGCCAGCTCCGACCTGGCGGCGGTCGAGACCTATTTCCTGGCCCTGCAACGGCTGGGGGCGGATGCCGGGCCGGCGCTGAGCATGATCGATGGCGGCGGCAAGGGCGCCGTCGATGTCACCGTGGTCGGCCGCTATATCGACCGCATGGAGCGCCGGCAGGGCGAATGGCGCATCGCCCGGCGCACCGTCACGTTCGATGTCATTCGCACCGCGCCCGCCGCCGGACCGGAATTGAAGCCGGACTGGGCGCAGACCACGCGCGACGGCAACGATCCCGTCTTCGCCAACCGCCGGGCCGTCGGCCTCGGCTGAGACCGTTCAGCCCTTCACCAGTTCGCGCCGCAGCCCTTGCGTCCAGGCGCCGGCGAACTTGCCTTGGGCCAGCGTCGCGTCGATCACCCGCTCGACCGCGGCCGTCACGTCCGGGTGCTCGAACTGCCCGGCATGGCCCATGGCCACGGCCAGATCGTTGGCTCCGACATGCACCACGTCCACGCCCGGCACCGCCACGATTTCGCTGGCGTTGCTCACGCCTTCCGACGTCTCGACCATGCAGACCACCAGACAGGCGGCGTTCAGTTGCGGCAGGCTTTGGCTGAGCGGCAGCGGACGGAAGTCGAACTGCGGATAGATGGCGGTGACCGAGCGCCGGCCTTGCGGCGGCGGTCGGTCAGGCTGGCGTCCCGGCGGGGCGATGCAGTCCGGCAAGCGCGTCGGCCAGCGCCCGCACCCGCAGCGGGACGTGGCGATGCCCTGGATATACGAGTGAAATGGGCAGCGGCGCCGGCCGGTATCTAGGCAAGACCTCCACCAGCTTGCCCCGGTTCACCTCCTGCTCCGCCATGAACTTCGGCACCTGAACGAGGCCCAATCCGGCCGCCGCGGCCAGCACGAGCGCGTCGCCATCGCCCAGTCGCATGCCGCTTTCAAGTTGCAGTGAGTAGTCGCGCTTGCCGAGCCGGAACTGCCAGGGCCGGTCCCGTCCGCTCGAGGGCAGGCGAAACAGGAGGCAGGTGTGGGCGGACAGTTCGTCGGGGGATTCCGGCCTGCCGTTCCGGGCAAGGTATGCAGGGCTGGCGTATGTCCAGATGATCTGTCGATCGAACATGCGCCCGACAAGCCGCGAGTCGGCGAGCGGACCGATCCGTACCGCGGCATCCAATCCCTCCTTGACGATGTCCACGACGTGATCGGAAAAGCGCGCATCGAGTTTCAACTCGGGGTAACGCGCCAATATTCTCGTCAGCACCGGCAGGAGGACGTGACGACCATAGCTAGCGGGCATGTCGATGCGCAGCGTGCCGCGAGGCCCGCTGTGCGCGCCCGCCGCCGCCTCCTCGAGCGACTCGACCTCTTCCAGTATGCGCCGACAGCGGGCGTAAAGGTCCTCGCCGTCCTGCGACAACCTTACCTGCCGCGTGGTGCGATGAAACAGGCGCACCCCAAGCTGCGCTTCCAGGCGCGCAACGTTCTTGGCGACTGCGGAGGGCGACAGGCCGAGCCAGCGCGCGGCGCCTGCGAAGCTCGCATGACGCGCCGCCGAAGCGAAGGAGACGATGAGGTCAAGACTGAGCATGGCTGCCCCTCGTCTTATTGCCGATCTTTTATCCTCGATATTATGACATTTGATGCTATTCATACGCTAATCCGACCTCGCCATGCTTCCTCGCGTCGATCCCGGCGCCGCTGCCGACGTCCGACATCGAAACAGCCCTCCTGACAGACGAAGAAGCCAGCCATGCATGTAAACCAGAACGCGGACCTTCCCCGGGCGGCGCTGCCCGGCGTCGAACACGTGACCCTTGCGGGCGCGCAGAACGGCCTGAAGAACCTCTCGATCTGGCAACAGAGCATTGCACCCGAGGGCAGCTCTCCGCCGCACCGCCACGATTGCGAAGAGGTGGTCCTGATCAAGGCCGGCTCCGGTGAGCTGCATGTCGCCGGCCGGGTGCACCGCTTCGGACCGGACACGACGCTTGTGCTTCCGCGCAACGCGCCGCACCAGATCTTCAACACCGGCGAAGGGCCGCTTGAGCTGATCGCGGTGTTCGCGGTTTCGCCGGTTGCGGTGTACCTCCCGGACGGCCAGCCGATCGAGCTGCCCTGGACGTCCTGAGTTGCCGGCTCTGGTCACGCTCGCATCCGCCACCACTTACCAAGCCACGGCCGGACAGGTTAACGTCGCCCGACGAACGCCGGCCGGGGCTGGTCGGAAAGCGGGGGGAAATGAGCGCGGAGGCGTGCGACTACATCGTGGTCGGCGCCGGCTCGGCCGGTTGCGTGCTGGCGGCGAGGCTGAGCGAAGGCAACGCCAGCGTCTGCCTGCTGGAGGCGGGGCCGAAGGACTGGCACCCGATGATCCATGTGCCCGCCGGCATGCTGAAACTGCTCAACAACCCGCTGGTCAACTGGAACTTCTATTCCCAGCCCGACGCCGGCACGGCCAACCGCCTGATCCACTGGCCGCGCGGCCGGGTGCTGGGCGGCACCAGTTCGATCAACGGCATGCTGTATGTGCGCGGCAATCCGGCCGACTTCGACGGCTGGTCGCAAATGGGCTGCCGGGGCTGGAGTTATGACGAGGTGCTGCCCTATTTCCGCAAGTCCGAGAGCTACGCCGGCGGCGAGGATGCCTATCGCGGGCGCGCGGGGCCGTTGCCGGTCGAGGACTACCGCACCATCCTGCCGCTGACCCACCGCTTCGTCGAGGCGGCGCAGCTTGCCGGCTACACGCTCACCAAGGATCTGAACGGCGCCCGGCAAGAGGGCGTCGGTTATTCGCAAATGACGAGGCGTGGCCGATTTCGCGGATCGACTGCCCGCACCTTCCTGGCCCAGGCCAAGGGCCGGCCCAACCTGCGTGTCGAGACCGGCGCCACGGCCACCGGACTTCGCTTCGAGGGCAAGCGCTGCACTGGCGTCGCCTTCCACCAGCGGGGAACCCTGCGCGAGCTCCGCGCCAACCGCGAGGTGATCGTGGCGGGCGGCGCGGTGGGTTCGCCGCATCTGCTGCAGCTTTCCGGCATCGGCTCGGCGGAGCACCTGAGGTCGCTCGGCCTGCCCGTGCGGCACGACCTGCCGGGGGTCGGCGCCAACCTCTGCGACCACTACGTCGTCCGGGTCTCGCATCGGGTGCGCGGCCAGACCTCGATCAACGAATTGTCGCGCGGCCTTCGCCTGTTGCGCGAGGCTGGCCGCTGGCTGGTGGCGGGTAACGGCGCGCTGACCTTCGGCGTCACCTCGGCCATGGTGTTCTGCAAGAGCCGCGAGGGGCTGGCCAGCCCCGACCTGCAATTGCTGTTCACGCCGGCCAGCTACGATCTCGGCCGCTTCGGCATGCTGGAACGCGAGCCGGGCATGACGGTGGCGGTCTGCGCGGTCAGGCCGGCCAGCCGCGGCAGCGTCATGGCCGGCTCCACCGATCCCTTCGCGGCGCCGCTGATCCGGCCGAACTACCTGTCGGCGCGCTCGGACATCGAGGTGCTGCTGTCCGGCCTGCGGCAGACCCGCGCCATCTTCGCCCGCGAGCCGCTGGCCCGGCACAGCCTGGGCGAGACCGAGCCGGGCCCGGCCAGGACCGACGACGGGGCGCTGGAGCAGCATATCCGCGCGGCCGGCGGCATCGTCTTTCACCCGGTCGGCACCTGCAAGATGGGCAGCGACCCGCTGGCGGTAGTCGATCCCAACCTGCGCGTGCACGGCCTGGCCGGCCTGCGCGTGGTCGATGCCTCGATCATGCCGACGGTCACCACCGGCAACACCAACGCCCCCACGATCATGATCGCCGAGAAGGCCGCGGACCTGATCCAGCGGGCCGCCTGACGCGAAACCAGGGAGGACGAGCATGCACGATCTCGCCGGCCGGGTGGCGCTCATCACCGGTGCCAGTCGGGGCATCGGCGCGGCCGCGGCGCGAGCGCTGGCGGAAGCCGGCGCCGCTGTCGCGCTGTTGGCCCGCGACGGCGCGGCGGCCGGCAATGTGGCGCGACAGATCGACCGCGCCGGCGGCCGGGCGTTGGCGCTGGCCTGCGATATCGCCCAGTTCAACGCGGTCGAGCACGCGGTGGCCACGGCACGCCAGCGCCTGGGCCAGCCTGACATCCTGATCAACAACGCCGGCGTGATCGAGCCGATCGGTCGGCTCTGGGAGGTGCCGCCCGAGGTCTGGGGCCGCAGCATCGCCGTCAACCTGACCGGCGCCTACCACGTCATCCGCGCCGTGCTGCCAGGCATGCTGGCCTCGGGTCGCGGCACGGTCGTCAATGTCTCCTCCGGCGCGGCGCACCGCCCGCTCGAAGGCTGGAGCGCCTACTGCGCCGGCAAGGCCGGCCTGGCCATGCTGACCCGCTCGCTGCTGCTGGAGACGGCGGACCGGGGCATCCGCGTCTTCGGCCTGTCGCCGGGCACGGTCGATACCGACATGCAGGTGGCGATCCGCGCGTCCGGCATCAATCCAGTCAGCCAGTTGCCGCGGGCCAGCTTGGCACCGGTCGAAGAGCCGGCCGCCGCCATCGTCTATCTCTGCACCGCCGCCGCCGACGCCCTGATCGGCCAGGAAGTGTCCGCGCGCGACGACGCCTTCCGCCGGCGCGCCGGCCTGCCGTGATCGCTACCAGGCGATCTCCAGGATCTCCTTGACGTCGGCCGGCCCGCGCACCTTGCGCGGATTCTGCTTGACCGGGTCGTAGTTCATGGCGCGGGTGGCGATGTCGTCGAAATTCTCGCGGCGGATGTTGACCGCCCGCAGCGTGACCGGCTGATCCAGGCCCTGGATGAGCTCGCGCACCAGGTCGGCGGCCGGCCGCTCGGGCCGGCCCATGGCGGCCGACAGCGCCTTCTGCCGCTCGCCATTCTCGGCCGCGTTCCAGCGCATGACCGCCGGCAGCATGACACAGCTTGTATGGCCGTGCGCCACGCCATAGGTGGCCCCCAGCACATAGCCGATGCCGTGGCTGGCGCCGAAGCTGAGCCCGGCGGCAAAGGCGCCGACCGCCTGCCAGATGCCGAATTGCGCATCCAGCCGGGCTCGCAGTGAACGCGGCTCGGCCTTGATCGCCGGCAGGGCCTTGGCCAGCAAGGCCAGCCCCTGCAGCGACTGCGCCTCGGTCGCCGGGTGGGCGGCCGGGTTGCAGTAGCCCTCGACCGCGTGATCGACCGCGCGCACGCCCGTGCAATAGAGCAGCCAATCGGGCGTGTGCAGCGTCGCGGCGGGGTCCAGCACCACCACCTGCGGCGCGAATGGCCGGTAGATGAAAAGCTGCTTGCTGTTGCTGCGGCTGTCGGTGATGCCGGCGACCGGCGTGAACTCCGAGGCCGACAGCGTGGTCGAGACCGAGATTTGCCGGATGCCGTCGTGGGGCGGCTTCAGGCCGGCCGCCTTGGCCCCGGTCGGCAGATAGGGGTCGAGCGCCTCCGGGCTGTCGAGGCCCTCCCACAGGCAGAGCTGCATCGCCTTGGTGGCGTCGATCACCGAGCCGCCGCCGACCGCCACCAACAGGTCGGCCCTGGCGGCACGCGCCAGCCGGGCGCCGGCGATCACGTCCTCGCGCGGGCTGTGCGCGCGGATCTGCGTGAAGGTGCCGGCATGCCGCGCGCCCAGCGCCGCCACCACCTCTTGCAACGGGCCGTCGGGCAACTGGCTGAGCGAGCGGGTGGAGGTCATGAACACGCGGCCGGCGCCCAGGCGGGCCACCTCGTCCGCCACCGCCTGGCCGGCCGGCTTGCCGAAGACGATGCGTTCCTGCGCCTGGATGGTGAAAGTGCCGGCCTTCAGACCGGCATGGCTGTCGCGCATGTTCCCCCCTTCCCGGCTGCCCTGGCCCGGCCGGCCATGTTGTGGCGGCACCATGATAGCGCGAAACCGCCGCCGGCCACTGGCAGACGCCGGCCACTGGCAGGCGCCGGTCGTGCTGTCAGCGCACGAGCCTCGGCTGCCCGCGCCGGCTGCCGCGGCGGGATTTCCGACCGGGCGAGCCGTCTCGCGCCCTGGTCTTCTTGCCGCCGGTCAACGCGGCGCGCGGAACGGGTTGGCGATGCGAAGCCGACCGTCGATCACAAGGTCGTCCTGCATGTCCTCCGACCAGAGCGTGTCGCAACCGGCCAGCAGCGCCGAGGCGGCGATCATCGCGTCAAAAATCGATAGCCCGTAACGCTCGGCTAAGGCGAGCCCGGTCTCGTGGCTCTCGACGGTCAGCGGTTCGACCGACAGCAGGCCGCGGATCAGCGACAAAAACACCTGCGTCTCCTGCCATGATAGACGCATCTTGCGGCGGGCAACATTGGCGATCTCGTTCAGAACCTGCACGCTGACCGCACCGCCGTCGGCGACGAGGCTTGTCGCCCGATCGGCCTTCGCCGGCTCGCCGGATGCCAGATACAGCAAGACTTTGCTGTCGAGGAAGCTACCTGGCATTGGCCGCTTGCCGGTCGAACTTGAAGTCGGCAGGAAGCCGGCCGCGGAAGGCGCGAAGGCGCTGCAACAGTTCGGCACGGCCGGGCTTGCGCGACACCCCGAATTCGTGCGCGTCGGCGACGCAAATCTCGATTTCGTCGCCTTCCTTCAGCCGCAGCGCCTCAACCACGCTGGCTGGAAGGCGGATGGCGAGACTGTTGCCCCATTTCGCGACTCGCATGCAGACCCTCCACAGATATATGGTCAGATGTATGTATATCTATTGACCTCGGCGGTCAAGAAAGCACCCTTGCCGTCGGGCGGTCCCGGGGCCCCGCATGGCAGCCCGGCGGCGGCCCGCCCTGGGCAGGCGGTGCCCCAGCGACGATGGTAGGGCATGACCGGGCACCAGCCGACGCGCCCCTGGGCGACCATCGCCGCCGCCACCGCGCTCAACCTGCCGCTGGGCACGCTTTATGCGTTCAGTGTCTTCCTGAAGCCGCTGGAGCCGCTGATCGGTGCCACCCGGGCCGAGCTCAGCCTGGTGTTCGGCTTGGCGACCATCGGCTTCACCGTCGGCATGAACCTGGCCCCGGCGCTGTTCCGGCTGGGCGCCGCCCCCCTGCTGGTACTGGCCTGCGCCGCCACCAGCACCGCCGGCATCGCGCTGTCGGCCTTCGCCGGCAGCATTGTCGAGCTTGCCATCGGCTATGGCGTGCTGTTCGGCCTGGGCGGCGGGGTTGCTTATATCCTGGTGCAGCAGGCGGTCAATCTGGTGGTGCGCAGCCATCGCGGCCTGGTCAACGGCTATGTCATCGCCCTCTATCCCGCCGGCGCCATGGTCGCCGCCCCGGTCTTCGGCTGGTGCAACGAAGCCTATGGCGTGCGCACGACCCTGGCCGGCTTGGCCTTGCTGCTGGCGCTGACCGGCGGGGGCACGGCCTGGCTGTTCCGCTATTCCGGGGTCATTCTGTCGTCGCCCGCGCTGGCCAGGCCCGAAGCGGCGCCGATCGGCCGGCGCCAGGTGTTCTGGCAGCTCTGGTGCATCTTCTTCCTGGCCGCCGCGGCGGGCCTCATGGTGCTGAGCCAGGCGGCGGGCATGGTGCAGGCCTATGGCGGCTCGCTGACGCTGGCCTTGTTCGGCACCACCTACATCACCGGCTGCATCGCCTGCGCGCGGGTGGGCGGCGGCTGGCTCGCCGATCGGTTCGCCATTCCCCGCGTCATGGCCGCCGCGCACGGCTTCGCCCTGCTGGGCAGCCTGACGCTGACGCTGTGGCCGGGGCCGCTCGTCGCCATGTTCACGTTGGCCATGGTCGGCATCGGCTATGGCATCGTGTCCGGCTGCACCGCCGCGGCGGTGGCGTTCTACTGGTCCAGCACCGCCTACGGCAAGATGGCCAGTCGGCTCTACATCGCCTGGTGCGTGGCCGCCATCAGCCTGCCGGTGATCGCCGGCTGGCTGTACGACCTTAGCGGCGGCTACCGAATGGCGGTGCTGCTGGCCGCCGGCGGCAATCTCATCGGCGCCCTGGTGGCGCTGGCCTTGCCCAGGCCGGCCGCGCCGCGGCCGGCCTGATCGCGGGGCTGCGCTTTTCGTTGCGCCGCGGCACGGCTTGCGGTCAAATAGCCGGGTACCTACTTGCTCGACCGGGGGGTGGGAAAGTCGGGTTGCGTCCAGGGATGGGGGCCGCCCGAATTGCCTTATTGTGCACCACGATTGGGGCGGATCCTTGCGGCCGGATGACGGCCGCCCACGGGCCGCGGACCAAATTCCAGGGAAACACGAATGCAGGACATCCAATACGCAGCGCCGAAGACGATCGACGAAGCCGTGGCCCTGGTGGCGGGCGCCAACGGCAGCGGTCGGATTCTGGCGGGGGGAACCGATCTCTTGGTGCAGATGCGCTCGGGCATGTTGTCGCCGGGGCTGATTGTCGATGTGAAGAAGATCGGCGAGTTGACGCGGATCAGCGAGGAAGGCGGCGGCTTCGTGATCGGCGCTGCCGTTTCTGGCGCGCAGATCGGCGAGCATGCGAGGCTGCCCAAGGCTTGGCCGGGGGTGGTCGAGGCGATCAACCTGATCGGCTCGAAGCAGATCCAGGGCCGGGCCTCGGCCGGCGGCAATCTGTGCAACGCTTCGCCGGCCGCCGACAGCGTGCCGGCGCTGATCGCCGCCGGGGCGATTGTGGTGGTGCAGGGCCCCAAGGGCCGCCGCGAGATGCCGGTGGAGAAGTTCCACGCCGGCCCTGGTCGCAGCAACCTGACGCCGGGCGAGATCGTGGTCGGCCTCAAGCTGCCGCCGCGGGCCGCCGGTTCGGCCGACGCCTATCTCAGGCTGATCCCGCGCACCGAGATGGACATCGCGGTGGTGGGCTGCGGCGTCAGCCTGACGCTGCAGAACGGCAAGTGCACGGCCGCCCGCGTCGGCTTGGGCGCGGTCGCTCCGACGCCGCTGCTGGTCGAGGAGGCCGGCAAGGCGCTGGTCGGCACGACCCTGGACGAGGCGGCGCTGGGCAAGGCGGCGGCGGCCTGCCGGGCCGCCTGCAAGCCGATCGACGACAAGCGCGGCACCATCGCCTATCGCACCAAGATCGCCGGCGTGCTGTTGCAGCGTGCCGCCAAGATCGCGGCCGACCGCGCCAAGGGGTAAGCAAGCAATGTCGAAGATTCACGTCACCACGACGATCAACAACGAGCCGGTTGAGTTCCTCTGCGACGGCAGCCAGACCATCCTGGACGTGCTGCGCGACACCCTTGGCCTGACCGGCAGCAAGGAAGGCTGCGGCTCAGGCGATTGCGGCGCCTGCACCATCATGGTGGACGGCCGCATGATCTGCGGCTGCCTGATGCTGGGCGCGGAGGCCGAGGGCAAGCGGGTCGAGACCATCGAGGGCATGGCGCAGGGCGACCATCTGCATCCCTTGCAGCAGAAGTTCATCGAGCTGGCGGCCCTGCAATGCGGCATCTGCACGCCGGGCTTCCTGGTCGCCTCCAAGGCCCTGCTCGAGCGCAATCCGAAGCCCAGCGAGCATGAGCTGCGCTATTGGCTGGCCGGCAATCTCTGCCGCTGCACCGGCTACGACAAGATCATCCAGGCGGTCATGGAAGTGGCCGCCGACCTGCGGAAATAGGGAGATTGATCATGGGCGAGCATCGCTACAAGTGGATCGGCACCCGTCCGAACCGACCCGACGGCGCCGACAAGGTGACCGGCCGCGCCCGCTTCGGTGCGGACTTCAACATGCCTGGCCAGTTGGTGGGCAAGGTGCTGCGCAGCCCGCACGCGCACGCCATCATCAAGTCGATCGACGTGTCCAAAGCGGCGGCCTTGCCAGGGGTGAAGGCGATCGTCACCTCCAAGGACTTCCCCGAGCAGCCCAACCAGATCGTTTCGGCCGGCGAGATGCTGGTCAACCTGCGCGACATCACCCGCAACGTGATGGCGCGCGAGAAGGCGCTCTATGACGGCCATGCGGTGGCCGCGGTGGCCGCCACCACCGAGGCGATCGCCAAGGAAGCGCTCGGCCTGATCAAGGTCGATTACCAGGTGCTACCGCACGTGATCGACGTCGAGGCGGCGATGAAGGACGACGCGCCCATCCTGCACGATCACATCCGCACCGAGGGCGTCGAGCCCAAGCCGACCAAGCCGTCCAACATCGCCAAGCGCATCGCCTTCGCCAAGGGCGATATCGAGGCCGGCTTCAAGAAGGCCGAGCTGGTGGTGGAGCGCACCTTCCATACGGCACCGGTGCACCAGGGCTATATCGAGCCGCATGCGGTGCTGGCCAGCGCCGCCGAGGACGGCCAGGTGCAGGTCTGGTGCACCACGCAAGGCCAGTTCACGGTGCGCGGCTTCTGCTCGCGGCTGCTCAACCTGGAAACCTCGCACATCCGTGTGACGCCCTCGGAGATCGGCGGCGGCTTCGGCGGCAAGACGGTGGTCTATCTGGAGCCGGTTGCCATCCGCCTGTCGCAGAAGACGGGCAAGCCGGTGAAGATGGTGATGAGCCGCGAGGAGGTGTTCCGCGCCTCCGGCCCCACCTCGGGCGGCATGGTCAAGGTCAGGCTGGGCGCCACCAGGGACGGCCGCTTGGTGGCGGCCGACTGCACCGCGGCCTTGCAGGCCGGCGCCTTTCCGGGCTCGCCGGTCGGCCAGGGCTGCATGTGCAGCTTCGCCTGCTACGACGTCGACCACATCCGCGTGATCGGCTATGACGTGGTCAGCAACCGGCCGAAGGTGGCGGCCTACCGGGCGCCGGGCGCGCCGATCCTGGCTTGGGGTGTCGAGTCGGCGATGGACATCCTGGCCCAGGAACTGGGCATCGACCCGATCGACTTGCGCCTGAAGAATGCCGCCAAGAAAGGCACCAAGACCCATTACGGGCCGACCTTCAACACCATTGGGTTCGAGGAATGCCTGCAAGCGGCGAAGAACTCGGACCATTGGAAGTCGCCGTTGAAGCCCGGGTTTGCCCGCGGCATCGCCGCCGGCTTCTGGTTCAACATCGGCGGCGACAGCAGTGCCGCCGCGCATGTGGGCGAGGACGGCACCGTCACCATCATCTCCGGCAACCCGGATATCGGCGGCAGCCGCGCCTCTCTGGCAATGATGGCGGCGGAGGAACTGGGCATCGACTACACCAAGGTCCGCCCGATCGTCGCCGATACCAGCTCGATCGGCTTCAACTTCCTGACCGGCGGCAGCCGCGTCACCTTTGCCACCGGTCTGGCGGTGGTCGAGGCGGCGCGCGATGTGGTGCGCGAATTGAAGAAACGCGCGGCGAAAATCTGGGAAGTCGAGCCCGACGCGGTGGTCTGGGAGAACGGCGAAGCCAAGCCCGCCTCCACCAACGTCGGTCAGCAGGAGCCGCTGTCGCTCGCCAAACTGGCTGCCATGGCCGGCAAGACCGGCGGGCCGATCAATGGCCATGGCCAGTTGAACGCACAAGGCGCCGGCCCGGGCTTCGGGGTGCACATCGTCGACCTCAAGGTCGATCGTGACACGGGCATCGTCGTCGTCGACCGTTTCACCGCGGTGCAGGATGTCGGCACCGCCGTGCATCCGAGCTATGTCGAGGGGCAGTTGCAGGGCGGCGCCGTGCAGGGCATCGGCTGGGCGGTGAACGAGGAGTACATCTACAGCGCCAAGGGCAAGCTGGAGAATCCTGGCTTCCTGGATTACCGCATGCCGGTGGCCTCCGACCTGCCGCGCATCGAGACCATCCTGGTCGAGGTGGCGAACCCGATGCACCCCTATGGCGTGCGCGGCGTCGGCGAAGTGCCGATCGTGCCGCCGATGGCGGCCATCGGCAACGCGGTCGCCCGGGCGACCGGGGTGCGCATGCTCGACCTGCCGATGTCGCCGCCGCGCCTGTCGGCGGCCATGGACGCGGCGCGGCCGAAGATGGCGGCGGAGTGACGCGGGGCACTGCTTGCCGCGGGTCATTCTGACGCCTTCGTTCGCCGACCTCTATGCGGGCGGCAAGGTGGAACACGAGGTGCCGGGCCTGACGATCCGGCACCTCATCCGCCACCTGGACGAGCGTTACCCCGGCATCGGCCAGCACCTGTCGCACGGCGTCGCCGTGGCGATCGATGGCGAGATCTATCAGAACGCCCTGCTGGAGGAAGTTGGCGTCCACAGCGAGGTCTGCTTCATGCCGGCGATCGAGGGCGGGTGACGAGTCAAGGCGCGGGAGCCGGCCATGCTGAGGTTACGTCCGCTGCATCCGCTGTTCGGCGTCGAGGTAACCGGGATCGACCTGACCCGGCCCATGACCCAGGCCGAATTCGCGCCGATCCGCGACGCCTTCGAGCGGCACTCGCTGCTGACGTTTTCACGATCAGCCGTTCGACAACGACGCCCAGGTGGCGTTCAGCCGGCATTTCGGCCCCTTGGAGCCGACCAAGGTGTCCTCCATCGGCGCCGGCACGCCGGTCGTCACGCTGAGCAATATCGGCCCCGACGGCCGGCCGGTGGCGCCCAGCCACCGCCAGGTGCTGACCGACCCCGCCAACCAGCTCTGGCATTCCGACAGTTCGTTCAAGCCGGTGCCGGCCTTGGCCTCGCTGCTTTCGGCACGCGAGGTGCCGGCGGAGGGCGGCGAAACGGAGTTCGCTAGCATGCGTGCCGCCTATGCCGCGCTGCCACCAGCCCTCAAGGCGCGCGTCGAGGGCCGCATCGCCAACCACCATTAGGCCCATTTGCGCGGGCAGATCGATCCCGCCATGCTGACGCCGGAAGAACTCGGCACCCTGCCGCCGGTCCGCCAGGCGATGGTGCGGACGCACCCGGCGAGTGGCGAAAAAGCGCTTTACGTCGGCTCGCACGCCATGGCGGTTGAAGGTGTGGCGGCGGCCGAGGGGCGGGCGCTGATCGAGGAACTGGTGGCCTTCGCCACGCAACCCCGCTTCGTCCACAGCCATCGCTGGCGGCCCAACGATCTCGTGATTTGGGACAACCGCGTCATGCTGCATCGCGGTCGCCCCTACCCTTATGGCCTTCAGCGCCGCACCATGGTGCGCACCACCGTGGCGGGCGACGGCCCAACCGTGGCCGAACCGTTCGCCGTCCCGCGGGTCGGCTAGCGATACGGTGCCGCCGCTTGGCGCCCAAGCGGCGGTTCGATCGAACCATCAACCCATCGCCGCACCGGGTCGAGCGCCCAACCGGCCGGGTCGCCTCCCATTCGGCCGATCCGCTAACCGAAACGTTGCCGGGCGATCGCCGCGCCGGCACCGAGCGCTTCCAGCTTGGCCAGCGCGATGTAGCGGCGCATGGGCGCCAGCCCGCAATTCGTACAAGGCAGCAGGTACCGCTTGGGCACGTAGGCAAGCGCGCGGCCGATCGTCTCGGCCACTTCCTGGGGCGTCTCCACGCGGTCGGTCGCAACGTCGATCACCCCGACCAGCACGTCCTTGCCGGCCAGCAACCCCATCAGGTCGGGCGGCACGCGGCTGTGCACGCATTCGAGCGAAACCTGGTCGAGGCGGCTTTTCGCCAGCGCCGGAAAGATCGTCTCGTATTGCCGCCATTCCGGCCCCAGGCCCTGTTTCCAGTCGATATTGGCCTGGATGCCGTAGCCGTAGCAGATGTGCACGGCGGTGGTGCAAGCAAGCCCCTCGATCGCCCGATGCAGCGCCCCGATCCCCCAATCGAGCACCGCCTGGCCATAGACGTTGAAGGCCGGCTCGTCGAACTGGATGACATCGACGCCGTCGGCCGCCAGCGCGCGGGCCTCCTGGTTCAGCAGTTCGGCGAAGGCCAGAGCCAGTTTGGCGCGTTCGCCGTAGTGCTCGTCGGCCACGGTATCGACGATGGTCATCGGCCCCGGCAGGGTGAATTTGAGCTTGCGCGTCGTATGGCGGCGGCAGAACCGCGCCTCCTCGCCATGCGCCCGGCCCTTCAGGCCGAGCTGCCCGACGATGCGCGGCAGCATCGCCTCGTACCGGTTATCGCGGATGCCGCGCTTGACCTTGTTGACGAAATCGATGCCGTCGACGAACTCCAGGAAGCCGTGCACGAAATGCTGGCGCGACTGTTCGCCGTCGGTCAGCACGTCGAGCCCGGCATCCTCCTGCGCCTTCAGCCAGAGCAGCGTCGCGTCGCGCTTGGCCTCGGCCAACGCTTCGCCGCCCACCCGCCAGGCCGGCCACAGCTTGCCCGGCTCGGCCAGCCAGAAGGGCTTCGGCAGGCTGCCGGCGGTGCCGGCAGCGAACAGCGTCATCGCCCTACCCCCATAGCCGCTTGCTGGCGATTTCGGCGCCTTCACGCATCGCTTTCAGCTTGGCCCAGGTAACGTCGGGTGTCACGAAACTGTCGCCCGCCAGCGTGCCGAAGCCGCAATCGGTGCAGGCGATGACGCGCGTCCGGTCGCCGACCGCGCGGACCGCGCGTTCCAGGCGCTCGGCCACCAGCAGCGGATGCTCGACATAGTTGTGCGTCGTCTCGATCACGCCCACCGCCAGCAGCATGCCGTCGGGCAGCGGCAGCTTCTTCAGGTAGTCGATCTCGTGCGCGTGCCGGGGATTGGCGAAGGGCAGCGCCAGAGCACCCGCCTTCACGCCATACATCGGCGGCAACAGGTCGTCATACGGCAGGTCGAAGAAATGCGGGCTGTCGCGGTTGCCGAAACAGGCATGGAAGCGCACCCGATCGGCCGGGACATTCGCCAGCGCCTCGTTCAGCGCCGCGACATGCATCTCCATGACGGCCAGGAACTGCGCCTTCGTGTGGTCCTGGAAGAAGCCACCGCTCTCGATGCCGAAATCCGGGCTGTCGATCTGCAGCAGATGGCCCTGACCGACGATGTACTCGTATTCCTTGCGCAGTTCGCGGGCCAGCGCGAAGACATAGGCTTCGTGGCTGGCGTAATGCTGGTTCTCCATGGCGCAGGCAAGAAAGCCCGGCGCCACGGCGGTCATGAAGGTTTCCGAGAATCGGCCTTTCTGTCGGCCGAGCGAGCGGGCGAAGGCGGCGCATTCCTCGGCCACGCCCGAGAGGTCGTCATAATGCACTTCGCCGATCGCCGCCGGCTGGCCGTAGGCGTTGATGCGGCGCACGCCGCGCTTTTGCAATCCCGCCCACCATTGCGGGAAGTGCTGCATGTCCAGGATCGGCCGGCGCCTGGAGGTGCCGCCGAAGCCGCGCATGCGCCCCGCCACGTAACCGAAGAAGCTGCTGCGGCCGACTTCGCCGTCGTTGCCGATGTCGATGCCCGCCGCCAGCTGGTTCGCCACCACGCGGTCCATGTCCCGTTCGGCCAGCTCGGCCAGGCGCCGGCGGTCGATCGGCTTGCCGGCACCCTCGGTCACCAGCAGGTCGGCCAGGGCCTCGTCGCGTTGCAGGCTGCCGATATGGGTGGTCAGGATCCCTTCTGCGCTGGCCAGCATGTCAGGCTGCCTTCACGGTCGCGGCGAAGCGCTGCAAGGCATCCAGGTGATTGTCGATCTTGCCCAGCCCTTGCGTGCGAAAGGTGATCTCCGTGGCGCCGGCGGCCAGCCACTTGCGCGCTTCGGCGAGCCAGGCCTGCGAGCCGCCCTCGCCGGCATAGACCGTGGCGTTGATGCCGAGCCGCGCGGGGTCGCGCCCGGCGGCCTTGGCGGCAGCGCGCACCAGGGAGAATTGCCGCAACGTGTCCGGCGCATCGGCCGGCATGCGCGGAAAGGCATACCAGCCGTCGCCCAGCCGCCCCAGCCGGGAGAGCGCCGCGTCGGCGGCGCCACCGAACCAGATCGGGATCGGCCGCTGCATCGGCAGGGGGTTGAGGCCGCAATCGTCGATGTCGTGCTCGCGCCCTTTGAAGGTAATGGTCTCGTTGCACCAGAGCGCGCGCAGCACCGCCACCTGCTCCTCCACCCGGCGGGCGCGCGTCTTGAAGCTTTGGCCGACCGCCTCGTATTCCGCCTCGCTCCAGCCGATGCCGATGCCCAGCCGGAAGCGACCGCCCGACAACACGTCGACCTCGGCCGCCTGTTTCGCCACCACCGCCGTCTGGCGCTGCGGCAGCACCAGCACGGCTGGGGTCAGCACGATGCTGCTGGTGACCCCGGCCAGGAAGGCCGCCAGCGTGAACACCTCGTGGAACGGCTTGTCGCGCGTATAGAGGGCGGCCATCGCCGGACCCTTCGCCGTCCGCGTCTGCAAAACGTGATCGATAAGGGTGACAAAGCCATAGCCCAGCCCTTCCGCGCTCTGCACCAGGTCGCGGATGGCGGCGGGATCGTTGCCGATTTCGTTCTGCGGAAAGGACAATCCGAAACGCATGGTGGCCTCGCGGGCGTTCAGGGCGTGGGGCTGGCCGGGTCGATCAGCCGTTCGTGTTTGAGTTCGCGCCACATTTCAGCCGGTATCGCGACCCGCATATGCGCCAGGTTCTCGCGCACCTGCCGAGCCGCGTTGGCGCCCGGAATGATCGCCGCCACCGCCGGATGGTGCAACGGAAACTGCAAGGCCGCCGCCGCCAGCGGCACGCCATGCCGGGCGCAGACCGCCTCGATCCCCGCCACCTTGCGCAGCACCGCCTCCTCCGCCGGCTGGTAGCGGAAGAGCGCGCCCGGCTTGGCGCCGGTCGCCAGGATCCCGCTGGCGAACACCGCGCCGATCACCACCTGCACGCCGCGCGCCTGACAAAGCGGCAGCTCCGTCGGCAATGCCTCCTGCAAGGCCAACGTGTAGGGCATGGCCACCAGGAAATAGTCGAGGTCGAAGCGCTCCAGGAAGCGCGGGATCATGCCCAGGTGGTTGATGCCGGCACCGATCGCCTGGATTTCCCCCCGCTCGAGCAACTCGCGCAACGCGGCGTAGCCGCCGCCGGCGTCCAGCTCGACCAGGCGCTTCCTCACCCCCTCCTCGCTCTGCTGTTGGCGCGGGTCTAGATCGTGGATGACGAGAGCGTCGACCGTGTTGAGGCCCAGCCTTTGCAGGCTGTCCTCATAGGAACGCAGCACGGCATCGCGCCGGTAGTCGAAGGTGAGCTCGAACGGCAGACCGCCTTGCCAACGGGGGAAGCTGAAGCCGGTCGGGTTGGCCGGCCGGCGGTAGGTGCGGCCGACCTTGGTGGACAGGGCGAAGCTGGCGCGCGGCTGCTGGCGCAAGTAGTGCCCGACCCGATGCTCGCTTAGCGTGTTGCCATACCAGGGCGCGGTGTCGAAGAAGCCCACGCCGGCGTGATAGGCGGCGGCCAGCGTCGCCTCGGCCTGCGTTTCGGGGATCGCCTCCATCGGGTCGCCCAAATAGCCGGCACCGAAGCCGAAACGCGTGACTTTCAGGCCGCGCCGGCCGAGCGGGCGCAATTCGACCGGGTCCATCGTAGAATCCCCTATCCTGGATTATTCGTGACGCGGGCCGTATCGGTGCGGCGGGTGTAGCATAGCTCACTGATTTCGTTCAGGATTTGGTTGTCTAAGCCGGTCCTTCACGAGAGCAGGGAGGCGCCACGCCCGCC